>NZ_CATNLY010000023.1:0-317513 GCF_950100655.1 Pleomorphomonas sp. T1.2MG-36
GGTCCTCTTCTTCCATTTCGCCACGGTCTTTTGATTGATCCCGTAGCGCTTGGCCAACGCTCTCAGGCTCTCTTGACTATGCTGTATCGCTCGACGGACTGCCTCTGTCGTTGTGGCGCTGCCGTGTAGAACCTGGCCCATAGTGCATCCCTCCAAGCTTGGGAAAATAATGCACCATCAAAGCCTGGGATCAAACACCTAGGGCTCACTCGCCTTCCATGGCCTGCGCCTCGACGGCGATCTTGACGACGTCGGACCGGGCATAAGACCAGTAATAATCGAACGGGCGACCATCCGGCCCGCGCGACACCGAGCGGATCAGCAGCACGGGGGCGCGCACATCGAGGCCGAGGAAGCGGGCGGGCAGCTCCGGCGCACCGACGGCGGCCACCTCGCGGCGCGCGCTGGAAATCTGATACCCGGCTGCCCGAAGCGTCTGGTTGAGCGACTGAGTGCCCCGCAGCACGTCGGTGCCGGCCAGCGCCGCCCCGACTTCCGGCGGCATGAAGTTGGTGGAGTAGACGGCCGGACGGCCGTCGAGACAGCGCAACCGTTCGAGAATGAAACCAGCGGCGCCCGGCTCGAGGCCGAGGGCATCGCTCGCCTCGCGCGGCAGCGGCTCCAGTCCGCTCCGGAAGACGGTGGTGTCGACCGCCCTGGTCCCGTCCACCTCCGACTCGAAGAAGCCGCGCGTCACCTGCAACATCCAGTCGCCCTGGCTTTTCTCCGCGACGAAGGCCCCGCGCCGGGGGATCATCCTGATCAGCCCCTGCTCCTGCAACGCGCGCAGCGTCTCGCGAACCGTGGACCGAGACAGATCGAACGTACGGCAGAGATCGCTCTCCGACGGCAGGCGCGCGCCGGGTGACAACTCATTGGATCGGATGCGCTGCTCGATGATGCGGCTAAGCTGCTGATAGTAGGGCTCGGCGGACGTGCGGTTGATGGCTTCCATGATACCTGGTGGTCCGTTCGTACGGACGAGATTTACAACACGTACAAGTATTTGACCAGAGCGTATGGCCGAGTTCGTCCCGCCTGCCAGCACCGAGGCAAGAAGCGACCATCGTCGAGGGCACTGCCTCCGGCCGAGATCGACGCAAACAAAAACACTGCCCCTTTCGAGGCAGTGTCCAAGATGGTCGCGGATAGGAAGCCCCCTATCCGCGCGCCGATTTCCAGTGGGATGCGACTATTTCCGCCACTTGACGACGGCGTCGAGGGTCTGATCGACCAGCGCATCGAAGGAGATCTTGGCCGGCCGCCGCATGTAGGTGACGATGTCGTCGGCCAGGAGCGGCGCCGACCAGCGATCGGCGATCACCGCCCTCCCCTTGGCGATGGCCAACACGCCGAGGATCTGTGCCGCATTGCAGTCGACGTCGTGACCGATGCCGCAGACGATCTCCAGGGTGAGGTCGAAGTCCCCCTTGCCGAAATAAAGGGCGATCACCTCGGCGGCGGCATTCGGGTAGGCGTGAATCCAGTTGTACTCGACATAGCGGGCATCGCAGACGGCCCAGGCATCGCGCCAGTCGGACGCCGCCTCGCAAGCCTTCAAAGCAAAGTCGAGCACGGCGCCATACTCGGTGTCGGTGCTGAACAGCGCGATGGTCGATGTCAGCAACGAGCGGACGTCCGGCTCGACAAAGGCGCGTGCGGCCAGCACGGCATTGAACACCTCGCCGAGGATGCCGTTGCCGGCGTGCGAAACCTCGGCGTCCATCCAGGCGAGGCGCGCAGCCTCGCGCGCCCGACCGGGCACGACCATGCCGCAAATGATGCCGCGCATCTGGGCGCCGATCCACTCGTCAAACGGGTTGTCGGTCGTCGCGGTCTCCGGCGGCAACAGCCCCCGGCGCATGCTGGACAGCGCGATCGCCTCGGCCGACCAGGCCGTCGGGATGAGGCTGGCCCAGCGCTCGCAAATGTCGGCGCCAGTGACGCTCGGCCCTTCGGCGCCATAGGCTTCGAGGAAGGCGATCTCGAAGGTGATGTCGTCGTTGTAGGTGTTGGGCTCGCGGACATAGGAGCGGATGGGCCCGAACACCTTGAGCAGATTTTCAGCCGAATAGCCTTCGAGAGCCGTGCCGGCGGCCGCTCCCACCAGTTGGCCGAGCCAGCCGGCGGCCAGGCGGTCCCGGAGTTCGGCGTCGTCATAGGCCGGCCCGACATCGGCCGGCCAGGCGACCGTGCGCTCGAACTCGGACCATGAGGCGTGCCGGACCGTTTTCTGCGACGGGTGGTTGGGATCCGGCCGGGCCGCCCGCATCAGCACGCGCAGACGCATGTCGATGGTGTAGAGGCGTTCGAAGTCGCCGGCAGCGAGCGCCTCAAGCCCTTCGCTGAGAAGCTCCGAATAGGGAGCCAGAACGTAACCCTTGTTCTCCAGCGACTGCAGCGCCGCCGCCATCAGGTTCTCGGGCGCGGCCGAACCCGGTACGTTGCTCTTCCAGAACAGGGAGAGCAGGAAGTCCTGTCCGGCCATGGCAGCGCTGGCATCCCAGGTCTGTTCCTCCTTGCTGCGGACGACCGGCATCGTCTGTCGCAGGAGATCGCGCGTCACTTCCCAGGCTTTCATGGCATTTCCCATCGGTTCTTGGTGGATTACTTGAGGGCGGCGCGCTTGGCGCGGCCGCGGGCGGTCCAGATGGTCAGAATGACGATCGGCACCACGTAGGGAATCATCTGCATCAGTTCGTTCGGCAACCCGAGCGTCTGCATGGTGATGGCCAGCGTCTCGGCGATGGCGATGACGACGGTGGCGGCGAGCGTGCCCCAGGCCGTGCCCATGCCCATCACTTCGATGGCGATGGCGATGAAGCCGCGCCCGGCCGTCATGTCCTGGGCAAACCAGGAGACGTAGCCCATCGACAGATAGGCGCCGGCGATGCCGCCGAGCACGCCCGAGAGGATGAGCGCCTTGAGCTGAATGAGCTTCACGGAGATGCCGACGGTGGCGGCCGCCTTCGGATCGACGCCGACGGCGCGGATGCGCAAGCCGAACGCCGTTCTCGCCATCATCAGGCTGACCAGCGGCACGGCCAAAAGGGCGCCGTAGGTGAGCACGTTATGCCCCGACACAAACGGCCCGATGACAGGGATGCTGCCCAAGAGAGGCAGCTCGATGGAGGGCATGACGCCGCTCTTGAGGGCGCCGGACATGCCCTTGTCGCCGGTGGCGAAAAACAGGCCGAGCGTCGTCCCCGAGGAGGCCGCGAGGTTCATCGCGATGCCGGTGATAATCAGATTGGCGCCAAGGGTATTCACGGCGAATGCCATCAGCGCGCCCATCAGTCCCCCGGCGACGACCGCGGCCAGCAGTCCGAGCCATGCGCTGCCGGTCCAGGCACTGACCAGGACGCCGACAAGCGCGCCGGTCAGCATCATGCCCTCCATGCCGAGGTTGAACACCCCGGCACGATCGGAGATCAGGATGCCGAGCGCGGCGATCAGCAGCGGCGTCATGACGCGCAGCACCGTTGCGAAGGTCGCGGGATCGGCGACGATGTTGAGAAGACCGGTCATCGCGCGGCCTCCACCTGCCGTATCCGACGGATCAGCCGAAGCACGGCGGGATGTTGGAAAATGGCGGTCGCCGTGACGGCGAGCATGATGGCGGCCGTGATCAGGCCGACCACTTCGCTCGGGATGCCGATATCGCGGGCCAGAAAGTCGCCGCCGACCTGCAGATAGCCCAGGAACAGGGCGGCAGGTACGACGTAGAAAGGATTCTCCCGAGCCAGAATGGCGATGATGATGCCCGTCCAGCCGAGCCCGGGCAGCTGCGTCCACGAAAAGCGCGGATAAAGCCCCAGCACCTGGATGGCGCCGGCCATGCCGGCAATCATGCCCCCGACGATCTGCGCCTGCATGATGATCCGCCGGGACGGCAGGCCGAGATGCGAGGCGAAGACCGGTCCTTGCCCAACGATCCGCAGGTTGAGGCCGGAGCGCGTGAAATAGAGCCAGACGCCGCCGGCGAGACAGGCGACCAGCGCCACGATGGCACCCGAGTTGAGCCGCGTTCCCGCCAGCAGGCGGTCAAGCTTGGCGTCGGCGGGGATGCGGTAGGACATCAGCGAGCCGGCGGCCGGATCGCGCAGGTAGTAGTTGAGGAAGAACACGCCAGCGTAAAGGATGGCAAAGTTGAGCACCAGCGAGGTCACCATTTCCGGCGCTTCCCAGCGAAGGCGAAGTTCGCCGGGCACGATGCAGGATATGCTGCCGACGACGGCGCCGACCAAGATGGCGACAAGCGGCGTGAACGGTCCGAAGGACGGCAGCAGCAGCGCCGCCGTGGTGGCGGCGAGGCCGCCCAGAAAGACGCCGCTCTCGATGCCCAGATTGAACAGACCGGAGCGGAACACCACCGTGGCGGCAAGGCCGGTGAACGCAATGGGTGTCGCATACTCGGCGACGTTGCCAAGATGCCGGAGACTCGACAGCGGCCCGAACAGAAAGGCTGCGATCACCGTGCCGGGATGTTCGTGCGGCAAGGCGAAAGGAATCAGGACCGCCAGGAGCACCGCGCCGATGACCGCCAGCGTTATCGCAAAGCGGACGAGGCCGGCCAGAAAGGCTCGGTTCATGGCATATCCTCCAGGCCGAGCATAAAGGGACCGAGCCGTTCCGGCGTCAGGTGCGCTTCGTTGGCGAGCACGGCGGTAATCTGGCCGCCGAACATCACAACGACCCGATCGGACAACCGCAGGAGTTCGTCGAGATCGGCCGTGACGAGCAGCACCGCTGCGCCGCGTTCGGCAGCGTCGACGATGCGTTTGTGGATGAAGGCGGCGGCGGCGACGTCGATACCGCGCGTCGGCTGGTCGGCGATCAGGAAACGCGGCTCGGTCGCCAGCTCGCGCGCGGCGATCAGCTTCTGCACGTTGCCGCCCGATAGCGAGTCGAGCCTTTCGCCGATCGACAGGGCCCGAACCGAGTAGTCTTCGACCATGCCCGCGACGGCCTCGGAGATGGCCCCGCTGCGAAGAAAGGGACCGCGCTGAAAGCGCCGGTCGCCGTCGGTACCGGCGATGGCGTTTTCGATCAGCGTCAGGGCCGGCACGCCGCCCTGGGTAAAGCGGTCGGAGGGAAGATGCGCCATGCCGCGAGCCCGCCAGCGCGCGGTCGACGCGGCGGCCATGTCCTCGCCATCGAAGCTTATCGAGCCCGCCCCCGGTCGAGCGGCCCCGGTGACCAGCGACACCAGCCCGCGCTGGCCGCTGCCGTCGACACCGGCAACGCCGACGATCTCGCCGGGATGAATGACGAGGTCGATGTCTCGCAACCGGTCGGCCGGATCACGCGAGGCGAGGCTCACGCCGGACATGGCGAGCAGCGGCTCGCCGGTCACCTGGCGCGGCTCTCGGCGCGTGATCTCCACCGGGCGCCCCATCACCATCTGCATGATCATGTTGTCGGGCACGTCGGCGAGGCGAGCGGCGCCAGCCACCTGGCCGGCCCGCAGGACCGTCACCGACTCGGCAAGGCTGCGCACCTCGTTGAGCTTGTGCGAGATGAACAGAATGGTGATGCCGTGGTCCCTGAGATCACGCAGCCTGTTGAACAGCTCGTTGATCTCGGGAGGAGACAGGACGGCCGTCGGCTCATCGAGGATGAGGACCCGGGTGTCGAGCGACAGCGCCTTCAGAATTTCCACCTTTTGCTGGGCGGCAACCGGCAGCCGCCCGGTGATGGCGTCGGGATCGACGGCAAGGCCATATCTTTGCGACAGCGCTTCGACTTTGGCGCGGGCGGCGGCACGATCGATCAAGACGCCCTTCTTGGGCTCATGACCGAGGATGATGTTCTCGGTCACCGACAAGGTCGGAATGAGCGAGAAGTGCTGATGCACCATGCCGATACCGTGGCGCCCAGCAAAATCGCGCGTGGCGGTCGATACCGGCTGGCCATCGAGCAAGACCTGCCCGGCCGTCGGCCCTTCGAGGCCGAACAGGATCTTCATCAGCGTCGATTTGCCGGCGCCGTTCTCGCCGCAAATGGCATGAATGGTCCGCGCGGGAATCGAGAAGGACACGTCGCGGAGCGCCACGGTGCCGTTGGCGTAGGTTTTTGAAATATGGTCGAACGCGACGACGGGCGCTGGCCCGCCGGCTCGCTCCCCATCGTCGCGTCGATCTGTCATGGCTTCACGGAGTTGCGCAGGGCGTTGAGATCGTCGCTGGACATGCCGAAGGCGCTTGGCACTTCAATCTCGCCACTGGCGATCTTTTCCTTTGCCGTCTTGATGGCCGCAAGGAGCTCCGGCGTGGCATGCTTCTCGTAGTTGCCGCTTTCGACCAGACCGACGGCGCCTTCGGCCAGGCCGAGGCTTTCGACGGACCCGAACTTCAGTTCGCCCGCAACATACTTGTCATAGGCCTGCAACAGGCTGACATCGACGTTCTTCAGCACCGAGCTGACCACCTGAGAGGCGATGGCCGGATCGCTGCCGGCAAAGATGGCTTCCTGGTCGGAATCGACGCCGAGCACATACCTGCCCGTCTCCTTGGCGGCCGACAGCTGCCCCAGACCGGCCTGGGACGCGGCGGTGAAGCCGATGCCGACGCCGGCGCGGTATTGAGCCAGACCGAGTTCCTTGCCCTTGGCGGCGTCAGTGAACGAGCCGACGTAGGAGACGGCCACCTTGATGTCCGGCGTCACCGACTTGGCGCCGGCGATGTAGCCGACCAGGAAATCGTTGATGACCGGGATGTCCATGCCGCCGAGGAAGCCCAGCGAAGAGCCGATATCGCCCTTGAGCTTGCCCGACTTCAAGAGCTCGGCGTTGTAAACGCCACCGAGATACGAGCCTTCGTTCTGCTTGTAGGAAATCGAATAGACGTTGTCGTAGCCGCCGTCCTCATAGGGAACCGAGGCATCGAACAGGATGTACTTCTTGTCCGGATACTGCTTGGCAACCTCGGCCAGCGTTTCCGAGATCGAATAGGTTCCGAGGATGATCAGGTTCCAGTCCTGCTCAGAGGCGTCGAGCAGCGCCGGTTCCCACTTGGTCGCGTCGTCGCCGATTTCGAGAACGCGGGTTTCGACCTTGTCGGCATACTTGGCCTTGATCAGCTCGATGCCATGGTTGGCGGAGTCAAAGAACGACTTGTCGCCGAGGGCTCCATTGATGATGAGCAGAATCTTGTCGGCAGCCGAGGCCTCGGCGACGGTGACGACGCTCAGAAAGCCGGCAGCGGCGAGCGCCAGACCGGCGCGCAAGGCGGATCGCCTCGTCTCGAAACGGATCATGATTTCCCCTTCTTAGTGACGACACGCGCATCCCCTGCGCTGACGAACCGTCGTGCCGTTGCCGGGTCGCCAGTGAAGCGCCTCATTTAAACGTGTAAACGGAGATTTCTTAATATCGGCGATCTTGTCAAGGCTGGATTTACACGATTAAACCAAATTGGGTAGTTTCTGAGTGGCGCGATGGCGGCGGAAAAGTCCGGCGAGAGAACTCCAACGATCAAGGACGTGGCGAAGGCGGCAGGCGTGTCGCAAGCGACGGTTTCCTATGTTCTCAACAACCTCAACAAGGTGACGCCGGAGGTCGATGCGCATGTGCGCCGGGTGGCGCGCGAGCTGGGCTACAGCCGCAACCGGGTGGCTCGTGCCTTGAAGACCGGACGCAACAACGTCATCGGCTGCATCATGCCCTCGCTGCTCAGCCCGGTGTTCCCGGAAATCGCCCAGGCGGTGCAGCAGCGCGCAGAAGAGCACGGCTTTGCCACCTTCGTCATCGATTCCGGGCTGCAGACCGCTACCCGGGAGGCCGAGGCTATCCGCATGCTGGCCGACCACGGCGTCGATGGTGCCATTGCCGTTCTTGCTTCGCCACGAGCCGCATCGGACCGTCGGGCCTTGCCCCTGATCGTCATCGACCAGCCGATGGACGGGATGGACTCCGTCTATGCCGACCATCGCGGCGGCGGGCGCTTGCTCGCCGAGCACGCCATCGGCCTCGGCCACCGCCGCATCGGACTGCTCTCGGGGCTGCAAAGCCTCTACAGCAGCCGCGAGCGGCACGAGGGCTTCATCGAAGCGGCACAGGGCCGCCTCGACATCGTCTGGGACATCGAGGTCCCGCTGGTTCCCAGTCTCCCATCGGACGCCTTCGACGCCCTGGGCCGGCGCGACGTGTCGCTGGTCGTCTGCGTCAACGATCTGATCGCCATGACCGCACTCAGCGCCCTGCGGCAAATGCGCATCCGCGTGCCGGAAGACATGTCGGTCATGGGGTTCGACGACATGCAATGGTCGGGCTGGCCGCTTCTCAACCTGACGACCGTACGGCAGCCGCTCGGCCAGTTGGGCCGAGACGCCGTCGACCTCCTGGTCCGCCGTCTTGACGCGCCGGATGCCGAGATCTCCAACATCACCCTGCCGGTCTCGCTCGTCGAGCGCGGTTCGACACAGCCGCAGTCCGACCGCCCCCTTTGAGCCGGCATCGCCGAGCGGCGGCGCCTCAGTTCAGGTGCCGGAACGCATCGCGCATCAGGTCGACCGGCGTGGTTTCTCCCACCTTGTGCAGACCGCCGACGCGGCCGTTGGACAGCACGAGGATGCGCGAGGCGATCTGGAACAGCTCGAGCATGTCGGATGACGCGACGATGATCGACATCCCGTCGTCGGCAAGCCGGCGAATGATCTCGTAGACCTGCTCCTTGGTGCGCACGTCGACGCCATGCGTCGGCTCGTCGAGCAAGAGAATGCGCGGCCCGACCGAAAGACAGCGGGCAAGAATGCACTTCTGCTGATTGCCGCCGGAGAGTGTCGAGATCGGCTGCCCGGCATCGTGCATGACGATACCGAACTCGCGAGCGGCCTTGGCCATCACGGCGCCTTCGGCGGCGACATCGAGAATTCCGAACCGGCCGAGCCGCGGCAGCGCCGAGATCGAGACGTTTTCCTGGATCGGCCGAAACGGCAGGATGCCGTTGAACTTGCGGCCTTCGGGAAGAAGCGCCACGCCGTCCCGGATGGAAGCTTGCGGCGACTGCGGCCGGTAAGGCGCTCCTTCGCGCTCGATGCGGCCCTCGACGATGGGCCGCAGGCCGTAGATCATCTCCAGAACCTCGGTGCGCCCCGCTCCGACGAGACCGAACAGGCCGAGAATCTCGCCTCGCCGGAGTTCGAAGGAGGCACCCCGCACGAGGCCGCCGTCGCTCAGCTCCGATGCCCGCAAGACGACTTCGTCGGTGCCGCCATCGGGACGGGATGCACCGGTGGGCACTTGCCGACCGGCCATGTCGGCGACGATGCGGCTGCGATCGGTGTCGGCCGACGGTGTGTTGCTGATCAGGCGGCCGTCGCGCAACACGACGATGCGGTCGCAGAGATCCAGGGCTTCCTCGATGCGATGGCTGATGAAGACGATGGCGACGCCCCGGTCCCTGAGGCGCCTCAGCAGCGTGAACAGGCCGCGCACTTCGTGCGGCGTCAGCGAACTGGTGGGCTCGTCCAGCAACAGAAGCTTGAGGTCGCGTCGCAAGGCCTTGGCGATTTCGACGGCCTGCTGGTCGGCGATCCTGAGGCTGTCCATCGGTGCGTCGGGCCGGATGTGGGATGCATCGATCTCGGCCAGCAGCGCGGTTGCCCGGCGATGCATTTCCTTTCGGTCGACGATGCCGCGACGGCTGCAATAATCGCCGAGGAACATGTTCTCGGCCACGGTCAGCGCCCGGATGACCGACAGCTCCTGATGAACGACGGCTATGCCGGCATCGAGGGCCGCCTTCGGCCCCGACCAGGACGAAGGCGAGCCGATGAAGACCATGTCGCCGCCATCGGCTGGAAAGGATCCCGAGACGATGTTGAGAAGCGTCGACTTGCCGGCCCCGTTCTCACCCATCAAGGCGACGATTTCGCCGCCCTTGAGCTCGAGATTGATGTCTTCGAGCACCTGAACGCTGCCGAACGCCTTGGCAAGATGACGAATGGCGAGCACCGCCGTATCCTGATCGATCTGTTGCATCACCCCAACTCCTCCCGGAAGCGGCCGGCGGCCGCGGTGGCCGCCGGCCTGCCATCACTGGCGGGCGCCCTTGCCCAGGGCGATGCGGGACG
Source organism: Pleomorphomonas sp. T1.2MG-36 (assembly GCF_950100655.1). Classification (NCBI taxonomy): domain Bacteria; kingdom Pseudomonadati; phylum Pseudomonadota; class Alphaproteobacteria; order Hyphomicrobiales; family Pleomorphomonadaceae; genus Pleomorphomonas; species Pleomorphomonas sp. T1.2MG-36. The sequence goes on from NZ_CATNLY010000023.1 coordinate 10,075, forward strand.
GCACGACCACGTCCGCCGGATACTCGGTCTTGAAGGCCAGCATGTTGTGCAGCATCACCAGGCTGTCGAAGGTCTGGCGGGCCGGCGACTGGTCGACCAGCGCGAGCATCTCGCCACCATCCTTGTACTGCTGCTTGGAGGGCAGATCGTCGTAGGCGACGACACCGACCTTGCCGGTCATACCGGCATCGCGAACGGCCTTGGCGGCTCCTTCCGATCCGCCGGCCGTGACGTAGACGAGGGTCAGGTCGGCGTTCGAGGTGATGGCATCCGAAGTGATGGTGTAGGCGGTGGCGTCGTCGTCCTTGTTTTCGTAAGGACCGATGATGGCGACGTCCGGCGCTTCCTTCTTGATGAGGTCGAGCGCGCCGTTCATACGGTCGTTGTGCTGGGCGGCACCGAGATAGCCGGTGATGACGGCGATCTTTCCCTTGCCCTGCAACTGCTTCAGCATGAACTCGCCCGCAGACTTGCCGGCATCATAGGCGAGCGTCCCCATGCCGACGGTGCGCTTCGAGCGTTCGGCCGAGTCGGCGATGAAGGCGATCACCGGAACGCCCTCGTTCACCGCTTCGTCGACCTTGGAGACGGTGCCGTCAAAAATGGTCGGCGCGGCGATGCCCTGATACTGCTTGGCCAGCGCGCCATCGAGGCCAGCCACCATGATTTCCGGCGTCAGCGAGGTCCCGAGCTGAATGTAGTCGACAGTCGTGCCAAGCGGCTTCAGATAGGCCTGGGCGGCGGCGATGCCGACATCGGCCGCCTCCCAGAAGGCGGTCCCCTGATAGCTGAGCACGGCGATCCTGAGCGGTTCGGGCGCGGCTCCCTCGGCCTTTACCGAGGCGCCGAAGGCAACGGCGTCGGCGGGAAGCGCCGTGTCGTCGGCGAAGGCCGAAGCCACGGTTCCCAGTGCCATGGCGCCAGCGAGCGCGGCTACAAGCGTTCCCTTGCGAAAAGCAGTCATTTCCTTGGTCCTCCGGTTGTGCGGGGCAACCCGCGGCGGCTCGTTGGCCGCGTCTTGAGACTGGCGTCCGTATGGGCTCCTCCCTCTGGAGCGCCAATCCGCATATCATTGGAATGTCGAGACGATTTCAGTCTCAGTCGTCGGCGCTGCGCCGGGTGAAGCTGTCCGCGCCCACCGCCAGGATCACCACCAGGCCAATGGTGATCGTCTGCCAGTACCCCGAGACGTTGAGCAGCACGAAAGCGTTGCGCAGCAGGCCCATCAGTGCCGCGCCGACCACCACGCCGGGGATCGAGCCCCGACCGCCGCTCATGGCCACGCCGCCCAGGATGACCGCGGCGATCACGTCGAGCTCATAACCGAGCCCGAGGCTGGGGTTGGCGTTGGTCAGCATGCCGCCGAGCAGCAGGCCGCCCAGGCCGGCGAGTGCGCCGCAGATGACGAAGACGGCGACACGGGTACCTTTCACGTCGACACCGGCGAGACGCGCGGCGCGGGCATTGTCGCCAACGGCGTAGATGTTGCGGCCCCAGCGGGTGCGGGCGGCAAAGAACCAGACGGCCAGGAACAGGACGACCAGCAGAATGAACTGCACCGGAACGCCGGCAATGCGGCCATAGCCGAGCCATGCCACCCAGTTGTCGAAGCGCACCGGCGAGCCGTTGGTGGCGAGGAGTGCCGCGCCCCGCGCGACCGAGAGCGTGCCGAGCGTTGTGATGAACGGATTGATGCGCGCCCTGGTGACCAGCAGGCCATTGACGGCGCCAACCAGCGTTCCGACCGCCAGCGCGGTGATCAAACCCAGCAGGGGCGAGCCGGTGGTGGCCGTGGCCAGCGCCGCCAGCACGGCACTCAATCCGATGATCGAGCCGACCGAAAGGTCGATGCCACCGGCGATGATGACCAAGGCCTGGCCGAGCGAAACGATGCCGACGACGGAGATCTGGCGCCCGACGTTGGCAAGGTTGCGCGAGGTCAGAAAGAACTCGCTGGCGAAAGAGAGGCCCAGAAAGACGAGGATCAACATGAGAAAGACGGCAGTCTCGCGTCTTCCTCGCAAGGATTGAACAAAGGCGGACATAGCGGTCACGGGCTCCTCCCGAGCAGCAGGGCGCAATCAGGCGTTCGTCGTTCTCCTCCCGACGTCCGCCGTGTTGGCCGATCACTTTTTTTGATTTCGGGCCGACCGGCTGCTGGCTCAACCGGTCGGCATGCTCGCCCTGCTCAGGCGCCGATCTTGCGCAGCACCCCGTCGACGAAGCGCTTGGCGCGGGGGACGTCGGCTTCATCAAGGTGCTCGATGATCAGGGGCATGTTGGGATGCAGGACGGCAAGACGCTTCAGGTAGAGCTCGTAGTTGAGCGAGCCGAGGCCGGGAGCCGGCAGTTCGACCGCGCCGGCGCCCCGGAACGTGTGGGCTTCGGACGCGTCGATGTGGGCGTGCTTCTCGGCGGCGTTTTCGGCGCGCTTGCAATCCTTGGCATGGGCGATGCGGATCTTCGGGCCGAGCGCGTCGAAGATCTCGTTCAGCGTCTCGTCGATGTGACCGATATGGGCGTCGTCGAAATAGTTCGTCGGATCCATCAGCAGGCCGAGACCGGGATGCGGCACGTCGGCGAACAGCCGTTGCAGCTCGCGCACCGAACCGATGACGTTGTTGACGTAGTTCTCGACCAGGAACACGGCGCCGTGGTCATAGGCTTCCTGGGCGAGCTCCTCGATCACCTTGACGCAGGTCTCGTAGCCCTCCTCGGTCTTGTTTTTCGGGTCATGGACCCAGTCGCTCTCCGTGTTGTAGGTGCCGGTTTCGGAGATGACGTAAGGCGTGCCGAGATCGCGGGCGTGACGGATGATCTCCTTCAGCGCATCCAACCGGCGACGGCGCTCGTCAAGGTCCGGATGGATGATGTTGGTGTAGCCGGAAATGCAGCTGATCGGCAGGTTGGCGTCGCGGAAGGCGTCGCGCACCTTGTGGCACTTGTCCTTGGTCACCGTGCCCGGCGTGAAGTCGATGTCCTTGAAGGCCAGATCGAGCTGAACGGTGCTGAAGCCATGCCCCTTCAGCTTGGAAATGGTCTCAGCGAGAGCATAGGGGAAATAGCCGGTGAAAATGCCAACGGGGATCATGTGGTTTCCTCCCTTTTCGCCATAACTTGGCGGCGTCGTTGATCAGAGATCGAATTCGTCGAAGCGTACCGTCCGCTCCTCGGCGATGGACCGGTAGCAGGCCTCGACGCACGCGAGCGTCCTGAGGTTGTCGCGTCCCGACAGCTCCGGTTCGGTGCCGTCCTCGATGGCGCACATCAATTGGGCCATCGGGCCGGCAAAGGCGTCCGGGAACCACACGGCATCCCAACTGGGCGAGATCCAGGCCTTGGGCGTGCGCTTGGTGGTGAAGGCGAAGGTCGAAGGCGTACGCGCCGGGTATTTGGGCCAGCCGATGCTGCCCTTCGCCAGTCCCTCGGTCCCCTCGACGCGCCAGCGGATGTAGATGTCGTCGTCGCTTTCGCCCTTGGGGCCGGTCCAGACGTCATCCAGGCTGGTCGCCATCACACCGTTCGCATACTGGAACGTGTACTGGGTGATGCCGTCGATATGATCGAACTTCGTCCTGGGATCGCGGCGGGCGAGGCAGGTGATCTTCTCCGGATCTCCGAACAGGAAGCGGAAGGCATCGATGTGGTGGATGCCCATGTTGATGAGCTCGACCCGGCGATACTTGTGCAGGAAATCCTGCCAATGGGGGATGGCTCGCATCTCGATGGTGGCCAACACGGGCTCACCGAGCCAGCCGCGATCAAGCACCGATTTCAGCGCCCGCATCGACTGGTCGTAACGCATGTTGGAGTTGACCGAGAGGGCGATGCCGGCGTCAGCAGCGATCTTCACCGCCTCGCGCGCATCGTCGAGCGACATGGCCAGCGGCTTCTGCGCCTGGATGCCCCGAATATGCGAGGCCTGCCGAGCCGCCGCGCGAATGACGTCCACCTGCAGATCCGGTGGGATGGCAATGTCGAGAATCTCGACCTGCGGGTCGGCGACAAGGTCCTGCCAGCTATCGTAGACGACGCCGATGCCATGGCGAGTGGCTGCGGCCTCGGCGTGCGCGCGATTGCGGGAGGCAATGGCGTAGGGATTGAAGCCGACCTGCCCATAAGCTTCCAGATGGCAGTCGTTCATGATGAAGCCGGAACCGATGCAGCCGATACGCATCGAACGGTCACGCGGCATCTTCGGAGTGATCCCGAAGTCGAGATCGATGTCCAAGGTCATGCAGGTCTCCTCCCTTTCAGTGTCGGAGCCGGCCTCCACCGGCTCCGCGTCTCGTTCGTGGCGCGGTTCAACCGAGAACCGGCACCTCCTTGGCGGTCATGCGGGCGCGGCGCTCGACATAGGCCGGCAGCGGCTTCACACCCGAGTTCGCGGTGAACCAGGCAAAGGGGTCGGTGCTGGCGACAAGGGCGAAGTTGGCCCAAGGCTCGAAGGAACCCGAGCGGATGACGACCTTGGCCCGATGGGCGAAATCGCCGCACAGCGTCTCGTGGGTCGTTCCCTTGAGGGCCGCGCCGGAACCGGTGAAGATCTTCTGGACATCGGCATAGAGCGAGGGGTGGCAATCGCGGACTTCGGTAGCGAAGTGGACCTCTTCGAAGAAGGCCTCGCCGACGATGACCCGCAGGATGTCGCGAACATCGGGAATTCCTTCCCAGAAGCCGAGATCGATGCGGTTGGCGTCCGGCGGAATCGGGAAGCCGGCGTCGGTGACCATCACGATGTCGGTGTGCCCGAGCGTGGCGATCGCCTCGGCCAAGGCCGGGTGGATGATGCGTCCTGGTCTCATTTGTCTTTCTCCCGACAGAGCACCTCGCGGCGCCCCGCCTCCAGTTATCGGGCACGTTCACTTAGCGGCTTCACTGGGCGGCCAGGAACGCGTCCACCTCATTGCGATTGTGATAGGAAGGAACGGTCTCCCAGCGGGTACAGCAAAGACCGGCAACGGCGTTGGCAAAGCGCGCCGCATCCGGCAGGGACTTGCCCTCCGACAGAGCCACGGCAAGGCCGGCGTTGAAGCTGTCCCCGGCGCCGTTGCTGTCGACGACGTCGACCGGACACGGGGCGATGGCGGTCGAGCCTTCACGGGTGAAGACCCGGGCGCCGGCGTCACCCAGCGTCATCACCACGGCACGGCAGCCCCGATCCAGCAGGATGGCGGCAATATCCGACAACGGCACGTCCGCCTCCGGCGGCAGGCCGGCGACGATGCGCGCTTCGGTCTCGTTCGGCGTGACGATGTCGACGGCCGAAAGATCGGCGTTGCGCAAGTCGCGGGCCGGTGCCGGGTTGAGGATGGTGACCGCCCCCGTCGCCTTTGCCTTGGCGAGGCCATAGAGAGCCGTTTCCAAGGGAATTTCGAGCTGCGCCAGCGCCACTTTGGCGCCCTTGAGGATCGGCTCCGACGCATCGACGTCCGCCTTTCCGAACAAGCCGTTGGCGCCCATGTCGACAACGATGGCGTTGTGGCCGCGCGTGTCCTTGATGATGATGCCGACGCCGGTCGGCTTGCCGGGGTCGACCCGCAGACCGGTGACGTCGATCTTCTCGGACCGCATCAGCTCGGTGAACTCGCGGCCATGGGTGTCGTCGCCGACGACACCCACATACGCGACGGAAGCACCGAGACGGGCAGCCTGGACAGCCATGTCCGACCCCTTGCCGCCATAGGTTTCACGATAGTCACTGCCGAGAAGCGTCTCGCCCTCTCCGGGGATACGATCGGCGGTGATGACCAGCGCCTTGGCATAACTGCCGATGACGACAACAGACATGGCTGTCCTCCCTTGCCTCTTATGCCAACTCAGTAGTTCGCCAGGTCGCCGACGCGGCTCTCGACGATTTCCGGACCGGAGCTGGTGCCGACCAGTTCGGCGCCGGCTTCGAACATCGCCTTCATCTTCTCGATGGTGTTGACCTTGCCGGACACCTTGACGCGGCACGGCGCCTTGATGTTGGCCTTGAGGATGCGCACGTCCTCTTCCGTGGCGGCACAGCCGCCCTTGCCCCAGCCGCTCGACTGCTTCACCCAGTCGATCCCGGCCTCGCAGGCGTAGCGGGTCGCCTTGATCTTCAGCTCTTCGGTGGTGATGTAGCCGAACTCAAGCATGGCCTTGACCTTCATGCCGCCCTCATGGGCAGCCTCGGTGACGGCCTTCAGTTCCTCGAAATACTCCTTCTCCATTCCGCCGAGCAGGAAGCCGGGGTTGGGCGGGAAGTCGAATTCGTCGGCACCTTCCTTGGCCAGCTCACGAACGACGGCGACCTTCATGGCAGTGGTGTCGTTGGCGATCGGGAAGTTGCAGGTGGTGGCAACGCGCACGCCGGTGCCCTTCAGCACGTCCTTGGCAAGCTTCACCCAGCAGGGGCCGATCATCGCGGCGTCAAAACCATACTTCTGGCAGATCTCCAGATGCTTCAGCAGGCCTTCGCGGGTGAGGTCGGGGTTGACGTTGGTGAACTGAATTGCCTTCGCGACCTGCTTGGGATCGTTGAAGTCGATCATCTGGCTCTCCTTGCGCAGCCCTCAATGAGGAGCGCCAAGCGCAACCCCTGGACTGAATGATGCGTTTTGAAACTCAAATTCCAGAAAGGACCAAAATCCTTCCGGAAAAGACGTCTATATTCGACGTTAAATGGTGTCAATTATGGAATCATGGGTGTTGCAAAATGGTGCTTTTTGATGCTATGTCACGATCCGTCGGCTTGAGCGGCAACGCGTTGTCAAAGCTGCCGAATTGGAAAATGCCGGTGAAAGCCACTAAGCCTAAAGGCTGAGGCAACCACCGCCGTTGCTCGCCGCCCACAGGCAAAGCGCAGGCTTCGGACATCATTCAGGTTCGCCCGGGGCATGCCTTGCGCGGAACCTTCGGGGGTGGAATTGGACAACAGACGAGCCACGCTGACCGACATCGCCGCCAAGGCCAAGGTCTCCAAGACGACGGTCGACCGCGTGCTGAACGGCCGGGACGGGGTCAAGGAGCGGACGCGAACGCAGGTTCTGTCAACCGCCGTCGCCCTTGGCTACCTCACGGAAGAGGAAGCCGGCCTGCAGAAGCCGGCCATCGCGATCGAAGCCAATGCCGATACGCCGCCCGCGATATCGGCCCGCCCGGCGGTACTCGACTTCGTGCTGCCCGGGGGCGCCAACACCTTCATGACCATGCTGGCGACCGGCATCGTCCGCGCCGCGCAGAAGGAGGGCGTCGAGGCCCGCGTACGCTCCATCAAGGGATTCGACTCCGAGGCGCTGGCCCAAGTCCTTTCCGGGCTGGTAGGCAAATCGGAAGGCATCGGGGTCATCGGCATTGACCACCCAACGGTACGGGAGGCCATTCGCAGCGTGGTGCGCTCGGGCGTTCCGGTCCTCACGCTCGTCTCCGACATCTCCAACGTGGCGACGGCCGGCTATGTGGGAATCGACAATCGCACCGCGGGGCGGCTCGCCGGGCATCTGCTCGGCCGTTTCGTCGGCAAGCGGTCGGGATCGGTGGCGCTGTTCGCCGGCGCATTGGCCTACAGGGGACATGAAGAGCGCGAGATGGGGTTCCGCCATATCCTGCAGGAGCGCTTTCCCAATCTCGCCATCGCCGTGCACCGCGAGATTCAGGACGACCCAACCCGCGCCTATGCCGAGGCCAAGGCGGTGCTGGCGGATCTGCCCGACCTCGTGGGGCTCTACAACATCGGCGCCGGCAATCGCGGCATCGGACAGGCGCTCAGCGAGTCGGGCCGAGCCGGCGAGATCGTCTTCGTCGGGCACGATCTGTCCGAGCACACGCGGCGTCTTCTGCTCTCTGGGGTGATGGACGTGGCGATCGATCAGAATCCGGACTCTCTGGCCCGACTGTCGGTTCAGCGCCTGATCGCCGCCGTGCGCGGGGACGTGCTGCCGCCCTTGTCGCCGCTGCCGGTCCTGCCGGTGTTCAGCGAGAACATTCCCGCCGACTTCGAGGACCTCTAGAATAAAAAACGGACGGCGACGCCGAGCGACCAGCCGGCATCGCCGTCCGTTCATGCTCTCAGAGAAGACCTGCTCTCCGAAGCGCAGCTTCGACCACCGGCTTGTTCGCCGGGTCGATGGGGGCCGCCGGCGGCAGAACCGCGCCGGAAATATCCTGGCCGGTGAGACGCATGGCCTCCTTCACCACCGCGTAGAACGGATTCTCGATGGCGTAGAGGTTGGGGATGTGCACGAGCCGCTGCTGCAGCGCCACCGCCGTGGCATGGTCGCCCTTCCGATAGGCCTCGTAGATGCCCACCGTCAGCTCCGGCGCGAAGTTGGCCGAAGCCGGAACGACGCCGTCACCGCCCATGATCATCGTTCCGTAGAGGTATTCGTCATAACCGGCGAACACCAGGAAGTCCGGACGGGCATCCTTGATGACATGGATCGACCGGCGGATATGGCTCAGGGTGTCGACCGTGTCCTTGAGGCCGGCGATGACCGGACAATCGACCGCCAGGCGCTTCAGGAGATCGGGCGACAGATCCTGCTTGGTGACGCCGGGGAAGTTGTAGATCATCAGCGGCAGTTCGACCGCCTCCGCCGTATCGCGGAAATAGCGGTAGATGTTCGCCTCGGACAAGGCCGCGTAATAGGGATTGATCGCCACCACGCCATCGGCGCCATGGGCCTTGGCATGGAGGCCGAACCGGATGGTCTCCCTGGTGCTGGGCCACGAGATACCGATCAGGGTCGGCAGGCGGCCGGCGACCTTGTCGAGACAGAACTCGGCGATCTCCAGGCGCATTTCGGCCGACATGTGGGCCGTTTCACCGGCACTGCCGAGAAAGAACAGGCCATGCACGCCGCTGTCGACGAGGCGATCGATCAGGCGGCCCTGACCTTGGCGATCGAACTTGCCGTCATCGGTAAACAGGGTGACGACCGGGGGAATTACGCCGTGAAAGAGTGACAACAGACCATCTCCTCTCTGGTTCATGGTCAAGGGCGCGGCCAGTCGGCGACCGCGCCCTTCGGGAAAAGCAGGGGACTCAGCTCGTCTCAGAGGATCGACCTGTAGAGTGCCTCGATTTCCGCCACGTTGGTATCGCGCGGATTGCCGCCGGTGCAGACGTCGGCGAAGGCCGCCTCTGCGAGCGCAGGAATGTCCTCGGCCTTGACGCCGACGTCCGAGAGCTTGGCCGGAATGCCGACGTCCTTCGAAAGCGTCTCCACCGCTGCCACCGCCGCCTTGCGCGCCTCGGTGATCGGCATGGCCTCGGTGCCCTTGACGCCGAGGGCGGCGGCGATCGCCCGGTACTTCTCGCCCGTGTAGTCGGCGTTGTAGGCCATCAGCGTCGGCAAGAGCACCGCGTTGGCGACGCCGTGCGGCGTGTTGTAGAAGGCCCCGAGCGGGTGGGCCATGCCGTGAACCAGGCCGAGACCGACGTTGGAGAAGCCCATGCCGGCCACATACTGGCCGAGCGCCATATCCTCGACGCCCTTGGCATCGCCCGCGCAGGAGGCGCGCAGCGACCGGCCGATGATCTCGATCGCCTTGATGTGCAGCGCGTCGGACAGCTCCCAGGCGCCCTTGGTGATGTAGCCTTCGATGGCGTGCGTCAGCGCGTCCATGCCGGTGGCGGCCTTGAGCGGCGTCGGCATGGAGGCCATCAGCTCGCTGTCGATGATGGCGACCACAGGAATGTCATGCGGGTCGACGCAGACGAACTTGCGGCGCTTCTCCTCGTCGGTGATGACGTAGTTGATGGTCACCTCGGCGGCGGTACCGGCGGTGGTGGCCAGCGCGATGATCGGCACCGACGGCTTTTTGGTGGGGGCGACGCCTTCGAGGCTGCGCACGTCGGAGAATTCGGGGTTGTTGGTGATGATGCCGATCGCCTTGGCGGTATCCTGCGGCGAGCCGCCGCCGATGGCGACGAGATAGTCGGCCTTGGCCTTGGCGAAGGCGGCGACGCCTTCCTTGACGACGCCGATGGTCGGGTTGGGCATCACCTTGTCGAACAGCTCGTAGGCGAGGCCGGCCGCGTCCATCAGGTTGGTCACCTTGGCCACCGTGCCGGCCTTCACCAGCACCGCGTCGGTGACCACCAACGCCTTCTTGTAGCCACGGCGCTTCACCTCGCCCACCAGCTCGGCGCGAGCGCCGGCGCCGAAATAGGACGTCTCGTTGAGAATCATGCGATGGGACATTGGATTTCTCCTTGTTGCGGGCGGATCAGCCGGCGATCCGGTAAACGCGAGCCGCGTTGAGCGCGAAAACCTTCATGAGGGCAGCTTCTCCGCGCGGAGCGACGGCATCATGGACGGCGTCGAGCCACGGCCGTAGAGGCGTGCCGAGTTCGCAAACGGGGTAGTTCGACGCCCAAATCAGCCGATCTTCGCCAAAGACGTCGAACAGGAAGTCCACGCCGCGCCGGACCGTCTCCCTGTTCGGGCCGAGGTCCAGGCCCGAGAGTTTGCACACCACGTTGGGGCAGTCGCCCAATCGGGAAAGGCCGGCACACCAGACCGCCAGCCTGGAGCTCTCCGGCCCTTCGCCAAGAAAGGCGGAACCGGGATTGCCGCAGTGGTCGAGTATGATCCGCGTCTCTGGGGCGGCCTCGGCCAAGGCCGCGAGATCGCCGAGCTCGCCTGGGCGCATGCAGGCGTCGAACGCGAGGTCCAACTCTCCGAGACGCTTGATATTGGCTATGAGGTCCGGCTTGAGGCAGGTTCCCGCCGGGCTGGCTGGCGTGTGGAGCACGTGCCGGATGCCCTTGAGGCCCGGATCGCCGAGCCAGGGCGCCAGTTCACCGCGCACATCCCGAGCGAGGAGATCGGCCGCAATGACCGCGCCGGCCAATGGGCCGTCGCCTTTTCTGATGCGTTCGAGGATCTGGCGGTTCTCGCGCGGCTTGTCTTCCGGCGCCGCGTCGATCTCCACGTAAATGGCGCGTGCAAGCTGCCATCCGCCGTCGGAGGAACCAGCCGAAGCCAACCAGTCATCCAGAGTGAAGGTCCGCAGAAGCGAAGGAGCTTCGGGAAGCCAGGGCGGCACGATGTCAGCCGTATCCCAGAGGTGCAGATGGGCATCGATGATAGGAAGCATGGAAGTCCCTCCGGGACGATCTCGGCCGGAGGCGTGCTGTCCTGACCGATGGCAGGACATCGCTTCGGGCATTTGGGCGGGCAGCCGCCAATCGCCGACCGGATGGGCGGCGAGGCGGATGCTTCATAGCGGTCAGCCGCCGGCCTTGCCGCCGTTGCCGGGCAAAACGTCCCAACCAGCGTCCATCACGGGAACCAGGATCGCCTCCACCTGCCTGAGCAGGTCGGCATCGGGTGCGCTATCGGCCCAGCGGGCGTTTTCCCTGACATTGCGGGCGTTTGCCGTGCCGACCACGGTGGTGGCGATCCCGTGCCTTTCACCCGTCGTCAGCGCGAAGCGCATCGCCAGCTCGGAGATGTCGGTGCCCGCGAGCGTACAAAGGCGCGCCGCCGCCGCCACCAGTTCGAAAACGCGCTCGTTGCCAGGATGCCAAGACGGTGCACCGCGCGTGGTCAGCAGCCCCATTCCGAGCGGGCTGGCATTGAGCACGCCGATTCCCGCGGCGGCGAGGCGCTCGGCCACCGGCGCCAGACGGCGATCCTGCAAGGTGTAGGTGCAGTAGGCCATCACCGTATCGATCTTCTCTTCGAGAGCGACTTTCTCGATGATATCGAGGCGATAGCCCGTTATGCCGACGAAGCGGACAACGCCCTCTTCCTTGAGCTTGCGCAGCGTCGGAAGGGCCTCGTTCCTGAGCTGATCCATGTTGCCATATTCGATGTCGTGACACTGGATGACGTCGATATGATCGGTGCCCAGGCGCCCGAGGCTGGCCTCGATGGAGCGCTTGGTCGCGTCGGCGGAGAAATCCCAATCCTGATCGCCGTAGCGGCCGATCTTGGTGGCGAGCGTGTAGCTCTTGCGATCGAAGCCTTTCAGCGCCTTGCCGAGGGCCGTCTCGGCCGTCGTCAGGCCATAGTAGGGAGCGACGTCGAAATAGTTGAGCTCGCATTCCAGAGCCGCCGCCACCGTGGCGTCCGCCTCGTCCTGCGATACCGGATGATAGATGCTGCCGAGCGACGCGGCTCCCATCGCCAAGGCCGGAACGCGAATTCCGGTTCTCCCCAGATCATGGCGCTTCATTGTCTTCTCTCTCCTCGATGTGATTTCGTTTTGGACCTATTCCTCGCCGTCGGGAACGAGCCGCAGCCCGGCTCGCTCCGGCCTGACGTGCGGCCCCTGCGGGACCGTCCAGGCTCCGCTGCACTGGCGAGCCCCGATGGCTGCTTCGTCGACGCGGATGCCCAGCCCCGGATCGTCGCCGAGCCGAATGCCGCCGCTCTCGATCTCCTGGTCGAGCGCGATGCCGAAGGGCGCCTCAAGGTTCTGGATTTCGTGAGCGATGTGGTTGGAGACCGAGGCGGCGGCGTGCGACACGGGATTGCCGTTGTAGCCGACCGGACTGATCGGCAGGTCGAAGGCGCGCGCAAGATTGGCGACGCGCAGAAAATGGGTGATGCCCCAGCAACTGCCGGTCTGGAGAATGTCGATGGCCGCCGCCGCGACGAAAGGCCGGAACTGCTCCAGACCCGTCAAATTCTCGCCGGAGGCGACGGAGGCGCGAACGCCTTCGGTCACCGCGCGATGACCATCCACGTCCCACCGGCGGACGGGCTCCTCGATCCAGGTGAGATCGATGCGCTCTTCGATGGCCGAGACATGGCGAACGGCCTGCTTGCGGGACCAGGCTTCGTTGGCGTCGAACATCAGGGCAGGCTTGCGGCTGTTGACCGACAGCACGTCCCGGATGGCGAGCAGGCGGCGGATGTCGGCATCGACGTCGCGCCCACCCTTCAGCTTGGCGGCCGAGAATCCCCGTTCCGCCCAGCTCTTGTAGAGCGCCAGGAGAGCATCGTCGTCGAGACCGCCGTCGAGAGCCGAGGCATAGCCCGGAACGAAACGGTCGGAGGCACCGAGCAGACGCCACACCGGTTCGCCGGCAAGCTTGCCCTTGATGTCCCACAGCGCCATGTCGGCGACGCCGATGGCCCCGAAGACACTGCCGCAATGGCCGCTTTTGAAGACGTGCGCCTGCATGCTGTCGTAAAGGGAGGTTACGGCACGGGGATCATTGCCCTCCAACGCCGGAAAGATGCGATCGATATCCGCATGACCGCCGAGGCCGACACCCTCAACACCGACATCCGTCTCCAGTATGAGAACGGGCACCTCGGTGACACCCGATGCGATCACCCCGTTGACGTCGCCAATCGGGCGGTTCCATTCGCAAACGGTCGTAAGGCTGCGGTAGCCGGTGATCTTCATGACTTTTCCTTTCGCGTGCAGCGACAAGATGGTAGGAGAGTCTCGCCCGCAGCAATCATGATACATCATATGTATGATGACTCAGAGAGGCAACCCTTGCGGGGTACGTCGGACCGCGTAGATGAAGCCGTCGTCGCTTCTCGCCGACGATCGGCTCGTAAGGATCGTCCTGTTGTTGTTGACGATTCAAGTGACGTGATATGAGTGTGGTCACGATGGCTGACGGTGGACGAGGGGCAGAGGTGACTGACAGGCAGGAGATGACGGCCGATCCGGCCGCACCCGATCAGGCCGCGTTTGCGCGACGGCCGCGCTTGGCCAACGCAGTCGTCGACCACCTGACGCATGCGATTGTCACCGAACTCTACCCGGCGGGCACACCGCTGCCGACGGAAAGCGCCCTCTGCGATATCTACAAGGTCAGCCGGACAGTCATTCGGGAAGTATCGACGACGCTTGCCGAGAAGGGGCTCGTCAACAGCCAGCAGGGCCGCGGCACCATCGTCCTCGATCAGTTTCACTGGAACATGCTGGATCCGACAGTGCTTTCGGCATTGTTCCAGCGGCGCGACGGCGTGGAGTTCCTCGACAACATGATCGAGATTCGCACGTTGCTCGAGTGCTCGATGGCAGCCAAGGCGGCCAATAAGATCAACGATGTCGAGATCAGCGAGCTCGGACGACTTTTGGGGCGACTTGAGGGGATGATGGATGATCCGGTGGCCTATGCCGCTGGCGACATCGAGTTCCACAACTTCATCATGTCCGTGTCGGGCGACCGACTTGGCAGAGCCATCGTCACCGGGCTTCAAGGGCAGGCGCTGGCGAACCGGGGCTACAGCGGCCACCCGACGATTACCGACATTGCCGAAACCCATCGGGCCCACGCCGCCATCGTCTCTGCCATAGCTCGGCACGATGCGGCCGCCGCATCTGTCGAAATGGGCGCCCATATCGCAAGCGCCTGGAAACACCGTCGCCAGGCGCCCTGAACCGTTGCGGGGCAGCCAGAAGCCCCGCCATAGGGTCATGGTTGTTCGGTCAGCGAGTAGATGCGCTCCATTTCGAGCCAGGTCGAACCTTCCGGCCCGAAGGGCAAGGTCTTCTGGAACGTGCGCATCAGCGCATCCCATGCCGTGACGTCCTCATTCGCCGCGTCTCTCTGCGCCTTGGCCAAGGGATCGAAGTCGTCGCCCTGCTCCATGATCATGAACATGCGGTTGCCGATCAGGTAGATCTCCAACTCGCGAATGTCATCGGCGCGGATCGCCGCCGTGACGGCAGCCGGCGGCCCGCCGGCCCGGTGCCAATGGCGATAACGGGCGATGAGTTCGGGATCGTCGTGCAAGTCGACGGCGAAACACTTGCGCGTGGTGGTCATGATTTCCTCCGCAAGACAGCAGACGCCCGCCCCGGCGGACTCGACGGGGCGGGCGGATTATCCATTATTCACATAAGCTTACTTCACCGACCGGATCGGCAGGACGAAGAAGGAGCCGAGGCCGACGAAGATGACGGCAGCAATGAACAGCACCTTGTAGTCATGGCCGAACATGCCGAGCAGCACGGCAGCCATCGGCGGGCTGATGATCTGCGGGATGTTGATGGCGGTCGTCAGCACGCCGAGATCCTTGCCGGCCTCGCCCTGCGCTGTCTTGGGCAGAACCTGCGTCATCAGGGCCAGGTCGATGGACATGAAGGCGCCGTAACCGATGCCGATCAGCGCGGCATAGACATACATGCCGTTCATGTTCGGCATCCACAGCGGCATCAGCATGGCGAGCGCCATGATCAGGCTGGCGAAGAAGACGAACGGCTTGCGGCGATTGCACTTGTCGGAGAGATAGCCACCCAGCAGCGAGGAGATGACCACGAAGACGAAAGTGACTGACGACAGGTTGCCGATGCTGATGTTGGCTTCCTCGTTGGACAGCTTGATGTAGTCCTGAAGGATGTACAGCAGATAGGTGGCGATGGCCTGATAGCCCATGTAGATCGCGAAGCGACCCGCAAAGGCCCACGCGAAGTCATGCGACTTGAGCGGCCGCCAGAAGCCGTTGAGGAAAGAGACGAAATCGAACTTCTCCGACTTCATCTCAACCGACGGCGCTTCCCGGTTGATCAGCACGAATGCGAGACAGGTCACGGCGATGGCAATGGAGAAAAGGCCATAGGCGGCGACGATATCCCCGGCCATGCGCCCGGCGACCACCGCGCCGGCCGCCACACCGGCCGTCATGCCGGCCCCGACGAAGCCGCCGGCGAGACCGCGATTGCTTTCCGAGAATCGGTCGGCCACCACCGTCGTCAGTGCGGGCTGCATGGAGTTGAGAGCGACGGCCGCCATCACCCAGATGACCGTGATCGACACCAGACTGGTCATCAGGGAGACACCGAACAGCGCCGCCGCGCCGACGAGAGCACCGATGGCGATCCACGGCGAGCGGCGCCCCCAGCGGCTGCGCGTCCGGTCCGATAGCGCACCGGCGATCGGCGTCGTCAGCGTCGAGAAAACCGAGGTGATGGCGAAGACGATCGCCAGGTTGTTCGCCTTGTTTTCCGGGTCGAGCGCGGCGATCTGGTTCGGAAGCAGCACGCCGAGAACGCCAACGTAAAGCCCCAGCAGGACGAAATTGTTGATCAGAAGCGAGATCAAAAGGGTCCATTTCTGGGATCCCGCCACGTAGGGCGTACCACTGGCCGGGTCGTAGTTCGCCTCGACCAGCCGGCTGACTGGGCTGATGTCCGACATAAAGGTATCCTCCACTTTGTAATATATAATATGTATTACAAGTATGGCGAAGAGGCGCAAGAGCCTTTCAATGCGACCAAATACGTAGCGGCGTGGAGAGCCGCCGTCTCTCCAGCCTCCCCCTTCAAGATCACGATTCGACAGCGCCAGACCTGGCAAACGCCCCTTCCCCCGGTCGGCCACAGCGCGTTACCCAGGCGAGACGTCGCAGTCCCGGCGATGCCGGACCCACCGCCTGCCCTCCTCTCTCCATTAGCATTTTGGCTAATGCCCACGTCAAAGGCGGCCGGAATGCCGACCCGGCCGAACAGGGGCCGCTCCGCCTCGCTCCGTTCGGAATTCGCCAAGGCTTTCCGGAGATTGTCGCATCCGCCCTTTCCGGAAGCCGCGGCAGGCTCCGCCGGTTTCGGCACGCGAGCAGCCCCCAGGAAACGGCCAATGAAACTTCTTCAGGTCAGTCAAGAATTTATAAGTTCTTGACGACCGAAAGTATTGATGCCAACATTCGGATCAAGAGAGAGTAAACGTTTACGTTGACCCCGCCGGGAAGGAAATGAAGCGGAAGATCAACGGAGACGCGTCGTGCCAGACGGAGGAACACAGCTTAGGCGCGACACTCAGCGAGCTAGAAACTGCGGAACGACAAGGCACCGCTTTGTCGAAGGGTTTGGTTTTGCCTTGAACAAATGAGCGCGCTGGAGCGACGCGCATTTGCTGACTGCCATTGCGCCCCATCGAAACAGGGCATTGCGTTGGGCCGATCCGCCGCGCCGAACGGCACGGTGGCGGGGCCGAAGGGGCCTGCCCCATAACGAAGACCGCCTGGACGTTTGGAGAGTCCCCACCACCCCCGAGAGGGAGGGAAAACCGGACAATCCCAAGAGAGAAAACGTTTACTCGACCATTATGAAAGGGGGAGATGACATGGCCGAACCGATCACGATCAAAGACATCGCCAACATGTGCGGCGTCTCGATCGCAACGGTTTCCCGCGTGGTCAACAACAGCCCCAAGGGCGTGGGCGAGAAAACCTTTGAACGCATTCGCAAGGTGATCGAAGAGGTCGGCTATCGTCCGAACCGCCTTGCCCAGAGCATGATCACCAAGGTCACCCATACGATCGGCCTAGTCATTCCGGATGTCCGCAACCCCTTCTTCTCCGAGCTGGTGCGCGGTGTCGAGGACGTCTGCAACGAGAATGGGTACAGCTGTTTTCTTTGCAACACCGACGGAAAGCTCGACAAGGAAAACGAGTATATCGACATCCTGCGCGACCGGGTCGTCGACGGTTTGCTGTTCACGACGCAGAACGACAAGGAATTCAACCCGGCTTTCCTTGACTTCCATAAGAACAAGACCCCCCTTTGCTTCATCGAGCGTTACGTCGACGAGCTTCCAGAAACGCCCGGCGTCTTCTTCGACAACGAGGGCGGCGCGGCCCTGCTGACCCAGTTCGTTCTGGACAAGGGGCATCGGCACATCGCCTTCGTTTCCGGACCGCTCAGCACCATGAACGCGCGGATGCGCAAGTCCGGCTTCATGTCGACGATGCAGAGCAACGGCGTCGAGGTCGACACGAGCCTCGTCGTCGAGGGCAACTACCGGCTGGACAGCGGTTATGCGGCGGTAGACCAGCTTCTGGCCCCCGGCAAGCCGAAGTTCACCGCCCTCATCGCCGGCAACGACCTGATGGCGCTCGGCGCCTATCAGGCCCTTGTCGAGCGCGGCTACGAGGTGCCGAACGACATCTCCATCGCCGGGTTCGACAACATCACCTATCCGGCGGTTTTCCGCCCCCTGATCACCACCATCGAGATCCCCGGCTACAAGCTCGGGTCTTGCGGAACACAGATGCTGATCGCCCAGATGAAGGGACAGCCTCTCGCAGTCACGCGGCAGGTTTTTGCCGCTGCCCTGCGAGATAAGGGAAGCATCATCCAAATATAATACTCTACTGGGAGGTCACACCGTGAGTGTCGAAGCCGAAGTCCACGTCTCTCGCCTGAAAGGCGCGTTCACCTCCAAGAAGGAAGTGGGCATATTTATCGCCTTTGTCGCGATATTCTTGTTCTTCTCCGTGATGTCGCCGTATTTTTTTAATCTTGAAAACCTGATCAACATTTTGCGGCAGATTTCCCTTCTTGGCATCATAGCCATGGGAATGTGCCTCGTGATCGTCTGCGGCGAGATCGACCTGTCCGTCGGCTCCATCTACGGCGCCTCGGCCATCCTGACCGCCGTCATGATGATGAACGGCTTTCCCATCTGGCTCGCGTTCGTATTGGGCATCGCGGCCGGTACGCTGTTCGGCCTGATCAACGGCATCCTGATCACCTACACCAAGATTCCCGCCCTGATCGTCACGCTTGGCATGATGAACGTCGTGCGCGGCATTTCGCTGATCATCAGCAGCGGCCGCGTCGTCAACATCTCGCCGCGGACGGTCGATGATCCGACGCTGCCCATGTTCCTGTTCCTCGGCCAGGGCAAGATCGCCGGCATCCCGGTGATGTGTCTGTTCTTCATCGCCACGGCGATCGGCGCCTATTTCCTCTACAGCAAAACCCTGCTCGGCTTCCGCATGAAGGCGGTTGGCGGCAGCGCCAAGGCGGCCCGCGCCAGCGGCATCAACTCCAACGTCGTCAAGACGGCAGCCTTTGCCATCGTCGGCTTCCTGTCAGCACTGGCCGGTCTGCTCAACATCGCCTTCCTGGGCAGCGTTCAGGGCACCACCGGACAAGGCATGGAGCTCAACGCCATCGCCGCCGTGATCATCGGAGGAACCTCACTGGCCGGCGGTCAGGGAACGATCATCGGCACGGTCATCGGCGTCCTGATCATGGGCGTGCTCAACAACGGCATCATCCTGCTCGGCATTTCCCCCTTCTGGCAAATGACCATCGTCGGCGCCGTGATCATCCTTGCCGTGGCCATGGACATCTGGACACGAAAGAGCGGCCGGTCATGAGCAACATCATCGACTTCCGCAACATCACCAAGATTTTCGGCGCAGTCACCGCTCTCGACAATGTCAGCTTCTCCATTGAGGAGGGCTCGATCCACGCCATCGTGGGCGAAAACGGCGCCGGCAAATCGACGCTGATGCACATTCTCGGTGGCGAATACACGCCCGACGGCGGCGAAGTCGTCTATCGCGGCCAGCCGGTGCGGCTCGACAGCCCGCATGCCGCTCATGAACTCGGCGTAGCCGTCGTCTACCAGGAGTTCCGCCTCTGCCCCAATCTCACCGTGACCGAGAACCTCTTCCTCGGCCGGGAGAAGGAACTCGGCAACGGCAAGGTCGACTGGTCGAAGATGCAGACGCGAACCGCCGAGATCCTCGTCGGCCTTGGCAGCTCGATCTCGCCGACGGCCCTGGTGGACGATCTCAGCATCGCCGACCAGCAGATCGTCGAGATCGCCCGGGCGCTCGCTCTCGACGCCGAGGTGATCATCATGGACGAGCCGACCTCGGCGCTGACCCTCAAGGAGGCCGAGGAGCTGTTCGTCAACCTGAAGGCGCTTCGCGCTCGTGGGGTGACCATCCTCTACATCTCGCATCGGCTCGAGGAAATCTTCCCGCTTTGCGACCGCATCTCGGTGCTGCGCGACGGCAAGTTCGTCGGCGGGTTCGAGATCGCCGACATCGATCAGGCCGGCGTTGTCCGCCTGATCGCCGGCGGCGACCTCGCCGACCTCCATGCCTCCGAGGTCCGCGACCACACCAGTCGCCAGAGGGTGCTGGAGGTCAATGGACTCAGCCGGCCCGGATGCTTCTCGGACGTTTCCTTCTCGGTGCATGAAGGCGAGATCGTCGGCATCTACGGTCTGCAGGGATCGGGACGAACCGAGGTGCTCGAAACCATCTTCGGGCTGGCGCCCGAGTGGACGGGATCGATTTCCGCCTTCGGCAAGCCGATGCACAACCGCAGCCCGAGCGACGCCATCCGCAACGGCATCGCCATGATCCCGGAGAACCGCCGCGACGCCGGCATTTTCCCCGACATGAGCATCATGGACAACGTCAACACCGCCAATGCGGACGACATGAGCGGCTTTGCCGGCGTTCTCCGGCACCACTTCATGGCGGACACCACGGAAGACTTCATTCGGAAGCTGAAGATCAAGACCAGCTCTCGTTTCAAGAAGATCAGCCAGCTGTCCGGCGGCAACCAGCAGAAGGTCATCATCGCACGCTGGCTCGCGTCTCATCCGCGGATCGTCCTCGTCGACGAACTCACTCGCGGCATCGACGTCAGCGCCAAGTTCGAAATTTACAAGATTCTGAAATCTCTGCGCGAATCCGGCCTTTCCATCCTGATGGTCTCGTCGGAACTCGCCGAGATCCTCGCCGAAAGCGACCGCATCCTGGTGATGAAGAACGGTGCCATGGTCGCCGACCTTCGCGGCGAGCAGAGAACCAAGGAACAAGTCATCCGCTACGCCCTGTCGGGCCAGTAAACGTAAGGAGACAGTCCAGACAAAGACACGATCTCAACTGGTGCACAAAATACGTTCTGATTTCTTATGGGAGGTTACACGAATGAGGAGTAAGTCTTTCCGCGTCGGCATTGGCTCGGTGCTTTTTGCCGCTGCCATGGGTTCCGCCGCTTTCGCCGGCCCGGACCCCAAGGACATCGACATTACCGTTGTCTATCATGACACCGGTATCGAGTTCGCCCAGGTCATCAAGGCAGGCGCCCTCGCCGCCGGCAAGGAACTCGGCATCAACGTCGAGTTCGTCGGCCCGATCGGCATCAAGGTCGATGAGGAAGTGGCCTTCATCGAGAATGCCATCACCAAGAAGGTCGAAGGCCTGGCGATTTCCAACGTCAACGGCGAAGCCCTGAACCCGGTGATCGACAAGGCCATGGCCGCCAACATCCCGGTCGTGACCTTCAACAGCGAGGCACCCGGCTCGAAGCGCCTCGCCTTCTTCGGTCAGGACCTGGTTTCCTCGGGCAAGGCTGCCGCCGAGTCCCTGGTCAAGACCATGGGAACCGATGGGTCGGTGCTGATCATCACCGGCGAGGCTGCCGCCTCCTGGTCGCAGGACCGTGAGAACGGCGCTCGCACCGAGCTCGCCAAGTATCCTGGCATCAGCGTCGTCAACACGATCAGCACGGGCTGGGAAGAACAGGCCCAGTACGCCGCCATCGAGAATGCCATCCGGGCCAATCCCGACCTCAAGGGCATCATCTCGCTCGATGCCGCCACGACCCCGGCCACCGGCCGCGCGCTACAGCGTGTCGAGCGCGCCACCAAGATCCACCACGTCGGCTTCGACCTCATTCCCGAGACGCTCGACAACGTCAAGGCGGGCGTGACCGACGCGGCCCTCAGCCAGAACCCCTACATGCAGGGCTACCTGCCGGTGAAGGCTCTGTTCGACCTCATCACGACCGGTAAGGCGATCGAGAGCGTCGATACCGGCATCCTGCAGGTCGACCAGTCCAACATCGACGAATATCTCGAGAAACTGAAGAAGGGCGAACCGATCGGCTGATCGAAATCGCCTCGGAGCCGTCCGTCAAGCCAGAGCCGGACGGCTCCCCCTTCCTCAACGAAGACATCCCTTTCTCAGGTCCCATTTGCCCCCAAGTCCGGGCTATCCGCTCCGGGGGAACGACCATCCATTTTTCAGGATCAAGGACATGGACGGCGGAAAAGCTCGTATTACCGTCATCGGCAGCTACGCGGTCGGCATGACGATCTCGTGTGCCCGCTTCCCCACCGAAGGCGAAACGGTGCCGGGCAGAAACTTCAACATGCTGCACGGCGGCAAAGGATCGAACCAGGCCATCGCCGTTGCGCGCCTCGGGGGCGCGGCTGTCTTCGGCACGGCCGTCGGCACCGACACCTTCGGCGATCAGGCCATCGCCATGCTCAAGGACGAGGGCATCGGCATCGACTTCGTGACCCGCAAGCCCGGTCACTCGACCGGTGTCGGCCTCGTCATGGTGTCCGACAAGGGCAGCAACGAGATCGTCATCGACCTCGGGGCCAACGATGCCCTGTCGGTGACCGATATCGACGCCATGAAGGACACCATCGCCGCGAGCGATCTCCTTCTGGTGCAGCTCGAGTGTAATCTGGACGCCGTGATCCGCGCGGTCGATCTCGCCGCGCAAAGCAACGTGCCGGTCATTCTGAACCCGGCGCCGTTCCGCAAGCTTCCGGACGCCACCCTTTCCAAGGCCACCTACCTCACGCCCAACGAGACCGAGGCCGCCGCGCTGCTGGACCTGCCGCAGGACAGCGTGGTCGAGGGTTCCGTTCTGGCCACGCGCCTGTTCGAGCGCTTCGGCACGACCGTCGTCGTCACTCTCGGTGAGAAGGGCGCTCACGTCCGCTCGGCCGACCTCGACCGCGCCGTCTCGACCTATCCGGCCAAGTGCATCGACTCCACCGGCTCGGGCGACACCTTCAGCGGCGCCCTCGCCGTGGCGCTCGGCGAAGGCAAGGACCTCATCGCCGCCGTTTCCTTCGCCAACATGGCCGCCAGCATGTCCGTCGAGGTCGAAGGCGTTGTCGAAGGCATCCCACATCGCGCCGACGTCGACGCCCGGCTCGCGAAGGCTTCCAGGAGCAGCAAATGAAGAAGAGCAGAATCCTCAACAGCTATCTGAATGCGGCGATCGCCGACCTTGGGCACGGCGACCTGATCGTCATCTCCGATGCCGGATTTCCCATCGGCGACAATGCAAAGCGCGTCGATCTGGCGCTTGAGCAGGACGTGCCGGGCATCGTCGACATCCTCGACCTCATCATGAGCGACTTCATCTATGAAGCCTGCTACGTCGCCGAGGAGCAGAAGACCTTCAACCCGCAGCTTTTCGCCAAGGTCAGCGCCCTGTCGACCCGTTGCCCGGTGACCACCGTTCCCCACGAGAAGCTGATCGGGGAGATGCGCAGCAAGCTGAAGTACGTGATCCGCACCGGCGCGTTCGAGCCGTGGGGCAACGTCATCCTTCAGTCGGGCATCGACGCTCCCGTCTGGTTCGAGAAGCCCGGCGCGATCGCACCCAGCTACTACGAAGACCGCGTGAACTACAGGGAAGAAAAATAATGTCTTCGAGACAGCGCGTTGAAACCGCCCTCGCCCACCGTCAGCCGGATCGCACACCCGTCGACTTCCTGGCCGTGCCGGAAATCTGGCACCAGTTGGTCGCTCATTTCGGCATCGAGCCGGCCAAGCCCGGCGACGATCAGTTCTTCGACCCGGTCTGGGAAGCGGTGCTCGACAAGCTCGACGTCGATTGCCGAGTCATCTCCTTCGATCAGTTCTGCGCACCGCCGGCCAGCGCGTTCGCCCCAAAGGGGCGGCCCGAGGTCTGGAATGTCCAGAGCCGGTCGACGCCGGCCCGCATGTGGCGCTGGAAGACCGACGGCTTTGCCACCGACGTCTTCGGGCGAGGGTTCCGCGAAGTCGCCAATGCATCCGGCGTCTATGAGGAGAACATCGCCACGCTCGCCGGGGCCAGCACGCTCGCCGAGGTTCAGGCCCACACGTGGCCCGACCCCGACTGGTGGGACTTCAGCTCGGCCAAGTCGGTCGTCGAGGCGCTGAATCGCAACGGCGCCAAGCACATCCGCTTCCGCATGGGCACGGTCTTCGAACTGGCCTGGCAGATGCGGGGCATGGAGAAGTTCCTGATGGAACTCGCCGGCGAGCCGGAGATCCCCGTCTACATGATGGAGCGCATCACCGACATCACCATCGAGGTCACGAAGCGGGCTCTCGACGCCGTCGGCGACGCCGTCGACATGGTCTACTTCTACGACGACCTCGCGGCCAACGTCAGCTTGCTGATGTCGAAGAAGATGTGGCGCACCCATATCCGGCCGTTACATGCCAGGCTGGCCGAAGTGGCCAAGAGCTACGGCAAGAAGGTGATGTACCACACCGATGGCGCCGTCAGGCCGCTGATCCCCGACCTGATCGAAATGGGTGTCGACGTGCTCAATCCGATCCAGCCGGGTGTCACCGGCATGGAACCGGATGGCCTGAAGCGAGACTTCGGCGACCGGCTGGCCTTCCATGGCGGCGTCGACATCGTCGGTCTCCTGCCCAAGGGAAGCCCCGACGACATCCGCACCGCCGTCAAGAACCTCACCCGCGTGCTGGGAACCGACGGTGGTTACGTGTTGGCAAGCTCGCATCACATCCAGTCCGACACCCCGCTCGCCAACGTTCTGGCGCTCTACGAGATCGCCCTGCGTTGAGCCGCGGTCGGTCCGGGGGACGGGCCCGGACCAGCCGCCGCTACGGAAAGACCGCCATTATGAATCGCAGCTTCTACATAGACTTGGCAAACCGCGGCCTGAAAATGCCGATGGGAACCGATATCGTCCTCAACGAGCATCCCGATCCCGAAGCCATCCGCGTCGATGGCCAAAAGCTCGGCGAGGTGATGATCGAAGCGGCCAGGCGCTATCGCACGCCGCTAGCCTTGCCGCAGATGAATCTCACCCTCGAGAAGGAAGCCCTGCTTGCCCTGATGGGCCTCGACGGCGGCACGGGCGAGTTCCACTTCTCGGCCCCCCCGTCCGCCGAAGTGCTTGCCCGCTTCGAGGCAGGCCTGAAAGGACGGCTCACGCCGGGCTGCGAAGCCAACATCGAGGCAATCGCCCACGTCGCCCGCTCGTCCGACCTCGTGCCGCTCGGAATGTGCATCGGCCCGTTCTCGCTGATGACCAAGCTCCTGGCCGACCCGATCATGCCGGTCACGCTGGCCGGCATGGGCAACAGCGCCGCCGACAACGAGGAAGTCGCCTTGATGGAGGCGGCGCTCGACGTGTCGACCCGCCTCGTTCTCGAAATCATCGAGCGCCAGATCAAGGCGGGCGCCAAGATGATCGTCATCGCCGAGCCGGCGGCTAACAAGGTGTTCTTCTCGCCCAAGCTGATCCGGCGCGGTTCGGACATCTTCGAGCGCTTCGCGCTGGCCCCCAATCGCAAGATCGCCCAGCTGCTGAAGGACAACGGCGTCGAGCTGTTCTTCCACTGCTGTGGCGAGTTGATCGACGAAATGGTGACGGCGTTCGCCTCGCTCGATCCGGCGATCCTGAGCCTCGGCAGCTCGCGCGTCCTGTGGCAGGACGCCGCCCTGGTGCCCAAGACCACCATTCTCTACGGCAACCTTCCCAGCAAGAAGTTCTACTCGCCGACGCTGTTCACACGCAGCCAGGTCTCCGACAGCTCGCGCGAACTGATCGCCCGCATGCGTGAGATCGGCCACCCGTTCATCCTGGGTACCGAGTGCGATGTGCTTCACGTGCCGGGTTGCGAGTGCACCATCAAGGGCAAGCTCGACGCCATCATGGAGGCGGTCGCCGTTTAGCGCGCCCCCGATCCCGAAGAAAGAGAACTGTCCATGCAAGATTGGTCCAAACTCTACGATGCCATCGTCGATGGAGACGACAAGACCTCCGCCAAGCTGACCAAGGAAGCGATCGAAGCCGGCGAAGACCCGTCGGCCCTGATCTCCGAAACCATGGTGCCTGCCATGGCCGAGGTGGGCCGGCTGTTCGAGATCGAGGAGTACTTCGTCCCCGAACTCCTGCTGGCCGGGCGCGCGATGAAGGCCGGACTCGAGCTATTGCGGCCGATCCTCGCCGCCTCGGGCGTCGAGCCGACAGGCCGGATCGTCATCGGCACCGTCAAGGGAGACCTCCACGACATCGGCAAGAATCTCGTGGTGTCGATGATGGAAGGTGCGGGCTTCGAGGTCATCGACCTCGGCATCGACGTGCCGCCGGAGACCTTCATCGCGGCGGTCCGCGACAAGAAGCCGCAGATCGTCGGCATGTCGGCCTTGCTCACCGTCACCATGCCGGCCATCAAGACCACCATCGAGGCGATGGTTGCCGCCGGCGTGCGCGATGGCGTCAAGATCATGATTGGCGGCGCCCCCGTGACGGAGGAGTATGCCCGAGAGGTCGGCGCGGATGCCTTTGGCGAGAACGCATCCGTGGCGGCAACCATAGCCAAGCGTCTTTGCGCCGAGGCCAAGGCGGCCTGACGTGCGCAGCCGGAGGCGCGCGTCCCCCCCAGCGCGCCTCCGGCCAGTTTCGCCGCAGTGAGGAGAATGGATGAGCAACAACGCGCCCCCGACCGATGGCAGCCCCTCCTCGCGGCCCATGCGCGTTTTCGAGTCGCACTATAGCGGCCTCGACACCTGGTCGAGCCCCTTCAACTATCGCCTGCTCCGGGCGGGCCACATCGCCGCGAGCGCCGACTATCGCATCGAGCGCGAACGGGCGCCCGGCCACGAGTTCATCTTCTGCCTGGATGGCGTCGGCCATGTCCGGGTTGGCGGTTCTGTCCACCGTGTCGAACCGGGCCAGCTCGCCTGGATCCCCGTTCAACGGCCGCACGCCCATTTTGCCGATCCGGTCACGCCCTGGGAAATCCTGTGGCTGCGCATGGACGGCGCCAACCTCAACCGCCTCGAGACGGCGCTCGCGGTCGAAGCCGATCCGATATTCGCCTTCACCGACGCCGCCCCCATCCAGGAGCTGATGCAGGACGCCCTGCGCCAGATCAGCACGCACTCGATGCAGGCGGCGGCGGCCACCGAACGGATCGCCGCCACTATGGTCGAAAAGCTGACCGAGAGCCGGAGATCCCATCTGCTCGACCCTGTCGAGGCAAGCCACCGGGGCCTCGCTCGCCTCGTGCGCGAAGTGCGCACGCACTATACGGAAACCTGGACGGTCGATCGCTTCGCCGAGACGTGCCGGGTCAGCAAGTCCCATCTGTTCCGCCTGTTCAAGTATGGCTTCGGCCAGACGCCGCACAACTGGTTGCGCGGCTACCGCCTCTCCCAGGCCAAGCGGCTTCTGGTCGAGACCGACGAGACCGTCGCCGCGGTCGCCCTTGCCGTCGGCTACGACGATCCCCTGCATTTTTCTCGCGACTTCCGAAAGAATGTCGGCGTTTCTCCCCGCCAGTTTCGCACCCTGGAGCGCTGATCCATGGCCGGAACGGACGGCCAAAACGAATGAGAATCCTATCCATGTTTTTGAGAGAGCCCACCATCCACCGCCGCCGGAAACACCGCTAAGTTCCTAGGCGAAGGACAAAACAGGAGGTTCATTCCATGATCGATTTCACCGACAAGAAGGCCGTTGCCAAGGCGATCCAGTACACGAACGTCAGCTCGGAGCTGACGCGCGATGGCATGGCCGCCCATCTCAAGACTTGCGTCGCCTACGGCTTCCAGGCCGCCATGATCGCGCCGTGCTTCGTATCGTTTGCCAAGACCGTGCTGGCCGGCACCGGCATCAAGATCGCCTCGACGGTCAACTTCCCGACCGCCAACGACACTCTCGAGATGAAGATCGCGGTGCTGCGTCTCCTCGCCAAGGAAGGCGCCGACGAGCTCGACTTCCCGCCCAACCCCGGCCTGCTGCTCGGCGGTCAGGAGAAGGAATATTTCGAAGAGCTGCGCCAGATGGCCCATGTCGCCCACGAGGAAGGCATGGTCATCAAGTCGATGCTGGAGTTCGGCTACATCACCACCCCCGAGCTGCAGGCCAAGGCCGGCCGCTACTCGAGCGAGGCCGGTATCGACTGGGTTAAGCAGTCGAGCGGCTGGGGCAAGGGCGGCTGCGAGGCCATTGTCGAGCACGTCAAGATCCTCAAGGCCAACGTCGAGCTGCCGTGCCGCGTGAAGGTGTCGGGCAAGGTCAACACCCGCGAGAAGATGCAGGCGCTGTTCGAGGCGGGCGCCGAGCTTGTTGGTACCAGCTCCGGACCGGCCATCGTCGACGGCGTGGTCGGCAACCCCAACGCCTACTGATCCAGACCTTCGGATATCCCGGGCGATGCGCCTCGTCTCGCATTGCCCGGGAAGCCCGATGGCCAGCGCGGCCGAAGCGGGCGCCGCTTAAACATCGACGAGATCATGTCCCAGTTGCATGCGATTACCTTCCAACCCTCGGGTCTTACCGCGACCAGTGATGGCAATCAGTCGATACTGACCGTTGCCCGCCATGTGGGGTTGGCCCTCGAGTCGGCATGCGGTGGGCATGGAACCTGTCGCTCCTGCGCCGTTCGCATTGAGGGGCAGGATCTGTACGCTTCGTCTTCGCAGGAGCATGGGTTTACCGACGAAGAGATCGCCGCCGGCTGGCGGCGAGCCTGCAAGACCTTTCCGGCCGGCGACTGTACGGTTCACGTTCCCGAGCGGAGCAGCGTCCGGTCTGTCTCGGCCGGCAAGCACGCGACCCTCGACCAAGTCCCCATAGAGCAGCCTCTTCTGGTGCCGACCACGGGCCGATGCTGGCGGCGCGGTGCAGCGCTCGTCGGACCCGTGACAGGACCGTCGCCTCTCGGGCTCGCCGTTGACCTCGGAACCACCAACCTCGCGGCAGCCGTCGTGGACATGACGTCCGGGCAGGTGTTGCGAAGCGGTTCGCGGCCCAACCCGCAGACCGTCTTCGGAGGCGACATCATCGGCCGGCTCACCCATGCCCTGGCCGGAGACGAGCAGCGCCGGCAACTGCAGGCCTCCGCTGTGAGCGGCATTGCCGCGCTTGCCGACGAGCTCACCGATGGCGAAACGACGCGCATCGGTGAAGTCGCCGTCGTGGGCAACACCGTCATGCAGCACCTGCTTCTGAGGCTCGCCGTCGACGGTCTCGCCAAAGTGCCGTTCACGCCGACGACCAAGGCTATGGTCGAGCGACCGGCGGCCGATTTCGGCCTCGCCGTCGCGCCGGGCGCGCAGCTCTATTGCGCCCCGAGCATCGCCGGCTTCATCGGCGGTGACCACATCGCCGCCCTGATGGCGGTTCTAGCCCAGCCGCCGTCCGGAACTTGGGCGCTGCTCGACATCGGTACCAACACGGAAATATCGCTCCATGCCAATGGCAGGCTGACCAGCGTGTCCTGCGCTTCCGGTCCGGCCTTCGAGGGGGCGGGCCTTTCCTGCGGAATGCGCGCAGCTCCGGGGGCCATCGACTCCGCCCGTATCGACGACGACCTCCATCTGTCGACCATCGGCGGGCAACCGCCGATCGGCGTCTGCGGCTCCGGTGCGTTGTCGCTGGTCGCCGCCCTTCGACGCTCGGGGATCGTCAATGCGCGCGGGCGCCTCGACAAGGATCGGTTGCGTGTCCGCGAGCAGAGCGGAAAGCGTGAGTTCGTTCTGACGGACGAGTTCGCCGATACCCCCCTCGTCTTCACGCAGACCGACATCCGCTCAATCCAGCTTGCCAAGGGGGCCATCCGCACCGGCCTCGATCTCCTGCTGAGGGATGCCGGGCTGTCCAGCCGGAATCTCGACCACATTCTTGTCGCCGGCGCCTTCGGAAACTTCATCGACATCGACGACGCGATCACCGTCGGCCTTCTGCCCGACGTGCCGCGCAAATCCGTCGAACAAATCGGCAATGTCGCCAGCACCGGGGCCTGCCGGCTCGTCGCTTGCGGCGGCGCACGAAGCCAGGCGGTTCGGCTTGCGGCGGAGGTCCGCTACCTCGAACTCGCCGCGCAACCTGATTTCGACACCGTCTTCGCCTCGAACTGCCTCATGTGACGGACGATCGCCATGACGCCCAAAGTCATCGCCTGCCAGGTCATGCTGAACGAACTCCGAGCGCTGATGCCGGCCGACTGGTCGTTCGAGAGCTTGGAAATCGGCTTGCACAACCGCCCTCGCCGTCTGCACGAAGCCCTTCGGGCGGCCGTCGAGGCGGCCGATGGCAGTTACGACCCGATCTATCTCGGCTACGGTCTTTGCGCGCAGGCAACCGTGGGCCTGTCGACCCGGCAGTCGCGGCTCGTCCTCTTGCGCACGGATGACTGCATCGGCGCGTTTCTCGGCTCGCGCCAGGCCCGCAACGACCTTCTCGAGAGCGATCCGGGCAGCTACTTTCTGACCCGCGGCTACATCGGCGACGGCACCGGCTCGGTGTTCGACGACTATCCGCGTCTTGAAAAGCGCTTCGGCCAGGAGCGGGCGGCGGCGGTCATGCAAGAGATGCTCGGCCACTACCGGCGGCTCGTCTACATCACCATGCCAGGGGTAGAACCGCTGGAAAGCGATCGTCTCTACGCTCGCACCCACGCGGCAAACTTCGGCCTGGACTACGTGGAGATGGAAGGCAGTCTCGCGCTTCTGAAGCAGATGGCGGACGGCGACTGGAACGGCGACGTCCTGATGGTTCCGCCGGGAGAGTGCATCACGCTCGACATGATGATGGCGAGCCAACCGGCAAGGTGTGAACATCGTGCCGTTTGCGGGAGTGCAACCGAGCCATGAGCCGGCGACTCGCTTTATAGTGTAGGGCTGCCCGCTCGGCTTTGAGCAGGCAGCAATCGAATAGGAGGACTAGGAGACCGCTGGCTCTTCATGGACTGGGCCAGCCAGTAAGTCAGGGCGACTGAGGTCTTCAGTGTGCCCGCATGCTACCCAAGGTTTGAAGCGGTCCGTCGCGAGACGGGCAAAGGGAACAGCGGTGAGATCCCAAAGCGGGTCGATTCCGCGGCTACCCCCGTAACTGTGAACGACGAGTCGTTCCCAAGAAGCCACTGGCGGCGTTGCCACCGGGAAGGCGGGATCCGACGATGACTCGTGAGCCAGGAGACCTGCCGCTTCTGTCACTCCTGATCCCGATACGTGGGGTATTGGGTCACGGGTTTCCGCGTGAGTGATGACGACAACGCCGTTCGCGACGCGGAACCGACCGATGGCCTTTGCTTGCCGATCATCAGCCCGCCAACCGACGGCTCCGAAAACACCGCCCTTGCGAGATCCGCGAGGGACCGGTGCGACACTTGACGGCGGAGGTATGGGCGCGTGACGAATACAAGAAAACGATTTGGAAACGGCAACTTACGGCTACCCACGGTCTGCCGTGCGGCACCTCTTGCTGCGTTGGCGGCGGCATTGCCCTGCCAGGGCGCGCTGGCCGACGAGACGGCAGCGCATGACCTCGGCAAGGTCGTCTTCTCGGCGAACCGCACTCCGACCGAGGAAGCCGCGGTCGGATCGTCCGTGACGGTGATCGGCCGCAAGGAGATCGAGCGGAGCGGCGAGACAACGGTCCTGGACCTGCTGGCGCGAGTTCCCGGACTGGGTTTTTCCCAGGCGGGACCGGCAGGCTCGACGACGACGATGCAGATGCGCGGCCTCGGCGCCCGTTATGTTCTGGTCCGCGTCGACGGCATCGACGTCTCCGACCCGACCCAGCCTCAGGCAGGGCCGAGCATCGAGAATCTTCTTCTTGGCGACGTCGAGCGGATCGAGGTTCTGCGCGGCTCGCAGTCTGCCCTTTACGGCGGAACGGCGGTCGCCGGCGTGATCGACATCACCACCCGCACCGCCGATGAGAAGGGCGTGCATCATAGCGCGAGTGTCGGCGGCGGATCCTACGGGACCAAGTCCGTCCGCTACGGCGTTTCGGCCGCGACCGACGCACTCGAAATGGGCGCTTCGTTCCAGCGCTTTCAGACGTCTGGCTTTTCGTCCGCCGAGCGCGACAACGGCAACACCGAAGCCGACGGCTACGGCAATAGCACCGCCTCGATCAACGCCAGCTACCGGGCCAACGAGGCCCTGCGCCTGTTCGCGGCTGCCCGCTACACCTACCGGCGCAGCAACTACGACGACTTTTCCTACGACTGGATGACCGGGTTCGGTCAGCCCATCGACGAGACGGGCGCACTGCGGTTTCACACCATCGGACGCGAGGTCGGAGCCAGGGTCGGCGCCGATTTCAACCTGCTCGACGGCAGGCTCAAGAACACCATCGCGGTGCAGCATTACGACCTCACGCGCGAGGTCTACGATTCCAGCCCCGGGCGATATGACGGCCGCAGGACGAAGATCGAATATCTGGGCAATCTGGCCCTGACGGAGACGATCGGCCTGTCCGCCGGCCTCGACTACACGACGGAAGACGCCAGGACGACCGGAGGCGTCGATGCCGGCATGAACAACGCCGGCGTGTTCGCGCAGGCCTCGTGGAAGCCGATAACCGACGTCACCCTGACCGCCGCCTTGCGCGACGATCATCACT
Source organism: Pleomorphomonas sp. T1.2MG-36 (assembly GCF_950100655.1). Taxonomy (NCBI): domain Bacteria; kingdom Pseudomonadati; phylum Pseudomonadota; class Alphaproteobacteria; order Hyphomicrobiales; family Pleomorphomonadaceae; genus Pleomorphomonas; species Pleomorphomonas sp. T1.2MG-36. Next base: position 42,197 of record NZ_CATNLY010000023.1, read on the forward strand.
CGAGCTGGGGCGATCATCCCACCGGGCGCGTCACCGCCGCCTGGGAGGCCACCCAGTCGACCAAGTTGAGGACGAGTTGGGGAACGGGCTTCCGCCCGCCGTCGCTCTACGAGCTTCATGCCCCGACCTACGGCAACGCCAACCTGAAGCCCGAGGAGAGCCGCAGCTTCGATATCGGCATCGATCAACAGGTCTGGGACAATCGCGCTCGCCTGTCGCTGACCTACTTCAACATCGATACCGACAATCTCATCAGCTACGATACCTCGACATGGGCCTACACCCAGATCGAGGGCACCTCGAAAAGCCAGGGCATCGAGTTCACCGGCCGGCTGAAGTTGCTCGACAATCTGACGCTGGATGCCGGCTACACCTTTACCGAAGCCGTCGATGCCAACGACAGCAGGCTGATGCGGGTTCCCAGACACAAGGTAACCACCGGCGCGACGCTGAAAGCGAACGATCGCACGACGTTGACGTTGCGTGGCACATGGGTGGGCGACAGCATCGACACCGACTATTCGGTCGGCCAGATCCGCCAGTTGCCCAACTACTTCCTGCTCGACGCCGGCCTGACCTGGGACTGGACCGACAATGTGTCCCTCTCGCTCACCGGCAAGAACCTGCTCGACGAAAAATACCAGACGATCTGGGGCTATGGCACGGCAGGCCGGGCGGTCTATGCCGAACTGAAGGCGCGCTATTGAGAAAGGCGTCGCGATGAACGAACCCACGACGAGCGAGCGGTCACCGAAGCGGCAACGGCGGCATCTTGCCGCCTGCGCCGTTCTGGGCGCCCTCGTCGCGGCATTGACGGAATCCGGCCAGGCGGCGGACGGTGCGCCCGGCCGGGTCGTGTCCATCAACCTGTGCACCGATCAGCAGGCCATGGCGATCGCCGCCCCCGGGCAGCTCGCGTCGGTATCGCGCCTCGCGCGCGACCCGGCCCTGTCCAACATGGCGGACGCGGCGGCGGCCCTGCCGGTCAACGATGGGCGTGCCGAGGAAGTCGTGTCTCTGGCCCCCGATCTGGTTCTGGCCGGAAGTTTCACGTCGCGAGCGACCGTTGGCATGCTGCGCCGGCTCGGGGTGCGGGTCGAGGAGTTCCCACCGGCCAACTCTTTCGACGACATCCGCGAGAACCTGACGCGGATGGGCCAACTCCTCGGGCGGACGGAACGAGCGGACGAACTCGTCCGCGAGTTCGACGCCCGCCTTGCCGCCCTTGAGAGCGACGCGAGCGAGAGCGCCCAAAAGCCCGTTGCCGTCGTCTATCACATCGGCAACGGTACCGACGGCCGGGGGACCCTGGCCGACGAGATCCTGACGGCGGCCGGTTGGGACAACCTTGCCGCCAGACTGGGGCTCGGTTCCTATGGTGCCTTGCCGCTCGAAACCCTCGTGGCCGGCAGGCCCGACCTCGTGCTGGTCGGCGGGGCCGAGGCAAGCTGGTCGACGGAGGCGCTTCCGAATGCTCGACATCCCGCCATCATGGCGGCAACCGACAATGGCGACCGCCTGATGGTGCTGCCCGACCGCTCGACCATCTGCGGGACGCCATTCGTCGTCGACGCCATCGCGCGTCTCGTCGACGAACGTCACCGGCAGGCAACCCACCGGAGACCCGCGCCATGAGACGCCTGTCCTTCCCGGCGCTCGTCGCGCTGCTCGCCATCCTGACGGCGGTCCTGTTCGCGAGCTCGCTGCTGGTCGGCCCATCGAACATCGGCATCGGCGACGCGTTCGGCGCCCTGTTCGGCAACGAGGGCGTCACGACCATGGTCATGCGGGAAATCCGCCTTCCGCGCGCCATCCTCGGCGTCTGCGTCGGCGCGACGCTCGGCCTGTCCGGCGCGGTGCTGCAGGGCTGGCTGCGCAATCCGCTGGCAGACGCAGGCGTTCTCGGCATCGGGTCCAGCGCAGCCCTCGGGGCCGTCATCGCCATCGTCAGCGGTCTCGCCTACGCCTCGCCGCTGGCGCTACCTGTGTCGGCCCTCGCCGGAGCCGGACTCGCTGCCATACTGGTCTTCGCCCTGGCCGGGCAGGGCGAAGGCGGCAACGGCCTGATCCTGGCCGGCGTCGCCGTGGCCAGCCTGACGTCGGCGCTCACCGCGCTGACACTCAATCTGTCGGCCAACCCGTTTGCCACGCTGGAGATCGTGTTCTGGAGCATGGGATCGCTGGGCGACCGTTCCCTCGACCACGTCTATCTCGCCCTGCCCTTCATGGCAGTCGGCTGGCTGCTGCTCGCCAGCGTCGGCCGCTCGCTCGATGCCATGACCCTCGGCGCAGAGACCGCATCGAGCCTTGGCGTCCGCCTCGCATGGGTTCGCGCCATCATTCTGTTCGCGACGGCCGCCGCCGTCGGCGGCGCGACGGCCGTCACCGGGGTCGTCGGCTTCGTCGGTCTCGTGGTGCCGCATGTGTTGCGGCCCCTGGTGGGCTCCCGGCCAAGCCGCCTGATGGTTGCCAGCGCACTGGGCGGAGCGACGCTTCTGACCATGGCGGACCTTGCCGTTCGCCTGATACTGCCCAGCCGGGACCTGAAACTCGGGGTCGTGACGGCGATCGTCGGGGCGCCTTTCTTCTTCCGCCTCATTCTCCACGAACGCCGGAGATCGATGCGATGAAACTGAGCGCGCATGATCTTGCCGTCCGGGTGGCAAACCGGACGATCCTGCAAGCGATCGACCTGAAGCTCGAACCCGGCGAGTTCGTCGGACTGATCGGTCCGAACGGAGCGGGCAAGTCGACCTTGCTGCGCGCACTTGCGGGGGCCGTACCGCATGGCGGCGAGCTGACGCTCGACGACCGCCCGCTTGCCGGATATTCCGCCCGCGAGAGAGCACGCCGGATAGGCTATCTCGGGCAGGATCGGCATGTTGCCTGGCCGCTGACCGTCGCCGACGTCGTCGGCCTCGGTCGGATACCTTACCGTGCGCCCCTGTCCCGAGAAAGCGACGCCGACCGTCAGGCGGTGGCCCGGGCGCTCCGCCTGACGCATCTGGAGGACTTGGCCAGCCGGCCTTCCGACAGGCTGTCCGGCGGTGAAGTCGCCCGCATGCTGCTCGCCCGGCTCATTGCCCAGGAGACGCCAATCCTGCTGGCCGACGAGCCGATCGCCGGGCTCGATCCCGCCCACCAGTTGGCCACCGTGCAGATCTTCGCCGATATGGCGCGGGCGGGGCATACCGTGTTGGCCTCCCTCCACGATCTGACGCTGGCCGGGCGCTGGTGCGATCGACTGATTTTGCTGGAGGGCGGCCGGATCGTGGCTCAAGGCGCCCCCGAGGCCGTGCTGACTCCCGAGCGGATCGCCGAGACCTACGGCGTGGAAGCGCGGTTCGACAGAGACGCCGACGGATTGATCGTTGTGCCGCTGCGTCTCGTCGGGCAACAACGCCGGGAGGTGAGGTAGATGGATCCGACCGGCCTGCCTTTCGTCATCGATCTTTGTCGGCCGATCCTTGCCCTGCGCTTTGCCGAACCGCGGCGCATGCTCAGCTGGTCAATTTCCCGGCCGGGCCTGACGGTTGCCAAGACCGTCGCCTGGCTCGAAGTCAACGACTCCGACCTGCCAATCGGCCGCGAGCCGGTTGCTGTTCTTGAAGACGCCTTTGCCCGGCAAGGCCTCACCGACACGGTCGGTCTCATGACGGCCTGCGATGTCAGCGCCTACGAGATCTGCCGCACGACGATCGAAGGAACCGAAGCGATCGCCATCACGACCGTCGGGCTCGGCAACGGCGAGTTCGTTGGGCGGCGACGCTTTGCCGGCAGCGCCGAGGAAGCGCCGATTCCCGGCACGGTCAACACCTTCGTCCACGTGTCCCAGCCCCTCAGCGATGGCGCCCTGGTCGAGACGATCGCCATCGCCGCCCAGGCTCGCACCGTCGCCATTCTGCGGACGACCGAGAGCATCGGGCGCGAAATCGTTACAGGCACCGGCTCCGACTGCATCGTGGTCGCGGCCCCTCTCGGTGGAACGGCCTGCTATTCCGGCTTGCATACCGCCATCGGGGAGGCGGTCGGCGCGTCAGTGGTGGAGGCAACACGGAGAGGCACGGTTCGCTGGATCGAGCAATCCGCGCGATGGCTCGAGTCCGAGGCCGACTCCAACCATCCGCCGGGCATCGGGCCATGAGCGACAGCGATATCTGCCTCTCCCGATGGTCCGAGACCACGTCGCTCACGACACAGCCTTGGTGTCTCGCCACGGCGGTATCGCTGGGCCTGCACGCCGCCGTCTTCATGTGGATCGGCAGTGGACCCAAGCCGATCGACATCGGGCAGGACGCGAAGGTGGACGTCGTCGATGTGGAGTTCGTGCTTCCCGACGAGGTTAGGGCCGTCTCGCCCTCCATCGCCGGCAGTATCGCGACAACCATCCCTCGACAGGTGACGGCCGTTCCGCCACCCCAGCCCGCCGTCGAGCAGGCGCCTCCGCCTCCACCGCCGGAGCCGGTGGCGGTCGCCAACTCTCAGGAGAAAGCGCAGGCCGTCGTCGAGCAGCCCGAAGTTGCCCTAGTGCGGGAACCGGTGGATGTCAGAGATCAATCCGTTCCAGAAAGCCCTCAATCGCCTCTCGAAGCCAAGAGCGAGCTTCGACCGGCCGAAACGAGTGCCCTGCCTCCACCGCCTTCCCCCGCCGAGATAAAGCGCACCGACCCTCCCGCCCCCACTCCGAAGCCAGTTGCTTCGGAGCCCAAGCCTCCGGCGGTCGAGCATAAGGTTGAGGATGAGAAACCGGCGCCCAACCGCCGTCCCAAGCCAAGCGCGGTCGCGAAAGCGGGGCAAGCCGGATCGGCCAAGCGCACCGACCAAGGGGCGGCGGCAGCGCCAACCGGAAAGAACGAGCCCCTGGCGCTCTACCTCGCTTCGATACGCGCCAAAATCGCGGCCCAACAATCCGGTAAGCCGAGCGCGGAACGCGGCCGGGTGGAAGTCCGCTTCAGCGTCGCCGCCGATGGTCGGCTAGGCGATGTGGTGATTGAAAGAAGCGACGATGAGTCACTCGAAGAGGAAGCCCTGAAGATCGTCCGCCGTTCCTCGCCAGTCGCGCCGATCCCACCCTCCACTGGAAAGACGTCTTTGACGATGTCGCTCGTCATGGAGTTCAAGTAGTACCGGACCGAACAACGTCGAACCAAGCCGGATCGACGAGCCTCGTCCCAAGGACGCCCGGGGCAGCTCAGCAGGCAATTTTTCGGAACGGCTCCGGTTATTGGCGGCTGCATCCAAAGACAAAACCCCGGCAAGGCTTTGCACCGCCGGGGTTCTTTCGCTCTTGTCGCTTGTTGATCGTCATACCAACAAGAAGCCGAACCGTCGCTCTAAGCTATTTTTCTGAAGTCGTCCGGATTCCCGCTCGGCCTGTCGGAGCAATTGGGCCTGCTCCCACCCGCCACGAGATCGAGATCCTTGTCCGACAGCTCCTGACCGGCCGAGAGTTCCTCAAGCCCGGCGGCCAGTTCGGCCTGCGAGAAGCTGAACCCCTCGCGAGCGCCGAGGGCAACCAGAGCCTCAGGCCCCTGCTGAAGTGCAGCGGTGGCCTCGGCCTCCAGCTTCTCGCTCGTCCGAACCTTGTCGTAAAACTGTTCCAGATCCTTCATGCCCATCGTACTTTTACCTTCGGTTTGGCTGACGACGTCGCCCACCGCCTGCGACCATGAACGTGGTTTGCCTCAAGCGGCGCAGCAAAGCTTTCGTGGGAGCAACGAGCAGCTACCAGTTGCGTCGCTCTCCCCCCTTGAGACCAGGCCTGGCCACTTCGCTGGACGTGCCGCCCGCCACGAGATCGAGATCCTTGTCCGATAGCTCTTGGCCGCCCGAGAGCTTCTCAAGCCCGGCGGCGAGCTCGTCCTGCGAGAAGCTGAACCCCTCGCGAGCACCGAGGGCAACCAAAGCCTCCGGCCCCAGTTGAAGTGCCGAGGTAGCTTCGGCATCCAGCTTCTCGCTCGTCCGAACCTTGTCGTAGAACTGCTCCAACTCCATCATGCTCATCGTGTTCGTCCCTCCAGTTTGTTTGGCCATTTGATCGATTGCCAACGGCTATGAATATGGTTTTCGTCAAGCGCGGCAGCGGAACTGCCTCCGAAGCGCCAGTCACGCCAATAACTGACGCCCCCAGTACCCACTTCAGGCGTTCGATACGCGAGATATCTGCTTATGAAACCAGGTAAGCGCTCGATTATGCGGAAATAATACTGTTATTATTCGTCAATTCTTTCTTATATACATTAAATTTGTTGACGCTATCTTGCGCGTCATTCTCCAAGCCGATCAACGAGACGCTGACGCTGAGGATTGTCTCCACACGCTCGGCGATCGGCTGAAAGCGACGCTGGGTAAGCGCGACCATGCGAGGTCGGTTCTCGTGGCTGGTGTAGTAGACCGCGATGGAATCTCGGCCGAGCAGCGCCAGCTGCCTCGCATAGCAGTGGTAGTAGGCACCGACCATGATCCCGCTCTGCCGGTGGAGCGGATCGATGTAGGCCTCGAGATAGCGGATCGCCGGCTCTTTCGTGGTGCCGTCCAGGAGAGGGCGATGCGTCTCCGCAGCGACAAGCCATCCGACGAGCCGACCATCCCGGCGGATGGCGATGCTGAAGTCTCGCGCCAGATGCTCGCTCTGGTGGAGAGGGCCGAGCATGTCCGCCGCCTCGGGATCGGCGAGATAGCGCTCCACCGCCGCGACGTCGGTCGCCGTGAGTTCGAGCGGATCGAAGGTGTATGTGCGAGAGACGGCGAGACGATCTCTCACGCTCGACCAGGAGCGCCCCGCATCCACCATCCTGCCGACCCGGCCGACGACCACCAAACCGGTCGCACGCGGAGCCGTCCAGCCGGCATCGGCCAACAGCGCCTCCAGACCTTCCCGTCCCGACATCGCCTCGATGTAGCTTGCGGTGCAGGCGGAGGCGCCTCGCACGGAGGCTTCCGCCTGCCACGCATCAAGAAGTCGCCTGCCGAGTCCCTGCCTGCGAAATGTCGGCGCCACTACGATCGAGGTCAGCGTGGCTCGCGGTTTTCCGGACTGCAGAAAGCCTATGGCCAAGCCGACCGGACGGGCACTGACGACGAGGCCGACGGCGATGACATCATCGGGAACCGGATTGAGCCAGCCGCCGATCTGCCCGAAGGTGAACGAGGAAAACAATACGGCATTGCCCTTGAGCACCGGAAAGGACGCTGCTTGGGGCATCGCCGCCTGTTCCGCCACCCGACTGGCAACCCGTCCTGTCTGTGAACCCGCTTGCATGCCACGCCCTTCGTCGCGCCCCTTCGGCCTATGTGACTGTACTGAGGCGCAAAATAAAGCGCTGCCTAGACCCTTGGGACGATATCGGCGGAGTTTGGGATAGGACGTCGGCAGAGTCGCGCCGCCGTTCTCATCTGGCCTTGAGATCATGATCATTCCCTTCGATTGGCACGAGAAGACACGCCCGATCGGGCGCCCGACAGGGACATCGCGGCAGCCGTTCGCCCACGCCCCACATGGCCGCGAGGTTCGCAGGCGTCTTCCTGAGATCGATGCTATGGCCGTAGAGGCGCCAAGGAAGGATTGGCACTCAGAGATATCGCGATGGCGTTGCGCAGCCACAGATGAGCGGGATCGCCGCCGCTCCGTTCATGCCAGACCTGGACGAAGGGAAATGGCGGTATTTGAAACGGCGGCTCGAAGATAATGACTGACGGGTCATTTTCGTAAGGTGCAAGGGCATTGCGCGCGACGGTCAGAACCAGATCCGTTCCGTGGATCAGCCGTGGCGCGTTCCCCCAATGCGGCAGCGTGACCGCGATGCGGCGGACGTGGCCCATGGCCTTGAGGGCCGTGTCGATTTCGGTGTTTGCTCCGTCATTCATCGCCACGAGAACATGGGCGCGCGAAAGATAGGCTTCCAGATCGAGGCAGTCCTGGCCCGCCATCATCTGCCTGTCCGCAAGGCAGGCGAAGCGCTCGACGGTAAGCTGTCCGGCTTCCAGCCGTTCGGGAAGATCGGGGAAGACGCCCAGGGCAAGATCGCATTCCCCGTCCAGCACCAGACGAAGCATGGCTTCTCGGCCTGATTGGGTGATCACCAGATCGATGCCCGGCGCTTCAAGCCGCAGCAGTCTCAGCAGACCGGGAAGGATAACGCCGGAGCCATAGTCGGACATCGCAAGGCGGAATTTCCGCGTCTCCCGCGCAGGATCGAAGCCGCTCGGGCCAAGAACCTCCCGCATCTGTCGCAGGGCTTCGCTCAGGGTCGGCGCGATCTGTTGCGCCTTGGAACTTGGGACAAGCTTGCCGCCACGGCGGATCAGCATGGGATCATCGAACAGCAGGCGCAGACGCGCGAGCGCATGGCTGACGGCGGGCTGGCTCATGTTCAGCCGGATGGCCGCGCGCGACACATGCCGTTCGGCCAGGAGGGCATCAAGGACCACCAGAAGATTGAGGTCGATACCGCGAAGATTATTCGAATCCTGCATGCACAATATAGTACATCTGAATTTCCATCGACAAAGCAAATAGTGCATCTGGTGCGCATCGGAGGTTGTTCGCCATGCAGATCAGTGCACCGCTTCTCATACTTGCCGCCATCATAACCGGTGCGGTCGTTCCGTTTCAGGCCGGAGCCAATGCGGCCCTCGGACGGACGCTGGGCCATCCGCTGTGGGGCACGCTCATATCCCTTTGCGTCAGCTTCGCCTGCATCGTGCCCATCATGCTGCTGGTGAAGGTACAGGCGCCGTCCCTGTCGAACCTCGCACAGGCGCCCCGCTGGATATGGATCGGCGGCATTGTCGGCGTCGCCTATATCACCGGAGCGCTCATGCTTGCGCCCAAGCTCGGCGCCGCTGGCTTCATCACGGCGGTCATCGCCGGGCAGATGCTGGCATCGATCATCATCGACCAGTGGGGCCTTGTCGGCCTGCCTCAAAAACCCGTCTCATGGTCCCGCGTTGCCGGTCTCGGCCTGATCTTTCTCGGGCTGATCGTGATGCAACCGCAGGCACTGGGACTGAGACCGCCCGCCGCTTCGTGACGGATTGGATTCCGGAGCAACTCCCGCTTCCCGCAACGAACAATATAAAACCGCCAACTCAATGAGTTGGCGGGCTATTTTGGTTGCGGGGGCAGGTTCTCTCACAACTTGCGACACACCGATCTGTTGAATGCGGTGAAGGATTTGCTGGGTCCGGAGGGACGTATCGGGCTTTTTCGCACGACAGCGTAAGTGGCTGTGTCGGCCCTGGAATTGGAATTCAAGAACCGATGTCCGCCAGCTCAATGAATAGCCTGCACTGCGCCCTCTCTCCTCATCAGGATATCGCGGCGATGGGATCTGTGATGTCGCGCAGGGCGTATCAGGCCCCCCTTCTTGAGCTTGCCCGCCCGCAGATGCCCAGACAGCGATCGAACAGGCAGCGGGGCCGCACGCGGCCAATGCCTAAAAGCACCGCTAAACGGGCGGAAGCCGATGGGCGCATTTGATCAGGAATGAGATCCCGTCGGCCTAATCCCCAACCTAAGGGGTAGTCCGCGCTTGTCATCGAGCAGATAAGAAACTAGTTTCGTAAAACATTTTCTCAAGTACTCTGGAAAGTGGTCGATTCGCGGAGCTCCGCGGGCGACTGAAGACTGAAGGGGGGTGGCGACATGGGAAGAGGATTGTCGCTTTGGGGGGGGATTAAAACCCAGTTCTCCACGAAATCGCTGGTGCTGATCCCGATTGCGGTCGGGATCAACCTCATAGGGGGGACGCTGTGCTCGACACTCAAGCTTCCCCTGTTCCTTGACACGATCGGTACGATCGTCATCGCTTGTTTGTCCGGGCCGTGGGTCGCGGCACTCTGTGGCCTGCTGACCAACATTTTCCTGGCCCTCGTCGCCAACCCCGTCTACCTGCCCTACGCGGTCGTCAGCGTGCTGTGCGGACTGACCGTCGGCTACATGGCCAAGGCCGGATTGTTCGCCAAGCTATGGGGCGTCGTGCTCGTCTGGCTCGCCTGCACGCTGGTCAACGCGGTCTCCGCCTCCGCGATCACCGTGTTCGTCTACGGCGGAGCCACCGGCGCCAACGGAACGTCGATCCTGACCGCAACGCTCATCGTCGCCATGAAGAACATCATGGTGTCCGTCTTCTCGTCGTCCATGATCGAGAACCTTGTCGACAAGGGTATCGTGGTGTTCATCGCGTACTTCATCGTCAAGGGGATCCCGCAGAACTTCCGCAGCCAGTACGAAACCAGTTCAGCCGGTGACGACGATGACGACTGAACGCACCGGCGGTGCGCCTCCACGCACCCGCAGCACGGGCTTCGATGCTTTCGTGCCGAGACACACGGTTGTCGAGCGGATGCACCCGGTAACGAAAATCCTCGCGGTGTTCTGCCTGGGGCTCAGCGCCATGTTTTGGCCGAATCCCTGGCTCGGCCTGGCCCTGGTCGTCGCGCTGTTCGTCGTGTCGTTCCTCGCGAGAATGCCTCGCGAGTTCGCGAAGATCATGTTCGGCTTCGGGATTCCCATCAGCGTGATGCTGCTGTTCATTCAGGGATGCTACAGCCCCAGGAACGTGACGTTCATCGCCGACCTCGGTTTTGCCAAGCTCGGGCTGGAGGGGATTCTCTACGCGACGAAGCTCGTCGTCACCCTGCTGGTGTTCCTTGGCAGCTTCTACCTGATGAACAAGACGACCTATACCGGTCGGCTCGTCGCAGCGCTCACCAACAGCGGTCTGCCCGCCAAGATGGGATACCTCGTCTTGGCGAGCCTCAACGTCGTGCCGCAGATGCAGCGCCGAATGTCGGTAATCCAGGAGGCCCAGAGCGCTCGTGGCCTGCAGACGAGCGGCGGTCTCGTAGCCCGCATCAAGGCCTACCTGCCCCTGATGGGCCCGGTCGTCATGTCGTCCCTGACCGATGCCCAGGAACGCGGCATGACGCTGGAGACCCGCGGGTTCGGAATTCGCGGGGTGAAGAGAACCAGCTATGTCGAGGTCCACTACACGGCATCCGACCGCGCGGCCAACTGGTTGCTCCTGGCTTTCTTCGTCATCGTCCTGATCGTCTCGACGCTCATGCGGCTCGGCGTTCTCCCGGCAGGGGGAGGCAACTGATGGTATCGGCGGTTGAAGTCAACGATTTCTCGTTCAGGTACCGAGGCGACAAACGGTACGCGGTGAGGCACCTCGATTTCGCGATCCGTGAGGGCGAAGTCTTCTGCGTGATCGGCGCCAACGGGTCGGGCAAGTCCACCCTGTGCAATGCTCTCGTCGGCCTCGTGCCGCATTACTTCACGGGCAAGACGCGCGGCGATGTCGTGGTGGACGGCACGAAAGTGAGCGAGTCCACCGTCGCCGACCTGTCCAGCACGATCGGTCTCGTCTTCCAGAACCCGTTCAACCAGCTTTCGTACACGGCGGGCAGCGTGGCCGAGGAACTTGCGTACGGGCTCGGAAATCACGGGGTCGAGCGATCCGATATGCTGGAGCGGGTCGACACGGTGGCCCGTCTGATGCGCATCGAGCACATCCTCCATCGAAATCCGCTGGAGCTGTCCGGCGGCCAGGTCCAGCGCGTTGCCCTCGGCTCGGTCTTCATCCTGGAGCCCAGAATACTTGTCCTCGACGAGTGCACGACACAGCTCGACCCGCTGGGCGCCGAGGAGATCTTCGACGTCGTCCGGCGCCTCAATGACGACGGGGTCACCATCGTCATGGTCGATCACGACATGGAGCGCGTCGCTCGCTGCGCCGACACCGTGCTGGTGCTCGATCAAGGCGAGATCGCCGCACTCGGCACGCCCCGCGAGGTGTTCACATCGCCGACACTCCAGGATCACGGCGTCAACGCGCCCGACTATGTCAACATTTCGCGCGCGCTTATCGACAGCGGTTGGAGCATTCCGGACATAGAGATCACGGAAGAACCGACGGTGGCAACGGTCAGGGGGCTGTTGCGATGAACATCGAAATCAGAGAACTCGAGCATCTCTATCCCACCGGAGAGAAAGCACTTTCCGGCATTACACTGACCATGTCGGGGACCGAGCCGGTCGCCATCATCGGACAGAACGGGGCCGGCAAGACGACCCTGGCCAAGCATCTCAACGGCATACTGAAGCCCACCGGCGGCCGCATCATGATCGATGGCGTCGACATCGGCGATCGACAGACGTGCGAGTGGGCGAAAAGGATCGGATACGCGTTCCAGAACCCGGCCGACCAGCTGTTTCTCGATAGCGTCCGGAAGGAGTTCGAGTTCGGACCTCGCCAGATAGGCATGCCGAAGGAACAGGTCGAAGACCAGGTCGTGCGCGTGGCGGAGCTCGTCGGGCTGCAGCACAAGCTCGATGTGCATCCGTTCGACCTGACGCCCGTGGAGAAGCGATTCTGCACGATTGGCGCGGTCGTGATGATGGATCCGGAAGCCATCGTGTTCGACGAGCCGACCTGTGGCCAGGACGTCGATGGAAACAGGCGCCTTGAGCGGATCATTTCCCAGCTCAGGGACCTAGGGAAGCTGTGCATCACCATCTCGCATGACATGAAGTTCGTTACCGCGAACTTCTCTCGGGTGATCCTGATGTGCCGCGGCCAGGTCTTGCTCGATGGGCCGGCCAGATCGGTCTTTTCCGAGATCGACATCCTCAAGCAATCGTTCGTCGCGCCACCCCCCATCACCCGGGTGGCGCAGAAAGCGGGGCTGCCGGACACCGTGTTTGGCGTAGGCGCCCTCATCACAGCACTTCAACAGGAAAGGGATCGACGTGGCTGATGTCGTCGTACAGATTTATGGAATCAGGACCGTCGAAGATGCCCGCATGGTTGTTGCCATGGGCAGCAAGCACATCGGCGTCTCATATGGGAAAATCAAGCGCACTCCAGGGCAACTGACCTGTGAGCGCGCCAAGGAAATCTTCGATGGCGTACAGAGCGACGCCGTCAGGATCGGCCTGACCGTCGCCGGTGACATCGACGAGATCACAGAGAACCTCAAGGAAGCTTTCCCGGACGTGCTCCACCTATCCGGTGAAATCGATGACATCAGCCCCGACCAGGTCGCCGAGCTCAAGCGGCGGTTCCCGGGCTTGAAGATCATGCAGGCCATTCCAGTCTTCGCCGGGGTGCCTCTGGAGAACCAGAAGGTCCTGGAATACGTGGCGGACTACGCGCCCGTGTCGGACTTTTTCCTCATCGACACCAAGGCGCCGGCGTCCACCGACATTGGCGCAACCGGCCTGGAGCATGACCGGCTGATCGACAAGGCGATCATCGAGTCCACCAGCGTGCCCTGCATCATCGCAGGCGGTCTGCACGCCGGCAACGTGGCCGAAGCGATCCACATGACGCGCCCCTACGGCGTCGATTCCTTCAGCCTGACCAACTACGACGACGAACGGGCGAATACCGACCGCTGCAAGGATCCCGCCAAAGTCGAAGCCTTCATCAAGGCGTCCAGGGATGCATAACGTCGTCGTCGTGGGGGACGCGAACGTAGATATCATCGTCCCCTACCCCCGCTTTCTGGACGCAGAGCGAACGCGGGTCGAATACCCGACGCCCGAACTGCAAGGTGGCGGAACCTCGGCCAACACAGCCGTGGCCCTTGCCAAACTTGGCGTCGGCACCGCGTTCATCGGCACAGTCGGTGACGACCAGTATGGCCGGTTTGTCGCGCAGGACCTCGCGTCGGCGGGCATCGACACGTCCGGCCTGATCGTCGATCCGACGCTCAACACCGTCGGCGTGTTCGCCTTCGTCGACGATCGTGGCGAACGCTACCTCTGGGGGTGGCCTCGCGTCGATCAGTCCTTCACCGTGATCGATGCGCAGAAGGTCTCCTTCGAGCGCGTTCGCAAGGCAGACTGGGTGCATTCCTCGGGCATGTCGCTGGTCCACGACACCAGCGCCCGCGCCACGATCATCCGGATCTTCGAGGAAGCGCATGCCGCCGGGGTGACGACCTCCTTCGACCTCAACCTCAGGGTCGATGAAGGCGTGCTTTGTCCGAAGTTCGGCGAGGCCCTGCAACGCATCATCCCGCACGCGACCTATCTTCTGGGATCGGGGCCAGAGGAGTTTGCCCATCTGGGCGGAAAAGCCTGGCTCAACAACGCGCGGGCGCTCGCGGTCGATGGCCGTACGGTCGTGGCACGCGATGGGGCCAACGGTTCGATAGGGCTGGACGGCTCTCAGGAAGTGATCGCCCGGGCCTTTCCCGTCACCGTCGAGGACACGATCGGCGCCGGCGACGTCTACAACGCGGGATTCATCAGCGCGATTCTCCAGGGGCGCACGCTCGCCGGCGCCCTGGAGGCAGGCAATGCGGTGTCGGCTTACACCGTCGAGCGCAGCGGCTCGAGAAGCTCCCCCAACGCCCAACAGCTCGCGGAGTTTCTCGCCCAACATCAACGAGGAGTTATGAGTAAATGAAAAAGGTCATTCTGGACTGCGATCCCGGGCACGACGACGCGTTTGCGATCATGCTGGCCGTCCAGCATCTGGACGTGCTCGGCATCACAACGATTGGTGGCAACTGCACCCTCGAAAACGTCACCCGTAACGCCATCAAGGTGCTCGAGGTGCTGGGCCGCGCCGACAAGATCCCCGTCTACGCCGGACACAGCCGCCCGCTGGTGACGCCGCTCGTCACCGCTCCTCAGTTCCACGGCGAGACCGGCCTCGACGGCCCCGTCCTGCCCGAACCGACCCACAAGCCGCAGGATCGCCACGCGGTCGACTTCATCGTCGACACGGTCATGAGCACCGACGACGTGACGCTGATTGCCACCGGCCCGCTCACCAACATCGCCGCGGCCCTCAATCGCGAGCCGCGCATCGCTCAGCGCGTGCGCGAACTGTGCATCATGGGGGGCTCGGTTACCTATGGAAACTGGACGCCCACCGCCGAGTTCAACATCTACGTCGATCCGGAAGCGGCCTATCGCGTGTTCCACTCCGGCATGCACGTCAAGATGGCCGGCATCAATCTGACGCGCCAGTGCTGCCTCACGGCCGAGCACGTTGCCCGCTTCCGCGAGATCGGCACCAAGGCCGCCCATTTCGCCGCCGACCTGACCGAGTTCTTCATCGACAGCACGGTCGCAAGCGCCGAGCTGACGGGCGCCAACATGCATGACGCCTGCGCCGCGGCATGGATCATCGACCCCTCGCTCATCATCGCGGCGCCGATGCACATCGACATCGAGCTCAAGGGCGAACTCACGCGCGGCATGACGGTCTGCGACTACCGTCACTTGCGCGGCGTGGACCCCAAGGTCGACTTGTGCCGCAAGCCCCAGATGGACTTCCGAGGCGAGGCGCCCAACGCGGAGGGCGCCCTGGAGCTCGATTTCCCGGGCTTCATGACCCTCCTCTACAAGACCCTCCAAAACTACGCGTGACACCAATCCGCGCGTATCCCGGCCCGGTGCGCCACCGGGATACGCGCGGGGACCAAAGGGGCAAGAAGCACGATGAAATACCGGTTGGTGCTGTGGGACTTTGATGGCACGCTGGCCGATACCAGCCTCGACGTTTGGGGGTCGCTTGCCTTCGCCGCCGAACGCTGCGGGGGGCGCCTGCCCGCCGAGATCATTGGCGACAACAGCCATCTGGGCAAGCCCATCGGCACACTCTTCCGCTTCATCGAGCCCTTCCCCGGGGAAGCGATGCTGGCGGAGTTCGAGCGGCTCGTGCGCGTGCACTACCGCAAGATGAACGAGTACGCCGGCACGAACCTCTATCCGGGCGTTCTGCCACTGATCGGAGAGCTGCGTCGCGGCGGGATCACCAACTTCATCGTCACCAACAAGCCGCGCGAGGCACTTGAGCACATTCTCGCCGTCAAGGGATGGGCGCGGCTGTTCGATGGCTGGATCACCCCCGACGAGACCGACGGGCAGGAGATGACCAAGTCCGAGATGATCGCCTCGGCCATCGGACGCTTCAAGGTCGAACGCCGCCACTGCGTCTATGTCGGAGACACGTGGAGCGACGTCGAAGCAGCCCGCCTCAGCGGCATCGACTGCATAGCGGTGACTTACGGCGACGGCGACGAGCAGTCGCTGCGCGCCCAGTCACCGACCTTCTGCGTCGCCGACGTCGATGCGGTCAGCGCCCTTCTGAAGAAGGGAGAATGAGGTGTTCAAAGACTTCGCATTACAGATCGGAACCAAGTTCGTGTTTGGCCGGGACGCCGAATGCAAGGTTGGCGCGGAACTGGCCCAACTGGGAGCTGGCAAGGCGCTGATCCATCATGACGGCAGCAGCTACCTTGAAGATACCGGCCTTCTCCCGGCAATCAGGAATAGCCTTGCAGCCGAAGGCATCGGCTACGTCGAGCTTGCCGGGGTCCAACCGAACCCGAGACTGTCCCTGGTTCGCGAGGGCATCGATCTTGCCAAGCGTATCGGCGTGGATGCCGTTCTGGCGATCGGCGGCGGCAGCGCGATCGACTCGGCCAAGGCGATCGCTCTCGGTGCCGCATCGGATCGCGACGTCTGGGATTACTTCACTGGAGCGGCGACTCCAGCCCGCACCCTGCCCGTCGCTGTCGTGCTGACACTCCCCGCCTCGGGCAGCGAATCCAGCCAGGTTGCCGTCATCAACAATACCGAAAAGGGCATGAAGCTTCTGGTCAGCGCGCCGGTCGTCCGGCCCGCGCTGGCATTCATGAACCCCAAGCTGTCGACCACGCTGCCGGCCTTTCAGACCGCCTGCGGGATCGTCGACATGTTCTCGCACATCTGCGAGCGCTATTTCACCGACGACCCGGAGTTCGGCGTCATCGACGGCATGGCTGAGGCGGTGCTGCGCACCTTGTGCGACATCGGCCCCAAGTGTCTTGCCGAGCCGGACAACTACGACCATCGCGCTCAGATCATGTGGATTTCCACCATCGCCCAGAACAACACGCTCGGGGTCGGGCGCGATCAGGACTGGTCGACGCACATCATCGGAAATGAGCTCAGCGCGCTCTACGATATCCCTCACGCCGCAACTCTATCGATCGTCATGGGCTCGTGGATGCGCGCCGCCTGCACCGGCAATCCCGCACGCTTTGCCCGCTATGCCCGCGAGGTATTCGGCCTCGAGGACGAGGCGGGAGACGTCTCCACTCTGGCTTCCCGCGGCATTGAGGCGACCGAGGCCTTCTTCCGCTCGCTCGGCATGCCCGTGTCGTTCATCGAGTTCGGCGTTCCGACCAATGAGGTGGACCGCATGCTCGACAACATCGAGTTCTTCGGCCCCGACCAGGCCATCGGCTCGGTAGCAAGGCTCAATCGGGACGATTGCCGCCGCGTCTACGAAGCGGCCTTCGAAGGCGCTCAGACCTCCAAAACGCCGGAAGCCATGCCATGAAAATACTCAACTTCGGCTCCCTCAACATCGATTTCGTCTATGACGTCGATCACTTCGTCAGCAAGGGCGAGACCATCTCCTCAAACGCACGCCATGTGTTCTCGGGCGGCAAGGGGCTTAACCAGTCGCTCGCCTTCAGCCGAGCCGGAGGCCATCTCCACCATGCGGGTCTGATCGGCAAGGATGGCCTGTTCCTCAAGGAGTTGCTCGTCGAGTCGGGCGTCGATGTCACCTGGGTGAGGACGTGCGAGGGAACGCCAAGCGGCCACGCGATCATTCAGCGAGACGCGAGCGCGGACAACTGCATTCTGCTGCATGGGGGCGCCAACATGGCGGTCACCAAGGCATTCATCGACGAGGTGCTCGCTGGGTTCAGCAAGGGCGACTGGCTGTTGCTTCAGAACGAGATCAGCGAACTCGCATATTGCATCACGGCGGCCAGAGCCCGCGGCTTGCGGATCGTGCTAAACCCCTCGCCGATCAACGAAGCGCTGCTCAAGGCCGACCTCGACGCCATTGACTGCTTCATTCTCAACGAGATCGAGGCGGCATCCCTCAGTGGCTGCCAGGGCACCCCGAACCAACGGCTCGTGGCAACGCGTCAAAGGTTTCCGCGAGCTGACATCGTCCTCACGCTTGGCGAGAAAGGATCGATGTTTGCGGCTGGCGACGAGCAGATCCAGCAACCCGCCTATGACGTGCGGTCTGTCGACACGACGGCGGCCGGAGACACCTTCGCCGGATATTTCCTCGCCCTGCGAGCAAGCGGGGCCCCGGCGGCAACCGCACTGGACACGGCAGCCAAGGCCGCAGCCATCGCGGTGTCGCGCCCTGGCGCCTCACCCTCGATCCCACGCATCGAAGAGGTGATGGCTTTCGGCCGATAGGCCGGGCACCCGGCAGCCATTCGTCGCCGAAACACGAGAAATGCATCAAGCGCGCCGAACACACGGCGGCTTGTAACGCCACAGGTTTGCGGAGATGGGCCGAGCAGACCACGCAGCACAGTCGTGAAACCCATCGAATAGAGAAAGGATAGGGAGAATGGAAAGCAAGGCAATTGACGAGAGCAGGAACGGCGTTCCTGTACCAGAGGAGGGAACCGCGGAATTCGCGGCCATGAACAAGATGGCGCGGGTCGCAATTCCGATCGTTCTCGTGATCTTCACTCTCGGCGTCCTGCAACTGCAGGCGTTCGGCATGATCTACGTGAACATCGGAGATCAGCTTGGCCAGCCAGGCCTCGCGCCGCTGATCACTTCGTTGCCCGGCATCGTGCTCGGCATCGTCTGCGTGATCTACGGCTCGCTCGGTGACTTTGTCTCGCTCAAGAAGATGATGATCCTTGGAACGATCGTGTTCGTTCTCGGCTCCGTGCTCGGTTGCTTTGGCAAGACGAGCATCTGGATCGTCATCGCCGCGCGCATTCTGCAGTCGGCTGGCTGGCAGGTGTCCGGATCGATCTTCCTGGTTCTGGTCTCCAAGTATGTGGAGAAGAAGAACAGGGTCATCTGGTACGGCATCTTCGTGTCGGTGTTCCGCTTCGCTGCCGCCCTCGGCGTCTTCCTGGCGGGTTACATGACCCTCGTCGACTGGCGCTGGCTGTTCGGCATCGGCATCCTGGCCGTGTTCTTCATCCCGATCCTGATGAAGACCCTTCCAGACCAACA
Organism: Pleomorphomonas sp. T1.2MG-36; assembly: GCF_950100655.1. NCBI lineage: Bacteria > Pseudomonadati > Pseudomonadota > Alphaproteobacteria > Hyphomicrobiales > Pleomorphomonadaceae > Pleomorphomonas > Pleomorphomonas sp. T1.2MG-36. The sequence continues at coordinate 61,221 of NZ_CATNLY010000023.1, forward strand.
CGCCAAGGGGGCTAAAATCGACGCCGCAGGCTTCACGCTGATCGGCCTGTTCGCGGCTTCGGTGACCATGTTCTTCACCGACATGAACTGGTTCTGGGGCTTGGCCTGCCTGGTCACGCTGATCGCCTTCGTCGTCTACATCAACAAGGCGAAGACCCCGTTCATCACGCCGAAGATGCTGACGAACCCGGCGTTTGCGATGACCATGGTCGTCATCTTCGTGGGCTACTTCTTCAGCTACACCCTGAATGCTGGCATCAATGCGATCGGCCTCAACGTCTACGGCATCGACTCTTCGCAGGTTTCGAACCTTCTGGTCTGGTCGATCATTCTTGCGGCCATCATGGGATTTGCCGCCGGACCGATCATCAGGAAGATCGGGCGCAAGGCTTCCGTCGTTCTGGCTCTCGGCTGCATGGGCAGCGGCCTCATCGCGGTGGCACTGCTGATCCCCTACGGCCAGATCTGGGCCCTCGCCCTTGCCCCGTGCATCTACTACTTCGGGACGTCCTTCTTCTACCAGCCGATCGTGGACACTGCCACGCTCACCGTGTCGGCAGAGGAAACGGGTCGCGCGCTTGGTTTCAACGACCTACTTCAGGCCATCACCGGCTCGGTCGGCGTAGCCCTGTTCGGTCAGTTGATGAGCCAGGGCGCGATGGGTGGCAGCAGCCTTTCCGGTACTCCGGCCGGACTGGCTTCAACCTACTCGAACGTCTTCATGATCGGTGGCGTGATCGTTCTGGTCGCGATGGTCATCTTCATCGCGTCCATGAAGATGATCTACAGCCACTCGCGCGCTGCCCAGGACGAGGCATAAAGCCTGGATCCGCGTCCATAAACAGCTTTCCCGGCGAACTCTTGTCGCCGGGAAAGCTCTGGTTACGGAGTGGCGTTCGAAAGAATGTCACCCCGCATCTGTTCAGCGCATATTCGGCGAAAATCATCCCATCGGGACTGCAGCTGTCCGCCCTTACGGATCCGGGGAAGCATAAACGCCCATCTGGCGCAGACGATTTTCAAGTGTGTACTTGTCAACAAGGGCAGGTATGACGCGCTCACCGGTGACGATGAAACCGGCCGCGTAAATAGCGATGGCGGTCGCCTCCTCCAAAGAGTGTCCATAGAGAAGGTAGGATGCCAGCGCACTTATGAAGGCGTCGCTGGCGCCGGTCTTGTCGACGGGTTTGAAATTGGCTGCCGGGTAGTGGCGTCGGATGTCCGGCGTGCAAAGATAACAACCGCGATCACCGAGCGTGACGATGACCGCTCCTGCCCCGCGGGCGAGCAGCAGCTCTGCCTTATCTTCCATCGCCCCCTTCCCGGGACACAAGATGTTCAGCTCGTTCTCATTCGGCACGAGAATATCGATCTCGGCAATCACCTCATCCGGCAGGTAATCGCATGACGACGGCTTGACGATCGTCATCGATTCATGGCGATGCGCGGCCTGACAACTGGCGGCGACCGTCTCCATCGGTACTTCCGACTGAACGAGGCAGTAGCTCGCATTTTCGAAAAGCTGCTCCCTCTCGCGTATGTCCTCGGGCGAAAGCAATGCGTTCGCGCCCGAAAGCACCGAGATCATCGAGTCTCCGTTAGGGTCGACGAAGACATACGCCTCCCCCGTTTCGGCTTGTGTGTACCTGCGGATGCCGGCCGTATCCACGCCCCAACGCGTCATTTCCTTGTAGATGTAATCAGAGCCGGCATCGCCCCCGACGTTGCCGATAAGCGAGACCCGGTGGCCAAGCTTGGCGACCCCGACGGCCTGATTGACGCCCTTTCCACCCGGATACTTTGACGACATCCGGGCGCTGACCGTAGTGCCTTCCTTCGGAAGTTTCGGCACCGACAGGTAGGTGTCTATGTTGATGCTGCCGATCACCGTGATCTTTTTCATGCGCAGCTGCGACGGAGCATCCAGCGTCCGCGTATTGTCGAGATGAAATCTCTGAACGAACGAGCGCGGAGACTCGTTCTGCTTTTCAATCGTGTTCAGAAGCTTTCCGCACAGATAGGAGCCGAAGTCGGCATTCCGGATGGTGTATGTCGATACCTCTGTGTTGCCGGGATAGGCGAGCGCCTCGTTGGTGTCGTTCTTGAGAGAGACGAGGGATACGTCTTCGGGGATGCGATAATGCAACGATCCCACCAGATGATAGAGCTCCAGAGCCATCCTGTAGTGCGACGAAAGGAAACCGGTGACGCTGCGGCTGCTAATCTTACCGATCAGCGTATCGTCGAGATCGTAGAAGATCATGCCTTCGTCAAACATGATGTTGTGATCGAACAGACAGGCACGAAATCCGCTCACGAAGTCTTTCTTGCGTCGGCCACGCGTAATCAGACATCCGATGCTCTGGTGGCCACGTTCGATGAGCTCCTGGGTGAGCTTGTAGGATGCCTCCTTATACGGGAGGAGAAGAGATTCATCCCCACCGTAGGGTCCGATCGTCAGAACCGGGATGTTCCTCGCCTCGAGGTGGGATGCGTGGGCGAGACTTTCCGCGCTGGCAGGCTCCCAGATGATGCCATCCACCTCGTGCTGGCAGACGGCCGCGATGTTCTTCAACTCCTGCTCGGCGTTGGAATAGCTATTGAACACCAGCGTTCCATAGCCGGCGGCCTGGTTTGCCTGAATGATTCCGTCGAGCGTGCTGTCAAAGGAAATGGAAGACCGCAGCAGCACGCCGATCGTCCATTTCTTGGTCCCCTTCGACGCGGCTGCGTATGGGGTGTAATGATATTGTTTGACGATGCGAAGAACTTTTTCCCTTGTCTCGGGACTGATGCTGTCATCCTTGTTATTGACGATCTTTGATACGGTCGAAGTGGAAACACCGGCAATCCGAGCGATGTCTTTGATGTTCACGGCGTTCCCTCTGACGTGCCTCTTTCTGTGCAACACACTTAGCATCACATGTCCAAAATTCGCATCCGCTTATTTGGCGGGTCGACAAGCGTGGTGCTGCGCGAAGATCAACCTGAAGCAGTTCAAAACGGCATTATTCGGCGATCTCCACGACCTTGATCGGTTGCGCCACAGTTCGCAACAAGGGCACTTGCGGCAACCGCGTGAACATCCGGCGCGACGAGTTGGAGTCGCGGGCGCTGAATGCGCTGCGCAACCGGATGCTCGATCCGACGATCTTCGCCGAGTTCTGTGACGCCGATACGCAAGAGATGAACCGGCTACGTATGGAGAACCGCGCCAACATCGATGCCGCCCAATCCGAGATAGAGCGGAATGGGCGCGAGGAAGAGCGCCTCATGGATCTCTATCTCAAGGATGCAATCTCGATCGACACCGTGGAGGAGCGCGGTGACAAGCTCCGGGCGCGCAAGACGGAACTCGCCTCTTTCCTGGCAACGGCCGACGAACCGCCCCCGCTCCTGCATCCGGCCATGGCGAAGCAGCACCGGCTGCGTGTGCAGCAGCTCCATGAGGCTCTCCAGGACGATTGAAAGGAGAAGCGGATGGAGACTGCCGATATCATCCGATCGCTGGTCGAGGACATCATCCTCGACGCCGATGGACGGCAAGGTCGAGATCGATGTTCGCGGCGATCTTCGTGGAATCCTTACGCTTTCCGTACAAACGAAAAACCCCGCCGGAGAGCGGGGTTCATCGCAAATAAATATGGTTGCGGGGGCAGGATTTGAACCTGCGGCCTTCAGGTTATGAGCCTGACGAGCTACCGGGCTGCTCCACCCCGCGTCAAGCGCCGTGTTTGCGGCGACGGGCGGTATATAGCGGCTTGCCGGCGAAAGGGGAACCCCTGTCAGGCATTTTTTCGACTAAATAGACGAGGATGTTCAAAAAAACCAAATCGCTCTTCGAAAAACCCCGGATTTCCGGGCTTTCGTCGGGAGGCCCGCCTCATCTCACCGCGCCGCGGAAAGCACCTCCACAGTCATTTTCCGGCCACGGCCTCGATGGAGACGCTCAGTTCGGCGTCGTTTCAGTCCGTTGCGACGACATCGTCATCGCCGTCCCCCTCGAATGGCGCCGTCGCGGCCGGACGTCCGGCGGCCAGCACGCCCCTGAGCGCGAAGGCGATCTCGTCGGCGAGCGAACCCGGCCCGGCGATTCGCCCCGCCTCGCCATGCATCCAGGCGGCGAGCGCCGTCGCTTCGAAGGCCGGGCGGCGGGCAGCCAGCAATCCACCGATGATGCCGGCCAGCACGTCCCCCGATCCGGCGGTGGCAAGCGCCGCCGTGCCGTTCTCGTTGATGGCGGCGCGGCCATCGGGGTGGGCGATCACCGTATCCGGCCCCTTGAGCAGAACGACCGCGCCGGAGCGCTCGGCCGCCGCGCGGGCGCGATCGAGCTTCGAGCCGCCGATATCGGGAAAGAGACGGCCGAACTCCCCTTCATGCGGCGTCAGCACCACACCGCCGTCACGCGCCTTGATAAGCGCGAAGGCCTCGTCCGGGCGCCGCGCTGCCTGCGTGATGGCGTCGGCGTCGAGCACCAGAGCCATATGCCCCTCCAGCGCTCCACGAATGGCCGACCAGACGTCGTCGCCGAGGCCGAGCCCCGGTCCGAGCACGGCAGCCCTGAGCCTGGGCTCTCTGAGGAGTCCTGCAAGTTCCGACATGTCGGCGGCCGGCCTGACGACAAAGGCAGCGCGCCAAGCGGCAACCGTAGCCATGGCAGCCGGAGGCGTTGCCACCGTGACGATGCCGGCGCCGGCCCGAAGCGCCGCTTCTGCCGCGAGGCGAGCCGCGCCACAGGACGTGAGCGGCCCGGACGCCACCAGCGCCGCGCCGCGACTGTACTTGTGACTGTCGATGGCGGCTTCCGGCCAGCACTCCGCCCAGAGGCTTGGACCGTTGGCCACCGTCTCCGGGGCGATCTCGGCCAACACCCTCGGGTCGATGCCGATCTGGGCAAGGCGGACCCGGCCGCAGTGCGTGCGCCCAGGAAGAAGCAGATGGCCGGGCTTGCGGCGGAAGAAGGTCACCGTCTCGTCGGCGAGGATCGCCGTACCGCGAACCTCGCCGGTACGGCCGTCGATGCCGCTTGGAAGATCGACGGCGTAGACGCTCGCACCATTGGCCCGCGCCATGTTGACGGCAGCGATCAGTTCGGCATCCCGTCCCGAAACGTCACGGCTGAGGCCGGCGCCATAGAGCGCATCGACGATAACCTTGGCACCCTCGAAGAGATCGGCTGTCGCCGGCAGCGTCTCGCCGCGCCATGCCCGTTCGGCGCCGGCCGCATCTCCCTTGAGATCGCGAGCCGTCATCCCCTCCGGCAGGGCAAGGGCCACGCGCACGGCAAAGCCGCGTTGCTTGAGAACGCGGGCGATGACGAAGCCGTCGCCGCCATTGTTGCCCATGCCGCAGAGCACGATGGCCCGGGTGCCCTGGTTGAATCTGGCGCAGATGACGTCGGCTACGGCATAGCCGGCATTTTCCATCAGCCGTTCGCCGGGCATGCCGCCGGCGATGGTCAGCGCATCGGCGCGGCCCATCTCGGTCGGTGTAAGCAACGGTTCGCCCTGCATCCGGTTCACTCCCTGGCGACAGGCGCGATCCGCCTGTAGGTGGCTCCCTCCTCGTCTACACCCTTGGGCTGAAAGCAACAATTCCCTCGGCCCACGAGGCTCGACAGGCGCCAGCCGGCTGGCCGATATCGGCCAATATTCTCCTAACGAGGCGGCAACTTGCCTAATAGAGTCCCATTTGCACAAGATTTAGGCCGCTTCATTGGGCAATCTCCATTACTTTTCCCTCCTTCTCACTGGCGATCGCCTCATTTTTCGCCAGGAACCGGCACGGGGCCGAACTGGCACGTCGAATGCTTGAGAGGGTGCGTCTCGGTCGGCGCAGGGTGGAAAAATCGCCTCGCGCGGGCGCCAGGAGCAACGGAGACAAGGGGTCGATGAAAAAAATCGAGGCTATCATTAAGCCCTTCAAGCTGGACGAGGTGAAGGAAGCGCTGCAGGAAGTGGGGCTTCAGGGCATCACCGTCACCGAAGCCAAGGGCTTCGGCCGGCAGAAGGGCCATACCGAGCTCTATCGGGGCGCCGAATATGTCGTCGACTTCCTGCCGAAGGTGAAGATCGAGGTCGTCATGACCGACGACATGGTCGCCAAGGCCGTCGACGCGATCCGCAACGCGGCCCAGACCGGTCGCATCGGCGACGGCAAGATCTTCGTGTCGCCGGTGGAGGATGCCATCCGTATCCGTACCGGCGAATCCGGCAACGACGCAATCTGATGCCGTGCCCGGCTACCGGCTGCCATGAGGGTGGCCAGCGGGCTCAAGGCAAGGACAACCCAGGGAAATTGGGGCACTCCAACCAGCCACTTACCTGGCCGGGAAGTGCCCTGGCAAGACCAGAAAACCCGAAAGGAAGGGCAAATGACCACTGGTGCTGACGTTTTGAAAATGATCAAGGACAACGACGTCAAGTTTGTTGACCTGCGTTTCACGGACCCGAAAGGCAAGTGGCAGCATGTGACGTTCGACATCGGCCTCGTCGATGAGGACATGCTCGAGAACGGCACCGCCTTCGACGGCTCGTCGATCGCCGGCTGGAAGGCCATCAACGAATCCGACATGACGCTGGTCCTCGATCCGGAGACGGCGTTCATCGATCCGTTCTTCGCTCAGACCACGCTGGTCATCGTCTGCGACATCGTCGACCCCGCCTCCGGCCAGTCCTACAGCCGCGATCCCCGCTCGATCGCCAAGAAGGCCGAGGCCTACGTTGCCTCGCTCGGCATCGGTGACACCGTGTTCTTCGGTCCGGAAGCCGAGTTCTTCGTGTTCGACGACGTCCGCTTCTCGGCGACGCCGTACAACACCGGCTTCAAGCTGGACATGGTCGAACTGCCGACCAACGGCGACACTGAGTACGAATCCGGCAACCTCGGCCACCGCGTCCGCACCAAGGGCGGCTATTTCCCGGTTCCGCCGATCGACAGCCTGCAGGACATGCGCTCCGAGATGCTGTCGGCCATGGCCGAGATGGGCGTCGTCGTGGAAAAGCACCACCACGAAGTCGCCTCTGCCCAGCATGAGCTCGGCATGAAGTTCTCGACGCTGACCCGCATGGCCGACCACCTGCAGATCTACAAGTACGCCATCCATCAGGTTGCCCATGCCTACGGCAAGACGGCCACGTTCATGCCGAAGCCGGTGTTCGGCGACAACGGTTCGGGCATGCACGTCCACCAGTCGATCTGGAAGGACGGCAAGCCGGTATTCGCCGGCAACCAGTACAACGACCTCAGCGAGACCTGCCTCTACTACATCGGCGGCATCCTGAAGCACGCCAAGGCGATCAACGCCTTCTCCAACCCGTCGACCAACAGCTACAAGCGTCTGGTCCCGGGCTACGAAGCTCCGGTTCTGCTGGCCTACTCGGCTCGTAACCGGTCGGCGTCCTGCCGCATCCCCTACACGACGAACCCGAAGGCCAAGCGCGTCGAGACCCGTTTCCCGGATCCGGCCGCCAACCCCTATCTCTGCTTCGTCGCGCTGCTGATGGCCGGCCTCGATGGTGTCAAGAACAAGATCCATCCGGGCGATGCCATGGACAAGAACCTCTACGACCTGCCGCCGGAAGAGCTCAAGTCCATCCCGACCGTCTGCGGCTCGCTGCGTGAGGCCCTCGCCTCGCTCGATGCCGACCGCGACTTCCTGAAGGCCGGTGGCGTCATGGATGACGACTTCATCGACAGCTGGATCGAGCTGAAGATGGAAGAGAACATGCGCTACGAGATGACGCCGCATCCGATCGAGTTCGACATGTACTACTCGGTCTGAGGCACGTCCTTGGATAGGCCGGGCGCCTTGCGGCGTCCGGTTTCGATGAGAGCCGCCCGCCGCGAGGCCGGGCGGCTTTTTCATGCCTGCGTGAGGATTGACGACCTCCCGCCTTTCCGCCGAGCCGCCATGGGCCTATGCTCGCCGCAGTTTGTAACGGAGAGCGGAACATGCCCGACAAGCCCCCTATCGGTCCGTCGACTCAACTGTGCATGTCGTTGGCCGGTCGACCGGGACGGTTCGGCTCTCGCTTCCACAACCGGCTCTACGAGCTGACCGGGCTCGATTATGTGTACAAGGCCTTCACCACCCGGGATCTGACGGCGGCGATCGGCGGCGTGCGGGCGCTGGGTATCCGCGGCTGTGCCATCTCCATGCCGTTCAAGGAAGCGGTCATCCCCCTGCTCGATCATATCGAAGGGTCGGCTGCGGCGATCGACAGCGTCAACACCATCGTCAACGACGAGGGCTGGCTGACCGGCTACAACACCGACTATAGCGCCGTGCTCGATCTGCTCGATCGGGCCGAAGTAGCTCCCTCGACGCCCTTCCTTCTCGCCGGCTCGGGCGGCATGGCCAAGGCGGTGGCGGCCGCCTTGCGCAATCGTGGCCATCGGTCCGGTGTGATCGTTGCCCGCAACGCAATAGCCGGCCAGGCGCTCGCCGATCTCTATGGCTTCGACTGGGCGAAAACGTCCGAAGGACTGACCGCGCCGCTGATCATCAACGCCACGCCCGTCGGCATGGCGGGTGGCGTTGAGGCTGAGCTCCTCGCCTTTCCGCCCAACGCGATCGAGGCGGCGGAGACGGTTTTCGACGTCGTGGCGCTGCCGGTCGACACGCCGCTGATGCGGGCAGCAGCGGCAGCCGGGCGCAGGCGCATTTCCGGCGCCGACGTTGCCGTGTTGCAGGCGCTCGAGCAGTTCGTGCTCTACACCGGCGTGCACCCCAGCGAGGAACAGGTGAAGGACGCCGCCGCTTTCGCTCGGAGCGCCTGAACGGTCAGGCCGTCAGGATCTCGGGCGCCTCCAGTTCCATCAAGCGGAACACCGTGGTGGAAACCGCGCCGGTCACCACGATAGACGCACCGGTAAACACCGGGTCCATCACGGAGACCATCAGGATCTGAACCGTCATCGGGCCCAGGCCGAGCAGATGGAAGAGCGCGGCAAACAGCAGGCCGACGCAGACCAAGGCGATGAAGCCAGCAACGGCGTAGATAAGCCATACGCCCAGGAGCCGCCATCGGCGCCCCTCGGTCGCCAGCCAGCTCGCATGCATGCTTTCCGATATGCCGAACTGCCGAAGTGCCAGAGCGGGCAAGGCCAACGAGAACGCAATCCAGGCGAAAAGCCCCGGAATGACCAGCATGAGCATTCCGACGATCACGACAAAGCCCATCAGGAGCGCCATCGCCAGGTAGTCCCAGAACCGGCGAGAGGCGATCCATAACGCCTGCACCGCCTGCAAAGGCGTACCGGAAAGCCGCCTGTCGGCAGCATGGATGGCGGCATAGTGAACAAAGCAGGCCGCCAAGGACATGGCGAGCGAGAAGAACAGGGCGATCAGGCTGGCGATCAAGCTCCCAGCCCCAAAGCCGTATTGCAGCATGACGCTCAGCAAGTTCAAGGCGCCGCCGATGCCGCTGAACATCAGCCAGAGGGAGATCGACTCCTGCCCCATCACCTTGGGCAGCAGCCGGAACACGCGACCGATCGTGAGTTGTCCTGATGCGAGCACGTTTCTGCCCCCACTCCGCGTCTTTCCATTGTCTAAGCGAAAATAACAGAAAGCATCTCAACCAAAAGACGAGACTGGGGGTGGCCATGCCTTTTGCGGGGAATGGTTAGCACGGATCCGGGCAAAACCCTGCCGCGGTGGACTAGGCCCTCCATGGAAGGACAGAGACGACGCAACGACCGTCACGGCTTAGCTGTAACAAGCCTTCTCCACCTTGCCGATCGCCTTCGACGACCCCTTCAAGGTGAATGTCGCGGCCGGCAGAAGGCCGGCCTTGTCGGTCACGGTCAACGGCCCGGCCGACTTCAGGATGCCGGCAAGGTCGCTGTCGCGACGAGGCGTCGCCGTCAGCACGCCGTCCATCGCTTCGTAGCGGAGGGTGACTTCGGCGCTCATCGAGCCGCTCGTGAAGACGAAGGCGGACCGGTAGTTCATGTCGCCGCCGGGTGGAAAATCGTCGCTCATCGCCGGCACGAAGCGCAGGCCGAGCTTGCCCTCGCCGCCGCAGGTGACCAGCAGCATGTCGTCAGGCCGGTCGATCGCACAGATCGAAGCGGTCATCATCATGCCTTCCTCTTCCTGCTCCAGCCCGGCTTTCCAGCCGCCGCAGTCACCGGCCAGCGCCGGCGTCGCCAGGAAGGCAACGGCCACCGCCATTCCACGCATCTTCATAGCCCGTCTCCGATTGGTCGGCGCATCAGGCACCCGCTCGCCGGTGCCTGCAAGCGCGACCTTTGGAGTCAGCCGTAACGCCGGGCCGCCTCGACGGCGAGGCCGGTACCGACGGAGCCGAACACGTTGCCGGTGACGACGCGCGCCTCGGGCACCGACGCCAGGATGGCGGTGCGAACGTGCTCGAGCCGGGTGGAACCGCCAGTCAGGAACACGGCGTCAATGTCGGTGGCTGCCACGCCCGCCATTTCGAGACAGGCATCGACGCGAGCCCCGATGCGGCCTGCAAGCTCGCCGGTGTGACGGACAAGCTCGGAATGGTCGATATCGGTGGAAAGGCCGCGTTCCAGCCAATCGAACGGCACGGTGACCACGCCATGCTCCGCGACGGAGATCTTGGCTGCCTCCACGTCGATGGAGAGGGTGTGGCCGCGCTCGTCGTCGACCACCCGCATCAGGCGGTGGATGAGCTCCGGCTTGGCGGCGCGCTTTTCGAGGTCGACGAGTTCGCGATGAATGCGGGGTTCATAGAGACGGTTGATCGCCGACCATGTGGCGAGGTCGTGATAATAGACCGAGGGCACGTCGAGCTCGCCGCGGGCGAGCTTGGAACGAAAGCCCAGAAGCGGCATCACCGTGCCGAGACTGAGGTGGCGGTCGAAATCGGTGCCGCCGATGCGCACGCCGTCGTTGGCCAGCACGTCGGAGACGCGCTCGGCTTTCTTTGCCCGCTCCGGCCCGAGGCGGACGATGGAAAAGTCGGAGGTGCCGCCGCCGATGTCGGCGATCAGCGCCAGTTCTTCGCCGGAAAGCTGCTGCTCGTAATCGAGGCTGGCCGCGATGGGCTCGTACTGGAAGGAAACCTCCTCGAAGCCGAGATCGCGAGCGATGGAATGCAGCGTCGCCTCCGCCAGTCGGTCGGCCTCCGGGTTGCCATCGACGAAATGCACCGGCCGGCCGTGGACGAGGTGGGTGAGTGGCGCGCCGGCCACCACCTCGCCGCGCTTCTTCACTTCCGCAAGGTAACGCTTCAGCACGTCGCGGAACTTGACGCGGCTCTTGCCGACCAACGTCGTCTCGTCCATCAGGGCCGAACCGAGGACCGACTTCAGTGCCCGCATCAGGCGGCCGTGCTCGCCACCGACATAGGCGGCAATGGCGGCGCGACCGACAGCGATCGATCCATCCTGATAATAGAAGGTGGCGCTTGGCAGCGTGTCCTCGCCGCCTTCGAGACGCACCATTTCGGCCCGGCCGCCGGTGACGACGCCGAGGGTGGTATTGGACGTGCCGAAATCGAGGCCTGCCGCCGCCATGACCGCTCTCCGAATAATTGGGGGGCGGTTTCCCTAGCGCTTCGCGGCGTCGATTGCCAGCGGCAAAATCAAGCGAGCAGGAAGACCAGCGCCGTCAACGACAATAGCACCAAGACGGCCGGCAGCGCGAAGAGGCCGCCGGTCAGCGGCGGTTCGGCCGCCACCTCCTGAAGATGGCGCCGCATGCCGCCAAGGCGATGGCCGGCGACGAAGGCATGGGTGTGGACGGCCCCGAGTTCCCGGAGCACGGCATCTTGATACTGGTTTCGACGCATGACAAACCACCAATGAACGTATCGGAGCTTGCCGCCGCCAGAGTTAAGAACGCCTCAACGGCGTTGACGGTACCCAGATCGCCGGTGTACGAGCCGGAACACATATAGAACGAGATTGGCGCTTCCACCGCCGGCGTGGCAAACTCCGGAGCGCGCGAATCAGCGTTGCCCGGCGGAAGCGGGATGGCCGGTGGCGCCGGCCCATGGACGAAGACGGAACGCATGGAAAAGGACGACCTGTTCGGAACACTCCCCCCGCCGGCAAGCACGGCGGCTCAGGCGGCGGCGGTGACCGTTCGCGCGCCCAAATCAGCGCGTGCGCGCGTCGAAACCCCCGCACAGGCGGAAGCCGTCTACGACGCGTCGGCCATCGAGGTTTTGGAGGGACTGGAGCCAGTACGCCGGCGGCCGGGCATGTATATCGGCGGCACCGACGACAAGGCCATGCACCACCTGTTCGCCGAGGTGATCGACAACTCGATGGACGAGGCGGTTGCAGGCCATGCCTCGTGGATCGAGGTGCGCCTCGACGCGGACGGGTTCCTGACCGTCAACGACAACGGCCGTGGCATTCCGGTCGATCCGCATCCCAAGTTTCCCGGCAAGTCGGCGCTCGAGGTGATCCTGTGCACGCTGCATGCCGGCGGCAAGTTCGACAGCAAGGTTTACGAGACGTCGGGCGGCTTGCACGGCGTCGGCGTTTCTGTGGTCAACGCCCTGTCCGAGTGGCTCGACGTCGAGGTGGCGCGCGGCCGCCAGCTCTACAAGCAAAGCTTCTCGCGCGGCGTGCCGCAGGGTGGCTTGCAGCGGCTTGGCGAAACCATGAACCGGCGCGGCACCAAGACGCGCTTCAAGCCGGACCCGCAGATTTTCGGAGAAGAAGCGCGGTTCGAGCCGGCGCGCATCTTCACGATGGCCCGGTCGAAAGCCTACCTCTTTGGTGGCATCGAAATTCGCTGGTCCTGCGACCCGTCGCTGATCGAAGGCTCGAAGACGCCGGCCGAGGCGGTGTTCAAGTTCCCCGGCGGCCTCAAGGACTTCCTGGTCGAAGCACTTGATGGTGAGAAGCGGGTCACCGATGACCTGTTTGCCGGCCGTGTCGGTGGTGGCGGCCACGGTACCGTCGAGTGGGCCGTCTCGTGGTTTGCCGGCGATGGCTTCGTCAACTCCTACTGCAACACCATCCCGACGCCGGATGGCGGCACCCACGAGCAGGGCCTTCGCCTCGCCCTCACCCGGTCGCTCAAGGCCTATGGCGAAATGGCTGGCAACAAGCGCGTCGCTCAGGTGATGCCCGAGGACGTGATGACCTCGGCCGGCGCCATGCTGTCGGTCTTCGTGCGCGAGCCAGAGTTCGTCGGCCAGACCAAGGACAAGCTGTCCACCGCCGAAGCCGCGCGCATCGTCGAGACGGCGGTGAAGGACGCTTTCGACCATTGGCTGACCGCCTCGCCGCAGCAGTCCGGCCGCCTCCTCGACTGGATCGTCGAGCGTGCCGACGAGCGCCTGCGTCGCCGTCAGGAAAAGGACGTTCTGCGCAAGAGCGCGGTGCGCAAGCTGCGCCTGCCCGGCAAGCTCGCCGACTGCACGCAGAACGCCGCCCAAGGATCCGAACTGTTCATCGTCGAGGGCGACTCGGCCGGTGGTTCGGCCAAGCAGGCGCGCGATCGCGCCAGCCAGGCGGTGATGCCGCTGCGCGGCAAGATCCTCAACGTGGCAAGCGCCGGCCGCGACAAGGTGACGTCCAATCAGCTGCTGTCCGACCTGTTGCAGGCGCTCGGCTGCGGCACTCGCTCGCACTATCGGGAAGACGATCTCCGCTATGACAAGGTGATCGTGATGACCGATGCCGACGTCGACGGCGCCCATATCGCGTCGCTGCTGATCACCTTCTTCTATCGCGAGATGCCCCAGCTCATCCGCGGCGGCCATCTCTATCTCGCAGTGCCCCCGCTTTACCGCCTGACCCACGGCGGCAAGACCATCTACGCTCGCGACGACGCCCATCGCGAAGACCTGTTGCGCACCGTCTTCAAGAACAAGAAACCGGAAATCGGTCGCTTCAAGGGCCTCGGCGAAATGATGCCGTCGCAGCTCAAGGAGACCACCATGGACAAGAAGACGCGCACGCTCTTGCGCGTCTTGCTGGTGGAGGACGAAGCGGAGCAGACGGCGGACTCGGTCGAGCGTCTGATGGGCAACAAACCGGAAGGCCGCTTCCAGTTCATCCAGGAGAATGCCGAGTTCGCCGAGGATCTGGACATCTGATACCGGGCCGGGCTGGCGTCGGCTGATGGGTCGCCTTACTGTCGGCGGCTCTGTACCTGCCGGGAGCCTACATGACCGCCGATCTCGCCGTCGTCCTCGCCCTGCTCGTCATTGCCGTGGGGCTGTTCGCCCGTGGCAGACCGTCGATGGACGTCGTGGCGCTGATGGTGATCGCGGCCTTGCCGCTTACCGGCGTCATTGATGCGCAGGAAGCGCTTGCTGGCTTTTCCGACCAGAGCGTCATCCTGATCGCGGCCCTGTTCGTGATTGGCGATGCGCTGGTGCGGACAGGCGTCGCCGGTGCACTGGGCGGATTGATTGCGCGGGCGGCCGGCGGCAGCGAAGCGCGGCTGGTCGTCCTCCTCATGTTGGCGGTGGCCGGCCTCGGTGCATTCATGAGTTCGACCGGGGTCGTCGCCATCTTCATCCCGATCGTGCTTCGCATCGCGCGCAACATGCGCCTGCCGCCCGGCCATCTGATGATGCCGCTCTCCATGGCCGCTCTCATCTCCGGCATGATGACGCTGGTTGCGACGCCTCCGAACATGGTGGTGAATGCCGAACTGGTCCGGCGGGGTCATGACGGCTTCGGCTTCTTCGCGTTCACGCCCTTCGGTTTGCCGGTGCTGGTGCTTGCCATTTTCTACATGCTGCTGGTCCGACGCTTCCTGCCGGGCTCGACGCCCGCCGTGGGCGCGGCCGCTCGCCCCGGCCTCAAGGACTGGATCGACGAGTACGGCCTTGCAGCTCGCGAGGCGCGTCTCCGCATCGATCCAACCTCGGATCTTGTCGGCCGGCGATTGGGAGAGCTGGATCTTCGTGCCAGCGTCGGTGTCAACATCGTCGCCATCGAGCGGGCCGGGCGGTTCGGCCGCGACCTGATCCGTCCCGAAGCGTCGACGCAGCTTGCCTCTGGCGATGTCCTGCTGATCGACATCTTCGGCAAGGCCTTCGACGTGGATGCCTTTGGCCGCGAGCACCACCTCGCCACCCTCCCCCTCAGCGGGACCTATTTCCTCGACGGCGCCGACGAGATCGGAATGGCCGAGGCGATTGTCACGCCGAGCTCCGAACTTGTCGGCCAGACCCCGGTGACAAGCCGGTTCCGCACGATCCACGGCTTGTCCGTCATCGGTATGAAGCAGGGCTCCAGGGCCCTCGCAGGTCCGCTTGCCGAGGTCGGCTTTCAGCCCGGCGACACCCTGCTTCTGGTTGGAGGCTGGAAGGCGATTCGCAGACTTGCCGGGAGCTCTGCCGATCTCGTTCTTCTCGATCTTCCGAGGGAGGCCGACGATTACGCCCCCGCTCGCCGAAGCGCGCCGTTTGCCGTGGCGATCCTCATCGCCATGATCGTCGCCATGGCGACCGGCATCCTTGCCAATGCCCATGCCGCGCTCCTTGCCTGTCTCGCCATGGGCGCCTTCGGCTGCATCGACATGAAATCGGCCTATCGGGCAATCAGCTGGCCGACGCTGATCCTCATCGTCGGCGTGCTGCCTTTCGCTCTGGCACTTGAGAAAACCGGCGGCATAGACTTGATGGCATCGGCGGTGACGCACCTGTTCGGCGATGCCCACCCGCGCGTCATGCTCGCCGTCCTGTTCGCCACGACGGCGATTCTTGGCCTGTTCGTCTCCAACACGGCAACGGCGGTGCTGATGGCGCCGGTCGCGCTCGCTGTCGCGGCGGACATCGGCGCCTCGCCCTACCCTTTTGCCGTGACCGTGGCACTTGCCGCTTCCGCCGCCTTCATGACGCCGGTCTCGTCGCCGGTGAACACGTTGGTGGTCGGTCCGGGGGGGTATGGTTTTTCCGATTTCGTCCGGATCGGCACGCCATTCGCCATCGTCACCCTTATCGTCGCCGTCTTCCTGGTACCGATCCTCCTGCCCTTCTAGGACGGTAAGGCACGTAAATTTCCTATGTCGCCAAGAAGATCGACGCCCCAACTACTGCCCGTCGATGTCGAGACTGCGTTCATCTTCAATTCTGGATCAGGCGAAACGCGTGGCAAAAGCCTCGGACACCGCCTCGCAAACGCCGAAAGTAACAATAAACGCTCAAATCGGCAGGAATTGATTGACATGCGGGCGATTCCACATATGGTCTCCCACCATACTCGGATCGTTCCAAGTCGATCCGGAAGCGTGTGGATTCGCCTGTCTACAGTGTCCGAATCCCCCCTATCCAAGAGACCGCACACCACATGAGTTTTTCTGATCTCGGACTGAGCGCCAGCGTAATGGCGGCCGTTGAAGCGGCCGGCTATACGACTCCGACGCCGATCCAGGCCGAAGCCATACCCCACGCCGTCGCCGGCCGAGACGTCATCGGCATTGCCCAGACGGGCACCGGCAAGACCGCCGCCTTCGTGCTGCCCATGCTGACGCTCCTCGAGAGCGGCCGCGCCCGGGCCCGCATGCCTCGGACGCTGATCCTCGAACCGACGCGCGAACTCGCTGCGCAGGTCGAAGAGAACTTCGTCAAGTATTCGTTCAACAACAATCTCAACATTGCCCTGCTGATCGGCGGCGTATCGTTCGACGACCAGAACCGCAAGCTCGATCGCGGCGCGGACGTTCTGATTGCCACGCCCGGCCGATTGCTCGATCATTTCGAGCGCGGCCGGCTGCTCTTGACCGGCGTTGAAATTCTCGTCATCGACGAGGCAGACCGCATGCTCGACATGGGGTTCATTCCCGACATCGAGCGCATCTGCAAGCTGGTCACCAAGAACCATCAGACGCTGTTCTTCTCGGCGACCATGCCGCCGGAGATCCAGGCGCTGACCGAGAACTTCCTCAACAACCCGGTCCAGGTCGAGGTTTCGAAGCCGGCGAGCGCCGCGACGACGGTGGCTCAGCGCCTCGTCGTTTCCGGCACCGAGGACTTCGAGAAGCGCGAGACGTTGCGCGCCCAGATCGCCGCTGCCGAGGACCTCAAGAACGCCATCGTGTTCTGCAACCGCAAGCGCGACGTGGCTGTGGTGTTCCGCAGCCTCGTCCGGCATGGCTTCAACGTCGGTGCCCTGCACGGCGACATGGACCAGCGCGCCCGCATGGCGACGCTCGACGCGTTCAAGAAGGGCACGTTGACCCTGCTCGTGGCATCCGATGTGGCGGCCCGCGGCCTCGACATTCCCGATGTCAGCCACGTCTTCAATTACGACGTGCCGATCCACGCCGAGGATTATGTTCACCGCATCGGCCGTACTGGCCGGGCCGGCCGGTCGGGCACGGCGGTGATGATTGTCACCCAGGACGACGAGAAGCATCTGTCGGCCATCGAGAAGCTGATCACCACCGATATCGAGTGGATCGGCGATCCTATCGTCTTCGACCCGGAAGCACGCAAGCGGTCGCGCGGCCGCAAGACTGCCGAAGGCAAGGAGCCGCGCCGCTCCCGTTCGAAGGCCGATGGCGACGAAGCCCGCGCACCGTCGCGCTCGCGTCGCACCCGCCAGGAAGCCGCGCCGTCCGAGGCCGCCGAGAGTTCGGCCGAGGAGACTCCGCGTCCAAGCCGGGCGCGTAGTTCCCGCCCCGAACGCGAAGCGAGGCCGGAGCGCGAGGCCAGACCCGAACGCGAAGCGAGGTCGGAGCGCGAGACCAGACCCGAACGCGAGGCGAGGCCAGAGCGTGAGGCCAGACCGGAGCGAGAGCCGAAGCCCGAGCGCTCCTCTGGCGGACGTCAGCCCGTCCGCGCGGGTGAGCGTCCGCGCCCCATGCCCCGCCGGGAGACCGATGACGGCCCCGCTGTCGTGGGCCTCGGTGATCATGTGCCTGCCTTCCTGTTGAGGCCGGTGCGCATCGCCAAGTCGGCGAGCTGACCGAGTACACCACCCCATCTTGAAGCGGCGGCCTTTCGGGCCGCCGTTTTCATTTGGCGGCGTGGCAAATCGCTTCGAATGGTCGGAAAAAACGACCGCCGCTTACCTGCACGGTGGCGGAAAGCTCAAGTTTTAGCGACAGCATGCACCTTTGCTTAACGCTCAATTCATGCCTGCGGTTTATCAAAACGGCAGGGCACGCGAGGAGCGATGGGCGGAGACTATGACGCACCGGGAAGAGTTTCTGCGGACGATTGGTTACGGTGAAGCTGCCGTGGCGCAACTGCGGCGCAACGAGAACGCCGCTTATCCCAGGAACTATGAGCTCTGGTACAACTACTGTGCCGGATTCAATCACGCGCTCAATCGCACAATCAATGACATCCTGCGCAGCAAGGGCCGCATCGACACGGCAGAACTGCACACCATCTATAACCAGTTTATCTCGCCTTCGCGCCTGTCCGACCGGATAGAGGATGTCGGCGGCCGCATCTCCGGCGAGATCGACGACGTCATGGCGGCGATGAACAAGACGATCTCCGCCAACGCCAGCTATGCCGGCACGCTGTCCGAGGCGTCGACGGAGCTAAACGACGGTCCCGACCAGTCGCGGCTTCGAGGTATCGTCGGCGATCTTCTTGTCGCCACGCGTGAGACGGAGAGGGTCAATCGGGACCTCGAAGGGCGGCTCGCCGAAAGCCAGAGGCAGATTTCCGAACTCAAGGAGAGCCTCGAGTCCCTGCGTTTCGAAACGCTCACGGACGAACTGACGACGCTCGCCAACCGCAAGCATTTCGATCAGTCCCTGGAACGGGCGGTGGCCAATGCCGCGGAGACCGACGGCGTCCTGTCCCTTCTCATCAGCGACATCGACAACTTCAAGTCCTTCAACGACAGTTTTGGACACCAGACCGGCGATCAGGTGTTGCGTCTGGTAGCGCTCTCGGTCAAGCAGGCGATCAAGGGGCATCATCTCGCCTGCCGGTACGGCGGCGAAGAGTTCGCCATCATCATGCCGAAGGCCAGCCTTGCCCGAGCCGAAGCGTTGGCCGAGCGCATCCGCGAGAGTGTCAAGGAAAAGGAACTGAAGAAGCGGTCCACCGGCGAAACGCTGGGTTTCGTCACCATTTCCGTGGGGGTGGCGACCTATCACCGTGGTGACACGGCCATTTCGCTGATCGAGCGGGCCGACACGGCGCTCTACCTCGCCAAAAGGACGGGGCGCAACCGGGTCTGTACCGAGGCGATGCTTTCCACCTCGGCGGACGAGGAAGCGTAGGTCAGCGCGTCGCGGCAAACCAGGGTCGGCGGGGATTGCCGAGCACGCGGCCGGTTTCCTTGAGAACTAGCCCGCCATCGTCGTTCGTCCGAATGTCGTAGGTCAGCGTGCCGGTCAAGGCGAGCTGGCGCCCGTCGATCAGCGCGCCGGACGGACGGCACCACCGTGGCGCCTCCAGGCCGGACACCACGATGGCGGCAACAGCGCAATCGTCGCCGAAAGCGAACGGCCGTGTGACGACCGACACCGACGCACGGCCCGTGGCCGCCGGCAAAAGGCAGGCCTCGGCATCGCAGGGGGCATCGCGACCGAGCGGGGACAGCCGAGCCGGCTCTATTCCCAGGGCCGCCATCCAGACATCCAGCATGAAGCCACCCTTTTGTCCGACCTTGTGCCAGGCTCCACCCTCCTCGCGGATGAGAACCAGCGATCCGTCACCGGCGACGATCAGTCCCGGCGACGGGCCAACAGCGGCGAAGAGGAATCCAAGGAGCACAGGCGCGAGTCCCAGCCACCGTTTGCGACCACGCCAGAGGCAGATCCACAAGCCGCCGCCGGTGACGGCCAGCATCGTCCAACCCATGGGCCGGCCATAGAGCCCGCCGCCCGGCGTCCAGTCGGCAACGATGCCGGCAACGACAATCATCGCGTCGATGCCCGAGCCCATCGCGGCGAGCGGCCAGTCTTCCAAGCCCATCGGCATCATCAACGCCGCAAGGAGCCCCATGGGCATGATCAGGAACGACACCAACGGTTCGGTGACGAGGTTGGCGATCATGCTGAGTGGGGCGAGACGGCCGAAGTGATAGAGCGCCATTGGCAAGGTGGCGAGACCGGCAACCACCGTGGCGGTCAGCGCGGCCATCAGCCAGAAAGCGAACCGCCGGACCAGCCGCGCCAGCAGACTGACATCCCCGCCATCCCCCGCCTCATCCCGCCCGGCACGCCAAGCCTCCAGCCCGGCCATCAGCGCGACGACGGCGGCAAAGGACATCTGCGCACCGGGCTCCATCACCGCTTGCGGCGAGAGCGCCAAAACGATGAGGGCAGCTACGGCGATCACCCTGAGGGACAGGGCGCGGCGGTCGATCAAAACGGCGAACAGCGAGACCGCAACCATGATCATCGAGCGTGCCGCCGGCACGTCCATGCCGGAGACGACGAAATAGGCGCCGGTCCCCAGCATCGACAGGGCGGCGGCGATCTTCTTGATCGGCAGAGTGAGGGCGATGGCCGGAATGAACGCCAGAAAGAGGCGGATTCCGCCGAACAGGAAGGCGGCGACCAAGCTCATGTGCATGCCGGAGATCGACAGCACATGCGAAACGCCGGCGATGCGCATAGCCTCGTTGGTGGCGTCGGATATGCCGGCGCGGTCGCCGACGATCAGCGCCGCCGCTATGGCGCCGGTGTCGCCGGGAAGGGCGGCGCGGATGCGGCCCGCCGCCGCCACGCGCAGGGTTTCGATGCCACTCAGGAGAACCAGCTTCGTACTGGCCGGAGGCGCCTCCGGCCAAGGCTTGACCGCGCCATAGGTGAAACCGCTGGCGCCAATCCCCGTAAACCAAGCGACGCGGGCGAAATCGTAACCGCCCGGCAAAGGGGGAGGCATGGGAGGCGCCAAGCGTGCAAGTGCGACCACCGCCTCGCCCGGCGCAGGCGGCGCACCGCGCGTCGTCACGCGGACGAGAGGCGGCAGGCCGCCCCTTGGAGGCGGATCTATCTCCACCGGTTGAATAAGCAGCCTCGCCGCTCCCTTGCCCCGATCCTCGACCGCCACAACATATCCGCGTACCGTCACGGTCCGCTCGAAGGGGAAAACCGGGTGGGCGGCGAAGCGGGTCATCGCGGCGGCGTGCAGAAATCCGATGCAGGCGAGGCACGCGAGGATAGACGGCAACGACACGAACGGCGACCGGCGAACGATCACCACGAGCGTTGCCACCATGCCGAGACCGACCAGGGCAAGTTCGACCACCGAGGGCTCGCTTACAGGCGCAAAATAGAACGCCGCACCGACGGCGACAGCCACGGGCCACCAAAGAAAACCGCGACCATCGTCGAGGTCGGGCGCGAAGGATTCTCGAAGCGCGGACAGCCTGCGCCGCCACTCCACGCGGACGGTCGACCGCCCGTGCGCGATGCGCTTGCTACTCGTCTCCGTCCGGACCGTCACAGTCGCCGCCTAATTCGGTTGCTTACGCGGCCATTGCCGCGATCTTATTTTGCGAAACGCGCGGCTTTCCTGTAAGACGCCGTCCACGCCATGTCCGGCCGACGACGATCCGCCGTCCCTTCCGGGCCAACCCTGGTATTTTCGGAACTATTGTCGATGTCCACGCCTGTCGTCACGCGTTTTGCGCCGTCCCCCACCGGTTTTCTGCACATTGGAGGCGCGCGGACGGCGCTGTTCAATTGGCTTTATTCCAAGCGACACGGCGGCAAGATGCTGCTTCGCATCGAGGACACCGACCGCGAGCGCTCGACGCAAGCGGCGGTTGACGCCATCATCGACGGGCTGACCTGGCTAGGCCTCACCTGGGAGGGCGAGCCGATCTCCCAGTTCCAGCGGGCCGACCGCCACGCCGACGTGGCGCGCGAGCTGGTCGAGGCGGGCAAGGCCTATTACTGCTATTGCACGCCCGAGGAGCTCAACGAGATGCGCGAGAGCGCCAAGGCCAACGGCCTGCCGCCGCGCTACGACGGCCGCTGGCGCGATCGCAATCCGTCGGAGGCGCCGGCCGGCGTCAAGCCGTCGGTCCGCATCAAGGCGCCCCTCGATGGCGAGACGGTGATCGAGGATGCGGTTCAGGGCACCGTCACCTTCCCCAACAAGGATCTCGACGACTTCATCATCCTGCGTTCGGACGGAACGCCGACCTACATGCACGCCGTCGTCGTTGACGACCACGACATGGGCGTTACCCAGATTATCCGTGGCGACGACCATCTGACCAACACGGCTCGCCAGAAGATTATTTATGACGCCCTCGGCTGGGACATGCCGAAGGTGGCGCATATCCCGCTGATCCACGGACCGGATGGCGCCAAGCTTTCCAAGCGCCACGGTGCGTTGGGCGTGGAGGCCTATCGCGCCATGGGCTACCTGCCGGTAGCGCTGCGCAATTATCTGGTCCGTTTGGGCTGGGCGCATGGCGATGCCGAGATCCTCTCCACCGACGAGATGATCGCGCTGTTCGATCTCGAGGGCATCGGCCGCTCGCCGTCGCGCTTCGACTTCGGCAAGCTCGAGAATCTGAACGGCCACTACATCCGCCAGACGCCGGACGCCGAACTGGTGACCCACGTGGTCGCCCTGCTCGACCATATTCCCGGCGGTGCGGAGCTGAAGGCGAAACTCGACGAGGACAAGAAGGCACAGCTTGCCGCCGCCATGCCCGGCCTCAAGGAGCGCGCCAAGACGCTTCTCGAACTGATCGACAACGCCGGCTTCCTGTTTGCCAGCCGCCCGCTGGTTCCGGACGAAAAGGCAGCTGCGCTGCTCGACGCCGCCGGCAAGACGGCGCTCGCCGACCTGCTGCCCCGGCTTACGGCCCTGCCCGACTGGACCGCAGCGGCTACCGAAGACGTGGTGCGCGCCTATGCCGCCGAGACCGGCCTCAAGCTCGGCAAGGTGGCGCAGCCGCTCCGGGCCGCAGCCACCGGCCGGACCACGTCGCCGCCGATTTTCGACGTGCTGGCAGTGCTCGGCCGCGACGAGGCACTCGGCCGCATCGGCGACGCCCTGGCCGGCTGAACGACACGGAAGGTTCAAGATGACAAACCCCGCCCCGGTCTGACCGCGGCGGGGTTTTTCACTTCCTTGCGAGGAGCAGCGCGGAAGCGAGAAAGCCTCCTCGTCCTAGGCAACCGAGACCCAAGCCTCAGACGGGGAAAAGCTTACCGGAACAACAACTCACCCTTCCGGGTGCGGTTCCGTGCCTCCGCCGAAATGGCAGGGCTGACCAACAATTCGACGGCTTGCCGGAGTAGGGATTTTCCGCTACGTGAAGATCGACATGCGACTGGGAGGTTGGATGGCAGTTTACGTAAACGTAATCGCTTTGTCCCACCCCTCATTGGCCTGGTCCACCTGATCACCTCTTGGAGATCCGACCGAATGACCACGAAGAACGCGACCGTCACCATCGATGACAAGACCTATGAGTTCCCGCTCAAGGACGCGAGCATCGGCCCGAGCGTGATGGACATCTCCACCTTCTATGGCAAGACCGGCCACTTCACATACGATCCGGGCTTCACGTCGACCGGAGCGTGCGAATCCAAGATCACCTATATCGACGGCGACAAGGGCGTGCTGCTCTATCGCGGCTACCCGATCGAACAGTTGACGCTTGAAGGCGACTATCTCGAGACCTGTTATCTCCTGCTCTACGGCGAACTGCCGACTCATGCGCAGAAGGAGCAGTTCGACCGCCACATCACCCGCCACACCATGATCCACGAGCAGATGACCCGCTTCTTCCAGGGTTATCGTCGTGACGCCCACCCGATGGCGGTGATGGTCGGCACGGTCGGCGCGCTGTCGGCCTTCTATCACGACTCGATCGACATCTCCGACCCGCACCAGCGGATGATCGCCTCGCACCGGATGATCGCCAAGATGCCGACGATCGCGGCGATGACCTACAAGTATTCGATCGGTCAGCCCTTCATCCACCCGAAGAACGACCTCGATTACGCAGCGAACTTCCTGCACATGTGCTTCGCCGTGCCGGCCGAAGAGTACAAGGTGAACCCGGTTCTCGCTCGGGCGATGGACCGTATTTTCACCCTGCATGCCGACCACGAGCAGAATGCCTCGACCTCGACGGTGCGTCTTGCCGGTTCATCCGGCGCCAATCCGTTCGCCTGCATCGCCGCCGGCATCGCCTGTCTGTGGGGACCGGCCCACGGTGGCGCCAACGAGGCTGCGCTCAACATGCTGGCCGAGATCGGCACGGTGGATCGCATCCCCGAGTATATCGCCCGCGCCAAGGACAAGAATGACCCGTTCCGCCTGATGGGCTTCGGTCATCGCGTCTACAAGAACTACGACCCGCGCGCCAAGATCATGCAGCAGACCTGCCATGAGGTGCTCGAGACGCTCGGCATCAAGGACGATCCGCTGCTGGACGTGGCCGTCGAGCTGGAGCGCATCGCGCTTAGCGACGAGTATTTCGTCGAGAAGAAGCTCTATCCGAACATCGACTTCTATTCGGGCATCACGCTGAAGGCGATGGGCTTCCCCACCTCGATGTTCACCGTGCTGTTCGCCGTCGCCCGCACCGTCGGCTGGATCGCCCAGTGGAAGGAAATGGTCGAGGATCCGAGTCAGAAGATCGGTCGTCCGCGCCAGCTCTACATCGGCGCGCCGCAGCGCGACTACGTCCCGTTCGACAAGCGCGACTGAGCTTCGGGCTGAAGTCCGACAAAGAGACCTCCGGCGGCGACGCCGGAGGTTTTTTCATGTCCATGCTGAAGGCGATAGTCAGCCAGCGAGGCGCAGGACCACCGAGGCGGCCGTGTCGGCGGCAGGGCGGCCGTCCGGCAGCGCCATCACCTCGCGCAGCCGCGCGAAGGCGGCAAGCTGGGCGGCGCGCGCGGGCGTGTCGGCAAGGAGCGAAGCGAGTTCGTCGGCAAGCCGTTCCGGCGCCAGGTCCGGATCGAGGAACTCCGGGCTCGCCTTCTCGCCCAGTATGATGTTGGCAAGACCGAACATGGTGATGTTCACCAGCCCCGGGATGCGGCGCGCGATGTCGGAAATGACCCGGAACAGCGGATCGCGTGCATAGGCGATCACGGAGGGCACGCCGGCGAGTGCCAGTTCCAGCGTTACCGTCCCGGACGTGGCAAGCGCCGCATGCCCCGAACGGAAGGCTGCCCACTTCTCGGCCTCGCCGGTGATGACGGTCGGGCGAACCGCCCAGTTCGCCGTCTCCCGTTCTATGCGACCTCGCAGCCGGTCGACGGCAGGCAGAACGGCGCGGAAAGCCAACCCGCGCGCCGACAGGACATCGAGAACGCTGCCGTAGAGCGCCAGCATGCGGTCGACCTCGCCCGACCGGCTGCCGGGCAGCACCAGCAGCGTCGGATGCTCAGTTTCCCCTAAGGGAAGCCGCTCGCCGGGCACCGCCGTCAGCTGTTCGGGCCGGTCGATCAGCGGGTGACCGACGTATGTCGCCTCTGGGCCCTTCAGACAGGCCAGGACAGCCGGCTCGAATGGCAGCAGCGTCAGCACATGATCGACGTAGGCGGCCATCCTGCGCGCTCTGTTGGGCCGCCAGGCCCAAACGGATGGGCAGACGTAGTCGATGATGGGCAACTTCGGCAGCGCAGCCCGGACGTCACGCGCCACACGATGCGTGAAGTCGGGACTGTCGATGATGACAAGCACATCCGGCCGCCCGGCTATGACCGCACCGGCAGTCTCGGCGGTACGAAGCTGGATGAGCGGCAGCCGCTTCACGACCGGCCCGAAGCCCATGACGGCAATGTCATGTAAGGAGAAGAGGCTCGGCATCCCCTCGGCGGCCATACGGTCGCCGCCAACGCCGAAGAACTCGACCCGACGCGGCGACAGCCGCTTCATCGCCGCCATCAACCGGGCGCCGAGTTGGTCGCCGGATTCCTCGCCGACGACGATGGCGACGCGGAGCGGCGAACTCTCGCTCATGACGTGCCGCCCGAGAACGATCGAACCTGCAGGAACAGTCGGGCCGCATCCGCCGCCGCGACCGTGGCAGGCCGGTCGACGATCATGACCCGCCCGGATTCCACGACAATGCCGGCAAGCCCCGCGGCCACCGCCATCTCGACCGTCCGAGGCCCGATGGTCGGCAGATCGACGCGAAGGTCCTGCTGAGGCTTGGCCGCTTTCACCAGCACGCCGGAGCGGTGGGCCGCCTTGAGCCTGCCGCGCTTTCTGAGGTCGGCCACGCGTTGCAGGAGTTCGTCGGTTCCCTCGATGCCTTCGACGGCGACGACCCGGCCCGATATCGCCACCACGGCTTGCCCGATATCGAGTCGACCGAGCGACAACGACGCCTCGACACCTTTGGCAATATCCGCCTCGGCATCGTCGCTGGGCTTGAAACGGCCGAGGTTGCCGCTTCCGCCGACGAGTTCGGGCGCCACTTCATGCGCGCCGACGACGCGATAGCCGCGATCCTCAAGGAAGCGGACGACGTTCTTCAGTACGGTGTCGTCGCCGCCGACCATGAGAGACAGGATTTTCGGCAAGCTCAGCACGGCGCCAAGATCGACGCGGATCGCCGAAAAGTCCGGCCGATTGACGGCGCCGCAGATCACCACTTCGCCGACGCGTTCGCGCGCCAGGAGGTCGAACAGCCTGCCGATCTCGCCCCAGCGCAGCCAATGGTGGTGAAAGGCCTCGATGTCCAGATCGGCCTCGCCGACGATGCCGAACACCGCGACGGGTCGCCCCGCCGCTTCGGCCGCCCGCGCCACGACGACCGGGACGCTACCGCCGCCGGCGATGATGCCCAGGGCCGGGCGGTCGGAAGCGGTGGCCGCCCGGCTCATTCGGCCTCGCCGTCGCGGCTGCGCGGCGTACAGATGGCCCGGTCGCCGCCCGCCCGGATGAACTCGACCATACGATCGACCAACCGACTGCCGCCGTAGATATCGACGACGCGTTCGAGGCGCGCGGAGAGGGGATCGTCACCTTCGAACAGCAGCTTGTAGGCATTACGCAACGCGTGGATATCGTCGCGCGGGTAGTTGGCGCGCCTGAGGCCGACGAGATTCAGGCCGCCGAGACGGGCCCGATTGCCGGTGACCATGCCGAAGGGAATGACGTCGTTCTCGACGCCGGTCATGCCCCCGACCATCACGCCCTCGCCGATGCGAACCCACTGGTGCACGGCGCTCAGCCCACCCAGAATGGCGTTGTCACCAATATGGACGTGGCCGCCAAGCGTGGCGCAATTGACCAGGATCACGTTGTTGCCGACCACGCAGTCATGGGCGACGTGGGCGTTGGCCATCAGAAGACAGTTCGAGCCGACGCGCGTCAGCATGCCGCCACCTTCGGTACCGAGATGCAGCGTCACGCATTCGCGGATCACCGTCTTCTCGCCGACTTCCAGCCGACTCGGCTCGCCGTGGTATTTGAGGTCCTGGGGGACCATGCCGACGGTGGCATGGGGGAACACAGTGACGCCGGCGCCTAGCGTCGTCCGTCCGTCCACCACCGTGTGCGCATGCAGCACCACGCCATCGCCAAGCCGAACATTGGGGCCGACAACGGCAAAGGGGCCAATGCTGACGCCTTCGCCAATCTCTGCGGCCGGGTCGACAACAGCTGTGGGGTGAATGGTACGCATGCAGATGATTCCTCGACGGCGACGCGGCGTTAGCCACCCGTTTCCCTATAGCCTCGGTTGCCGGCGAAGGGCCGCAATTTATGTTTCAGCGTATTACGGCACATCGCGGCATCAGCCGTCAGGCGTTCACCAGCATGGCGCTGAGCTCAGCCTCGGCAACCTTGGTGCCGGCAACGATTGCCGTCGCCTCGAACCACCACATGTTGGCGCGCTTCTTGGTCTTGCGCACATGATACTCGACCACATCGCCCGGCTCGACTGGCTTGCGGAACTTCACCTTGTCGATGGTCATGAAGTAGACCAGCTTCGGCGCCATCCCGTCCGTCGCTCTGACGCAGATGGCCCCAGCCGTCTGAGCCATGCCCTCGATCATCAGCACGCCCGGCATGACCGGCGCGTTGGGGAAGTGGCCCTGGAACTGCGGCTCGTTGATGGTGACGTTCTTGATGCCGATGGCCGAATTATCGCCGTCGATCTCGATGATCCGGTCGATCATCATGAACGGGAAGCGGTGCGGCAAGGCCTTCAGAAGCGCATGGATATCCATGGCCCCCAAGGTGCCCTTGGCTTGCGTTCCGGCTTCGGCCGGTGCCGTTGCGGTGTCGGTTTCGCTCACGTTTCGTCCCTTCCCGTCGCCTGCTTCACGGCCCTCTTCAAGGCCATCTGCTCCTTGGTCCACTCCCGGATCGGCTTCGCCGGATTACCAACGTAGCGCGTCCCCGCGGGAATGCTGTCCTTCACCATGGCGCCCCCCGAAATCTGGGCGCCCATACCAATGCGAATGTGCCCGGCAAGTCCCGTATGACCGCCGATCGCCACGAAATCCTCAAGTTGCGTCGAACCGGAGATGCCGACCTGGGCTACCAGCACGCAATGCCGGCCAACCTCGACGTTATGGCCGATCTGCACGCCGTTATCGATCTTTGTACCCTCGCCGATCACCGTGTCTCGGTTGGAGCCGCGATCGATGGTCACATTGGCACCGATCTCTACGTCGTCCTGGATGACCACCCGACCGATCTGCGGCACCTTGAGATGGCCACGCGGCCCCATCGCGAAGCCGAAGCCGTCCTGACCGATACGGGTGCCAGGATGAATGATGACGCGGTTGCCGACGAGCGCATATTGCAGCGTCACGCCAGCGCCGATATAGCCGTCGCGCCCGAAGCGCACGCCGCGCCCGACGACGGCATTGGCCGACACGACACTGCCGGCACCAATCTCGGCGCCAGCGCCGATGACGGCACCCGGCTCGACCGTTACTCCCTCTTCCAGACGTGCCGTGGGATGCACGGTCGCCTGTGGCGAGATTCCCGCTTCGCCGAACGCCCCTTTCAGGCGGAAGGCATCCGGGAACAGCGCCTGCATGATCATCGCCATGGCCCGGTAGGGCTGCTGAGCCACCACGACAGCCGCGTTCTCGGGGGCATCGGCGACATGGGCGGCCGAACAGATGACGACCGACGCGCGCGTCTCGCGAAACGCGGCGATGTAGTGGGGATTGTCGAGGAAGGACAGATCGCCCGGCCCGGCCTGATCGAGGGCGGCCACGCACCCGATGGCGATCTCGCCATCGCCCCGCGCAACTTCGCCGCCGGCTATGCGCGCCACCTCTGCAAGCTTGATCGGCCCGGAAGGCGCGAAGAATACTGGATCGGTCATGACCACACCCGCTCGTCCTTACCGGTCACGAACCGCACCGGACGCGCGCCTTCCTTCTTCGTTTCGGCTCAAGCATCACTGGCTCTGAGGCCGTTCGGCTCGCCGTTCGACCGGCCGCGATGTCACCGGAATGGAAGGCATTAGCCACTGCTTCGGGCCGGTGTCAACCGATGGCATGGCGCGAATGACGCGGAGAAAGCGAGTTGTGGAGCAATCACGGCCTAGCCGAAGCCTGTTAGCCACTTCAGCCCGAGCCAAACACCGTGAGACCTCTGTCCGGTCCCCGGACAATACAAAACCGCCGCGCTTTTGGCGCGGCGGTCGATAGCTTGGAAGGACTGGCCTCAGAACTTGGTGCCACCGGAGAAGCGGAACACCTGGGTCCTGTCGGTGTCTTCCTTCATGACCGGGTAGGCGAAGTCGGCACGCAGCAGGCCGAACGGCGACTGCCAAACCAGACCGGCGCCAACCGAAGCACGCAGGGCTAGGCCGTTGTCGCTGGTAGCGGTCGTCTTGTCGGACGACCAAAGAGTACCGGCATCGGCGAACAGGGAGCCCCAGAAGCCGTATTCCTGCGGGACGAACGGAACCGGGAAGATGGTCTCGGCACTCGCCGCCATGAAGTAACGTCCGCCGAGCGCATAACCGGTGGCGTCGCGCGGCCCAATACCGTTGGTCTCGAAGCCGCGGATGACGGACCCGCCGACCTGGAACTGGTCGATGGTCGCAAGATCACCGTCCAGGCCGAACATGGCACCACCCTTGGCGCCGAGATGGCCGATGAGGTCCCAATCTTCCACCAGTTCCTTATAGTACTCGACGCGACCAGTGGTCCTCAGGAACGTGGCATCGCCACCAACACCGGCGAACTCCTGCTTGATCTGCGCATAAACGCCGTTACGCGGGAAGGCATAGTCGTCGACCGTGTTGTAGGTCAGGCTCGCGCCGACGATCGAGATGAAGCGATCCCCAGGCGTGACGAACGTGTTGTAGGCCGACTGAACGTTGCTGATCTCCTGCTGATAGCCTTCATAGAAGAGGCCCAGGGTCGTGTCGTCGTTGATCGGCACACCGAAGCGAATCTTGCCGCCCGTGTTCGCCTCGTCATAGGGGTGCACGCCGTTGTCACCGTCGCTGTAATTGCGCCGATAGACATCGAAACCACCTTCGAGACGGCGATCGAACAGGTAAGGCTCCGTGAACGACAATTCGTAGGACGAGTCGCCACTCTTGCCGTCGGTGGTGATGCCCTTCGACACCGAAGCGCGCACATACTGGCCGCGGCCGAGGAAGTTCTTCTCGGTCAGCGACAGCTCGGCGAGGATACCGTTCGACGTGGAGTAACCGGCACCGATGCTCACCTCACCCGTAGGCTTGTCGTCGACCTGGACGTTGACGATCACCTTGTCGACGGACGACCCCTGCTCCGACCAGATGCGAACATTCCGGAAGTAGCCAAGGTTCTTCAGCCGACGCTCGGCCTTCTCGATCAGTACCTGATTGTAAGCGTCGCCTTCGCCGATATCGAACTCGCGCCGGATCACGTAATCGCGGGTGCGGTCGTTTCCGATGATATTGATACGTTCGATATAGGCGCGGGCGCCTTCGTCGACGAAATAGGTCACCGCAATGGTGCGGTTGGCGTAGTCACGATCACCGCGCGGCCGAACCTGCACGAAGGCATAGCCCTTGGCCGCCACTGCAGTGGTGATCGCCTCAAGCGACTTGTCCACTTCGGCAGCCGAGTAGGTGCTGCCCGTACGAGTCAGCGCCAAGGCCTTGAGGTCGTCGGCGTTGAGGTCGGGCAGCGTCGTCTCGACCTTGATGTCGCCGTACTTGTAACGCTCGCCCTCATCCACCGTAAACGTCAGAAAGAACGAGTTCTGCTGGCGATCGAAATCGGCGGTGGCGGAAACAACACGGAAGTCAGCGTAACCATGATTGTAGTAGAAGCGGCGCAGCGCTTCCTGGTCGGCGCTCAGCTTCTCCGGGCTGTAGTTATCCGAGGTCTTGATCCAGCCGAACAGGCCGGACTCCTTGGTGGAGATGACGTTCGACAGCCGATAGTTGGAGTAGGCCTTGTTGCCGACGAATGTGATCTGGCTGACCTCGGTGCGCGGCCCCTCGTTGATCTGGAAAATGAGATCCACACGCCCCTTGCCAAGGTCGACCTGCTTGGGCTCGACCGTTGCGTCGTAACGACCGCTCCGGCGGTAGAGCTCAAGAATGCGCTGCGTGTCCGACTCGACCTTGCCTTGCGTCAGCACAGAGCGCGGCTGCAGCTCAATGGCGCCTTTCAGCATCTCGTCGGACTGGGCGTCGTTACCCTCGAAGGCGACACGCGCGATCACCGGGTTCTCGACCACCTTGACAGTCACGCGACCGCCGGACTGGCTGATCTGCACGTCCGAGAACATGCCGGTCGCGAACAGGGCCTTGATCGACTCGTCGACTTCAGCGGCGCTCAGCGGACGACCTGGAGTGCCTTTGATGTAGGCAGCGACCGTTTCCGGCTCAACGCGAGTGTTGCCGACCACAGTTACCCGACTGGCAGTTGCCGCCTCGGCCGAGATTGCACCCAACTCCGGGACAGATCCGCCCCACAAAGGTGCCGCGACGAGCAAGGCAGCGGAGGCGGCGACGACTTTCGTCCATTCCTTGAATGAGCGCATTTAATCACGTACCCGAATTTCTGCGGCCAAAGCCGATTGGGAACCCTTGTTACAGATTCCGATCAAAAGGTTTTTACAGTCTTTGCCACGATGCGCAAGCGACCTTGCCATGAGTGGTGCCGTTTTCCCTGTCATGCGTGACCCTAAGGTCACGAGCGGGGCCTAACCCGATGCGATCTTGGCGATATCATTCAGCACGCCAAAGGCCATCAGCCCCAAGACGATAGCGAATCCGATGCCGAAGCCTATCTCCTGGGCCCGTTCCGGCAGCGGACGTCCGCGCAACGCTTCGATCGCATAAAATGCCAGATGTCCACCGTCCAGCATGGGGATTGGGAAGAGGTTAATGAGACCGATCGAAATCGACAGAATGGCAGCAAGGTTAATAAGCGGTATCAGACCCAGCGCTGCCACCTGCCCGCTGACGCGAGCGATGCCGATCGGACCACTGATCTGGGCCGTGGAGGTACGTCCGGAGAACATTCCGGCGACCGAAGACAGCGTGCTGTCGACGATCGACCACGTTTCACGCGCCGCCTCGCGAACAGCGCCAAACGGCCCGAAGCTGCGCAGTTCGACGGTCGGATTGGTCTGCCTCAAGCCGAGAACCGGCACGATCTGCTTCTCGCCGAAACCGTCGACGATCTCTCGCGAACGCGGCGTCGCATGCAGTGTCATCCGGCTGCCGGAACGATCGACGTCGATGGCCAGCTCGACTCCGTTCTGCAACATGACGACGCGCTGGATGTCGGCGAAGCTTTCAACCGGACTGCCGTCGATGGCCAAGATGCGGTCCCCCGGCAGAAACCCAGCTTCCGCAGCCGGGCTGTCCGGTTCAACGGCCCCAGCCATCGGCGCGATCATCGGCTTGCCGAAGGCATAGAAGAGGGCGGCTAGCACGGCGATGGCGAACAGGAAATTGGCGGCCGGCCCGGCCGCAACCACGGCTGCGCGGGCGACAAGGCCTTTCGACTGGAAAGCGCCGGGATCGGACGACTTCTCGCCCGGTTGGCTAGCCGCATTGGCGTCGTCGATGAAGCGTACGTAGCCACCAAGCGGGATGGCCGAGAGCTTCCAGCGCGTACCTTTGCGATCGGTCAGCCCCAGGAGCTCCGGGCCAAAGCCGATCGAAAAAACGCTGACGGCGACGCCGGCTCGGCGCGCGACCCAGAAGTGCCCGAGCTCGTGAACGAAGACCACCACCGTCAGCACGACCAGGAAGGGAATCACCGTCCCGATCAGCGTGCCGCCGGTTGCCGTGAGAAAATCCAATGCTTCACCCTCTTGAGATCCTGCCTGCCTCGATCGCCGATGGCATCAAGGGCGTCTCATCCGCCTCACTATAGGCAGGCCGAGGCGATCTTGCGAGCCCAACCGTCGAGTTCGATCGCGCCGGGCAACGACGCCGGTTCCGAAAGACCGCCCTCGCCGTCAATTCTGTCAAGGGTCGCCTCAACGACGCGGGCGACATCCAGAAAGCCGATTCGATCGGCAAGAAAGGCTTCGACTGCGACCTCGTTCGCCGCATTGAGAACGCATGGAGCGCCCTCACCCCGCCGCATCGCCGCTTCGGCAAGAGGCAGACAGGGGAACCTGTCGCGATCGGGCGCTTCAAAGGTCAGCGTTCCCACCATGGCAAGGTCGAGCGGCTTGACGGTCGTCGGGCGACGCTTCGGCCAGGCGAGGCAATAGCCGATCGGCGTGCGCATGTCGGGCACGCCGAGCTCGGCGAGCAAGGAGCCATCCTTGTAACGAACGAGGCCGTGCACCACCGACTGTGGATGCACCAGAACCGAGAGCTGATCGACCGAAACCGGATAGAGCCTGTAAGCCTCGATCAGCTCCAGCCCCTTGTTCATCAAGGTCGCCGAATCGATGGTGATCTTCGGCCCCATGCTCCACTTGGGATGCCTCAGCGCCATGTCGCGCGTAACGGTGGCGAGTTGCTCTTTCGGCGTCCTTAGGAACGGCCCCCCGGACGCGGTGATGATCACCTCGGACACGTTTCGGGCATTGTCGGTCTCAAAGACCTGAAAGATGGCGTTGTGCTCGCTGTCCACCGGCAGAATGCGGGTACCGGCACGCTGCGCCGTCGCCAGGAACAGGGGGCCGGCGGAGACCAGCGTTTCCTTATTGGCCAGGGCGAGAATCCGCGTGGCGCCGAGCGCGGCAAGACTGGGGGCGAGACCGGCGAAGCCGACGATCGCCGACACGAGGATATCGCTCGGCCGGGCCGCAGCGGCGGCGACAGCCTCGGCGCCAGCCGCCGTCTCGATACCGGTACCGGCAAGGCGATCGCGAAGCTCCGCGTAGGCCGAGGGATCGGCAACCACGGCAATCCGGGCGGAAAAGCGGACGGCAAGCGCGGCAAGTTCACGCGCGTTTCTGCCAGCGGTCAGCGCCTCGACCTCGAACCGATCGGGCTCGGCGGCGACCAGATCCAGAACGTTCAGACCGATCGATCCGGTAGCGCCCAGAATGGATAGCCGTCGCGGCACCTGATCTCCCGAGATCTCCCCGCCTGCCCCTGCCTCCGTCGTCGATGTCATTGTCATCACCAGATGAGAAGGCCAGCGGCGATGCCGCCGCCCGAGTACCAATCTCGTCCAAGACCGATCGCGGCCGCGACGACAAGCGCTGCCACGAGGCCATCCACGCGATCCATGATGCCGCCGTGACCGGGAATGAGCACACCCGAGTCCTTGACGCCAAAGTGGCGCTTCATGGCGGACTCGGCGAGATCACCCACTTGCCCCACCGCCGACATCACCAGCGCGATCAGCACCAAAATGGCGCTGACGCTCACGCCGGCCGCGGCAACCACCAGACAGCCCACGACAACGCCGGCAAGCGCCCCGCCGAGAGCACCCGACCATGTCTTTTTCGGCGAGAACCGCGGTGCCAACTTCGGCCCGCCAATCAGCCGACCGGAAAAATAGGCCGCCGTGTCGGTGGCCCAGACGACGGCTAGAACGAAAACCACCGCGATCGCGCCGGTCGATTCGAAGGTGAACATGTCCGCCCCCCTCAACGCGACGACGGCAACGGCCGGCGCACCGGCATAGAGGATGCCGAGCGACAACCAGCCGACACGCGGCTCGGTGACACGTGCCAAAAGCAACGCCGCCGCCACCAACGCTGCGAAACCAAGAGATTGCAGCGGTTCGTCGCGCGCCGTCATCACGGTGACGGCCACGAAAGCCATCAAGGCCCAGGGCGCGGCCCGGAAGGAGAAGGGCCCGCTCATCGTCATCCACTCACGCAGAATCAGCACGGCGGCGACGGCGGCAAGCGCTGCGAAGATCCAGCCGCCGGCCCAAAGCGCAGCGATGGTTGCCGCCGCGAGCACGATGGCCGACAGCAGCCGCAAAACGAGCTCGGAGGCAGGCTTGCCTGACTTGGGAGTCGGCGCGGTCATCGGGCCTCGTCTTTCTGTGGCAATCCGCCGAAGCGGCGCTCGCGACCGAGATACTCGGCGATCGCCCGATCGAACGCGACGCCATTGAAGTCCGGCCAATAATCTGGAACGAAGACGAACTCGGCATAGGCGGCCTGCCAAAGAAGGAAGTTGGAAAGCCGCTGTTCGCCGCTCGTGCGAATGATGAGGTCGGGATCGGGCATGCCGGCGGTATCAAGCCTTGCGGCAATGAGATCGGCGGTAACCTCATCCGCTCCCAAACGACCGGCGGCCACCTCACGGGCAATGGCCTTCGTCGCCCGGGCAATTTCGTCCCGGCTGCCATAGTTGAAGGCGATGACGAGATTGAGACCTGTATTGCCGACCGTCTTCTCTTCAGCCTCGATCAGCAGCGCGGCTATGTCGCCGGACAGATTATCGCGGCCGCCGATCACCCGGACCCGGACGTTGCCGCGCGTCAGTTCGGCAAGGTCCCGGCGAATGAACAGTTTCAGGAGCCCCATCAGCTCGCTGACCTCGTCGGCCGGTCGCGACCAGTTTTCCGATGAGAACCCGAAAACGGTCAGCCACTCTAAGCCGATGGCCTTGGCGTGCCCAACGACATCGCGGATCGACTGCACGCCGCGCCGGTGCCCTTCGGCGCGCGGCAGGCCGCGCGAACGCGCCCACCGCCCGTTGCCGTCCATGATGATGGCAACATGACGCGGCAGACCCGCCTTCGCAGCGTTTTCCGCCGGCGCCGTTCCGAGCCGCACCATGTCCGACCTGTCCCTCCCCATGACCTCGAAGATCCGCCCAGCCAACCCTTTGGGATCAGACCTGCATGATCTCCTGCTCCTTGGCGGCCAGCATCCGATCCGCCTCGGTAATCGCCTCGTCCGTTATCTTCTGCACGCGATCCGAATAGACGCGCAGAGAATCTTCGGAGATCAAGCCTTCCTTCTCGAGGTCCTTCAGCTCATCGAGCCCGTCGCGACGCACGTGACGAATGGCAACCTTGGTGGCCTCCACGTATTTGTGCGCGATCTTCACCAGTTCCTTGCGGCGCTCGGTGTTGAGCTCCGGGATCGGCAAGCGCAGAAGCGTTCCCTCGATAATCGGATTGAGGCCGAGATTCGACTCGCGGATCGCCTTGTCAACAGCGTGAACCATGCCCTTGTCCCATACCTGGACGGAGAGCATGCGCGATTCGGGGACGGATACCGTGGCCACCTGATTGAGCGGCATCGTGCTGCCATAAGCCACCACAACGATCGGGTCGAGAAGGCTCGCGCTGGCACGACCGGTACGAAGGCCGGCGAGATCGTTCTTGAACACGCTGAGCGCGCCCTGCATGCGGCGCTTCAGGTCGTTGATGTCGTAGTCTTCATCGGCCATCTTGCCAACCTTCCAGAACTGATCGGCGCCGTGCCAACCTTTCGCCGCTCACGGGCAGCGGGGGCCGCCGGCGCTCGCTGTTGTTATCCGTCGATGACGGTGCAAAGACCCTTGCCCTTCAGAACATTGACGAATGCGCCATGCTCATGGACTGAGAACACCACTACCGGAATCTTATTGTCGCGGGCAAGTGCAATCGCCGCCGCGTCCATGACCTGCAGGTTTCTCGAAAGCACTTCCTGGTGCGTCAGGCGTTCGTAGCGGCGCGCGGTGGGATCCTTCTTGGGATCCGCGGTGTAAACGCCATCGACCTGCGTTCCCTTGAGCAGGGCGTCGCAATCCATCTCGGCGGCACGCAAGGCAGCGCCCGAGTCGGTGGTGAAGAAGGGATTGCCGGTACCGGCGGCGAAGACGATCACCTTGTTGGCCGCGAAATGGCGCAAGGCCTCGCGCTGGGTGAAGGTCTCGCAAAGGGCCGGAATGGCTATGGCCGACAGCACGACGGCCGGCACCCCGAGCCGTTCGATGGCCGAGCGCATGGCGAGCGCGTTCATCACCGTACCAAGCATGCCCAGATAGTCTCCGGTCGTCCGGTCGCCACCGTCGGCGGCCACCGATACGCCACGGAAGATGTTGCCGCCGCCGACCACCACGCCGACCTGGATGCCCAGCCGATGCGCCTCGACGATTTCGCCGGCAAGCCGGTCGACCACCTTGGAGTCGATTCCGAAGCCGCGGTCGCCCATCAGGGCCTCGCCCGACAACTTGAGCAGGACGCGGCGATACTTGAGCTCGGTCATGGGCAAAACTCC
The DNA here is from genome assembly GCF_950100655.1 of Pleomorphomonas sp. T1.2MG-36. Lineage (NCBI taxonomy): Bacteria > Pseudomonadati > Pseudomonadota > Alphaproteobacteria > Hyphomicrobiales > Pleomorphomonadaceae > Pleomorphomonas > Pleomorphomonas sp. T1.2MG-36. Next base: position 98,672 of record NZ_CATNLY010000023.1, read on the forward strand.
GAATTTTTCGAGAAAAGGCGATTCCGAGAAAGGACAGGTTCCTAAAGCGTTCCAACTACCCCGCATCGCCTTCGATGGAAACCCCCATGAGAGGTATTATCAAGACAGTTGCCATGCGAGGGAGAGGCAGACATGACAAGGGCGCCGAACCAGTCGGCGCCCTCATCGGATTCAGTTGGGAATATCGCTCAGGCCTGACCGGCGGCGGCGGCCACTTCGGCGGCGAAATCGTTCTCGCCCTTGTCGATGCCCTCACCGAGGGCGAAGCGCACGAAGCCGGTGACCTTGATCGGCGCGCCGACCGTCGCCTCGGCAGCCTTGACGGCGGCTTCGACGGTCAGGTCGGGGTTGATCACGAAGGCCTGCTTCAGGAGTGTCGATTCTTCGTAGAACTTGCGAATGCGGCCTTCGACCATCTTCTCGATGACGGCGGCCGGCTTGCCGGACTCCTTGGCCTGCTCGATGAAGATGGCACGTTCGCGCTCGATGACATCGGCCGAGATTTCCTCAGCAGCCAACGCGAGCGGCGAAGTCGCCGCAACGTGCATGGCGATCTGGCGGCCGAGCTTGAGGAGCTCTTCGACGTTACCGGTCGACTCGAGGGCGACGAGAACGCCGATCTTGCCAAGACCGTCGGCGATGGCCGAGTGAATGTAGGTGGCAACGGCACCGGCCGAAACCTTGAGGGCGGCCGCGCGACGGAAGCCCATGTTCTCGCCGATGGTCGCAATCAGTTCCTTGACCTCGGCCTCGACCGAATGCGCCTTGCCCGGATAGGTCGCGGCAGCGATGGCAGCGGCATCGCCGCCCTTGTCCACGGCGACGGCGGCGACGGCGCGCACCAGTCCCTGGAAGGCGTCGTTGCGGGCGACGAAATCGGTTTCCGAATTCACTTCGACGACAGCGGCGGTCTTGTCGCCCGTGGCGACGCCGACCAGACCTTCGGCGGCGACACGGCCAGCCTTCTTGGCGGCCTTGGAAAGTCCCTTGGCGCGCAGCCAGTCGATGGCGGCTTCGATGTCGCCATTGTTCTCGGCCAGGGCGTGCTTGCAGTCCATCATGCCGGCGCCGGTCTTCTCGCGGAGATCCTTCACCTGTGAGGCGGAAATGTTCATGTGACCCTCGTCTTTGTCGTGAAACCTCGAACGCCCGCAGCCGGATTGATAACGGACCGTCCTGACGGGCCGATGAACGAATGCAGGACTACCTTTCGGCCGCCCCGATGCCGGCTGGCACTCTCGGTTCAAGCGCCCGCCGACCGGCGGGCTTTCTAACAGGTCGGGCGGCCCCTCGAAGGAACCGCCCGATTAGCGCTGGCTAGATCACGCCGAAGCGTGGATCAGGCGTTGGCCTCGGCGGCAGCCGCATCGTCGGCGAGCGCCGGCTCGTCCATCGGCTGCTCAGCGGCTCCGATGTCCTCGCCCATGGCTCCCATGGCGCGCGACAGGCCGTCGATGGCGGCGCGCGAGATCAGATCGCAGTAGAGCGAAATGGCACGGCCAGCGTCGTCGTTACCCGGAACCGGGAAGGTGATGCCATCCGGATCGCTGTTGGAGTCGAGGATGGCGGCGACAGGAATGCCGAGGCGACGGGCTTCGTCGATGGCATTCTTTTCCTTGTTGGTGTCGATGACGACGATCAGGTCGGGCGTGCCGCCCATATCCTTGATACCGCCGAGCGCGCGCTCCAGCTTGTCGCGCTCGCGGGTCATCACCAGACGTTCCTTCTTGGTGAGGCGGGCCGACAGCTCGGAATTGAGCGTCTCGTCGAGCTTGCGAAGGCGCTGGATCGAACCGGAGATGGTCTTCCAGTTGGTCAGCATGCCGCCGAGCCAACGGCTGTTGACGTAATACTGAGCCGAACGGTGGGCCGCTTCGGCGATCTCTTCCTGGGCCTGGCGCTTGGTGCCGACGAGCAGCACGCGACCGCCGCGGGCGACGGTGTCGGACACAGCCTTGAGGGCCTGGTGAAGGAGCGGAACAGTCTGCGCGAGGTCGAGGATGTGGACATTGGCGCGCGAACCGAAGATGTAAGACTTCATCTTCGGGTTCCAGCGGTGCGTCTGGTGACCGAAATGGACGCCAGCCTCAAGGAGCTGGCGCATGGTGAACTCGGGAAGAGCCATAGAAGTGGTACCTTTTTCCGGTTTGGCCTCCGCGGGAGGAATCAGCCGGACAACGCTGCCCGGACCGACCGGAGGGAACGCCTAAGCGCACCCGCGGCTCCCGCGTGTGGAATGGCGCGGGATATAGGGGAAACCGCCGTCCATGGCAAGAGCCAACGGTCATCGTCAGCCCCGGAGTGCCTGCCGCTGCGTGTTCGCCCTACCCGTCGCTCACCATTATTTTACCTAGCTTACTATATTTGCCGTCATCATAAGCATGCTTATCATATAATGGACGCGCATGAGCAACTGGACACCCACCATCGGCAGCTTGGTCCATGAGATCGACCGCCTCGTAAAGAAGCGGTTCGACCGTTTCGCCGAGACGACCGGCATGTCGCGCGCCCAGTGGCAGGTACTCGCCCGCGTCGCCAAGCGGCAAGGCGTGAACCAGGCAACCCTGGCCGATCTCGTTGGCGTCGAGCCAATCAGCATTTGCCGCATGGTCGACCGTCTTGAGGTCATGAACCTCGTGGAACGCCGGCCGGACCCCAGCGACCGACGCGCCCGCCTGATTCACATCACCGAGGATGCCCGGCCCGGGCTCGAACGCATGCGGGCCACGGCCCAGGCGCTGTTCAAAGAGGCCCTTATGGGCATCACGCCCGAGGAAGAGGAAATCCTCACCAACTTGCTCGGGCGCGTCCACGCCAACCTTTCCGCCATGACCGGCGAGGATCAGCCCTCTCCGACATCGGCCGACACCGCCAACTCCACCCGGACCCAGCCGGGACAGAAAGACTGACGAGAAATGTCCGATACCCAAGACGCGAGGACTGCCTCGACCACCCCGGCAACACCGGCGCCCGGTTCGGCCAATCCTTCCCCGAAGCCACGCCGGCGCGGACTTCGCTATCTGTTGATGGCCGCGTTCCCCCTTGCGCTCGCCGCAGTCGGCGGTTGGTATTGGGTGAGCGGTGGACGATGGGCCTCGACCGACAACGCCTATGTGCAGCAGAACAAGGTGTTGGTTGCCCCCGAAGTGGAGGGACGCATCGCCGAAGTGCTGGTCGGACAGAACCAGACGGTGAAACCCGGCGACGTGCTGTTCCGGATCGATGATGCCGCCTATCGAATCGCGCTTGAAAAAGCCGACGGAGCCGTGGCGCTTGCGCGCCTGCAGGTCGAGGAATTGCGCACCCGCCTGAAAGACGCCGAGCTCAAGGCTGAAACGGCGCGCAATACTCTCGCCTTCCAGGAAGTGCAGTTCGGACGCCAGGAGAAACTTCGGCAGACCGGCAACACGACCGAGGCGCAATATGACAGCGCCCGCCATGACCTCGATCTCGCTCGACAAGCGGTGGCCGAGACCGAGCAAGGCGTAACCGACACGTTGGTCGCGCTCGGTGGCGACGCCAACGTCGAGACCGACAAGCATCCATCGGTGCTCGGCGCCCTTGCCGCACAAGATAGTGCCCGTCTCGACCTGAAGCGTTCCGTCGTTCGCGCACCGACGACCGGCACCGTCAGCCAAGTGGCCAATCTGCAGGTCGGCCAATATGTCGGTAGCGGCAGTCCGGTCATGGCGATCATCGACACCACCAGCACCTGGGTGGAAGCCAACTTCAAGGAAACCGACCTCGGCCACATGCGCCCCGGACAGGCGGCGGAGTTGACACTCGACGCCTATCCCGACGTGACGATCGCAGGGCATGTCGATAGCTTGGGCGGCGGCACTGGCGCGATCTTCTCGCTGCTGCCGGCGCAAAACGCCACGGGCAACTGGGTGAAGGTCGTGCAGCGCGTGCCCGTCCGGATCGCGCTCGACGAGCCAACCTCATTGCCGTTGAAGGCAGGCCTCAGCGTAGGCGTCGGTGTCGACACCGGCTTCGTCCGGCCGCTGCCCGCCTTCCTACGGACAGCGCTAGACGCGCTGGGTTTCGCGGCGGAATCAAAGAAGCTTGCCGCCAGATGACCGCCGGCGCCGACCTCACCAAGGTGCCGCATCGCGGCCTGCTGTCGCTCGCCACCATGCTGGCGGTGATCATGCAGGTGCTTGATACGACGATCGCCAACGTCGCTCTTCCCTCGATGCAAGGTAGTCTCGGAGCGGCGCAGGACACGATCAACTGGGTGCTGACCTCCTATATCGTCGCGTCGGCGATCGTCATGCCGCTGACCGGCTGGATAGCGGACGCCATCGGCCGCAAGCGCCTGTTCCTGATCTCGGTGGCGGGCTTCACGTTGGCCTCTTGCCTCTGCGGCATGGCCGGTAGCCTGACCGAGATGGTGTTGTTCCGCGTGCTGCAGGGTGTGTTTGGCGCTTCGCTCGCGCCGCTGTCGCAGGCCGTGCTGCTCGACATCAATCCGCGTGAGCGACACGGGCAGGCAATGGCCCTTTGGGGCGCCGGCATCATGGTGGCTCCGGTTCTCGGACCGACGTTGGGCGGCTGGCTGACCGACAGCTTCGATTGGCGCTGGGTGTTCTACATCAACGTTCCCGTCGGCCTGCTCGCCTTCCTCGGCATTGCCTTCACCATGCCGGCTTCGCCGCGCCACAGTCGGTCCTTTGATTTCGTCGGCTTCGCCTTTCTGGGCCTGTTCGTCGGCTCGCTCCAGCTGATGCTCGATCGAGGCGAACAGCTCGACTGGTTCTCCTCGCCGGAGATCGTCATTGAAGCCGCGCTTGCAGCCGCGGCGCTCTGGTGCTTCGTCGTCCATTCGGCGACGGCCGAGCATCCTTTCATTCACCCGCAGATTTTCCGCGATCGCAACTACGTGGCGGCCAGCATTTTCAGTTTTGCCATTTCCGTGGTGCTGCTTGCCACGACCGCGCTGCTGCCACCCCTTCTGCAACGCATCATGGGCTTTCCGACGGTGACCACCGGTCTCGTGCTGGCACCACGCGGCATCGGAACCATGATCGCCATGCTGTTGGTCGGCCGACTGCTGCGTTTCATCGATCCCCGCCTCATCATCGTCGTCGGTCTCGGCTTCACGGCCTGGGGGCTCCGGGGGATGACCGGCTTCACCGCCGACATGGACTCATGGCCAATCATTTATACCGGCGTATCGATGGGGTTCGGCCTCGGACTGGTGTTCGTGCCGATGTCGACGGTGGGGTTTGCCACGCTGCCACCCGAACTCAGAACCGAGAGCGCCGCGCTGTTCAGTCTGGTGCGCAACATTGGCTCGTCGATCGGCATTTCCATGGTGTCGGTTGTCTTGACGCGCAACATCCAGGTGAACCATGCCGAACTTGCCGAGCGGATCACGGTTTTCTCGCCGAGCGTCGATGCGGCGGCCCACGCCGTTGGCATGAGTGCCGGTTCCGGCCCGTTCGCAGCCGTCCTCGATCAGATCACCACGCTGCAAGCAACGATGATCGCCTATGTCGACGACTTCCAGCTGATGATGTACGTGTCGATCGCGGCGTTGCCCCTGGTCTTGCTGCTGCGCAAGCCGAAAATGGCGCCACAAGCACCGATCACTCCAGAGGCAGACTGAAATACTCGGTCTCGTCGTCCGATGCGCCGTTGAGCGTCTTCCAGGCGCGTCAGACCTCGGCTTCGGTCCGGGTACCAGCCGCCAGCGCCCTGGCTTGGGCGATCCAATCCTCGCGTTCGATCCGTCCGGGAAACGCCAGGTAGGCACCGACCCAGCGCACCTCGACCGGCGTCCAGGCAGCAATCTGTTCGTAATGATAGATGCCGAGCGCGTTCAATCGCGTTGCATTCTGGGGCCCGATTCCCCTGATGCGCCGGAGATCGTCGGCTCCGTCGGCGCGTGGCCCCGGCAAGGCCGGCGGCCGCTCGCCGACACGGTCGGCGGTGGCGATGCGATCAAGCCCCGCCGAGACTTCGGCCGCTGGGCCGGACAACGCCTCCGGGGCGGCCGGTTTCAGGATCGTCGGCGGCGCGGCTTCCGCCACCACGACAGGCTCAACCTCCGGCGCAGGCGAGGCCGGAGCCGGACTTGAATAGATCCCAACGGCGGCATTGGCCTCCGCCGCTTCGGCAGCAGCCATAACCTCGGTCAGGCGCTCATTTCCGACCGTGCGGCGGCCGAACCATTGCTTGACGAGAACGCCGACCAGCGCACCGGCACCGACTGCGATCGCCGTCAGGAAGAAGGCTTCGATGATCAGAATGGCCATGATGAACCCCGGTGGGAGAGAGGCAGCCGAACGACAAAGGTCAGGCGTCGATGCGGTCGGAGCCGAACCATCCGATGACAAGCCCGGCTGCAAAGGCGATCAGCAGATAGGGCCAGAGCATGATTGCAAGGTAGAGCATCATCGTCTCCCGATCACGGCGCTGCCAAGGTGATGGAAAATCCGTCCGGGCCGCCGCCGACACCACTGGTCGCAAGTCGGGCGGGGTCAATGCCGATCTCGGCGAAGGCACCGGCTACGCTTCGCGCTCGCGCTTCACCGAGCGACTGCGCCTTGACGGCATCGATACCCGACGCGGTGGCGATCAAGGCGAAACGCGCGGTCGGGCATCGGAGCGCCAAGCCACCAAGCCGATCGACCACCCCCCAACTATCGGGAGCGATGGTGGCCGATCCGTCGTCAAACCGGATGGGATTGCGATCGAGCACATTTCGAATGGCCTCGCCGCAAGCGGCCACCTCAAGCGGCGGTTCGGCGGGCGCCGCGGTGACCGCGACTTCAAGCGCGTAGCCGGAAGGCACCGCCGCCGAAAGCTCTGAGGGCAGGCGCGCAGCGCCGGCGGCCGTGAAAGCATTGCCAGCAACCCTGATCGCGGCGCCTTCGACGCTGACGTTACCCTTGGCGAGAAGCGATGCGGCCCGGATCGCAAATAAAGCAGCCTCTCGCGCGTTCGCAGGAACGGCTGTCGCCACCGCTGCGGAGTCGAGAATATCGGCCTTGCCGAATGCCTGGTCTGCGACCGTACGGACCGCCTTGCGCATGGCCTCATCGGCAAGATCGCCGTCGAGCGTCACCGTATCGAGCCCACGTTCGACGAAGAAACGAAACGCGTCCGGCGCCGAAACGTCGATGCTGCCCTTGCTCACACCGCCGGGCAGGTCGTCGAGCTCCTCGGCGACCGCCGCTTTGTCGTCGCCCGTTGCCGCCTTGCCCGTCACCGACAGCGCGTTGCCAACGAAACGCACCTCTCCGGCATCGAGTTGCCCGAGAATGGCAGCAGCCTTGCGCGCCACGGCGACAAGGTCGACGGCGGGATCGAGGCCGGCGCCAAGCCCAGACCGGTCGACAAGACCAAGATCGCCGGACGTGCCGTCGACAACAGCGCGGATGGCCGAACGAACCGCTTCCGATGGAGCGGAACCGCCGATGGTGAGCTGCTCCGCATCTCTGGTCATCGACCAGACGTAGGGCGAGACCACTGGAGGCGTAACGCCGTTGCCAACATCGTAGCCGGAGGGTGGGTTGGCAATGGCAGCCTCGAGCTCGACGAGATCACCCGATGTCGCCGCCGCGCCGGAAAGCGTCAGATGTGTGCCCGACAACAGTGCCGTGCCCTCATTGAGCTTGGCAAGAAGACCGACCGCGAACTCGGCCGCCGCACCGAAATCGTCCGGGGCGCCATCGGCAAGCGTCGTCTCGACCACCGGCTCGCTTTCACCGGTAATGGCTTGCGCTGCGGTGACCAACCCATCCCGCACATCATCCGTCGGCACGAAGCCGGTGATCGTCACGCGGCCGCGACTCTTCGAGACCGTCAGCGTAAACGGATCGACAATCGGCAATGCGATGGACTTTTGAAGATAGAAACCGGGCGGATTCCAAGTCTCCAGATAGGCATTGAGCGTGCGATAGGCCTCGGGACTCGCCGCACGGCCTGATACGACCAGCGTTCGGTCGCTGAGCGAGATATGTGCCGATGCCAGGAGATCGATATAGTCTGCCGCCGCTTCGGCAACATCGGCGAACCCATCCGGCGCGCCCGACGCATAATCTAGATTATCGAACACATTACGCGGCCCGACGGCTTGCCGCACCACGTCGAGCAGGCCGGCACGCGTCTCCGGGTCGGGCACCACCCCCGATACCGTGACGCCGCTGTCATCGCGATCGATGGACCAGATAAAGGGCGAGGCCAGCGGCCGCGACACGTTGACGGCCTCCAGGCTGTAGCCTTCCGGGAGCGTCGGTGCAAAAGACTTCAGCCGATCGTAGGAGGCGTTGCTGACGGCCTCGCCATTGACAATTACCGTCCTGTCGGCGAGTGACACATCCCCTTGCGACAGCAGAGCCGGCAATCCGTAGAGCGCTCTGAGAACGTCGAAATAGCGATCGTCGGCCTTGCCGCGCGCCAGCAGACTGTGGTCGGTCACGCCGAGTCCGGGAGCCGCCGCAGCCAAGGCACCCAAGATGCGAGCCCTGTCCGGCAGAGAGGGTACGGCGCCGGACAGCGTCACGGTGCCGCCACTCCGCTCGAACTTGGTAACGTAGGGATGAACTTCCGGTAGCAGCCCGGTTGCAGACGCATCGACCGTGCGAACCCCGTAGAGCCGGCTCAGTCGCTCGATCGCCAACTGACGATACTCTTCGGATGGCGCATCACCCCGCAGGAACACGTCGCGGCCGCGTACATCGACGGAGGCCCAACTGGTCACCTCGCCGGCCAGCACCTGTCCGGCACGTGTTCCAAGATCGACGGCAATTTCCGTCGTGCGACTGATGAGCGCCGCCGCGGTCACGGCAACCGCCGCCGTCACGCCAAGTATCGCCGAGATCTGCCAGCGAACCATCTCCCGCCTCCGCACGCCCGGACATAATCCATCCGTTTGCAAGGCAGAGAATACGAAACGGCATTTGCGAAAAGCAATTACCCGGGGAGCACACTCGCCAAACAAATGACGACCAAGGCAAAAATGTCGTCACCGCAAGCACTGCGCGGGCAACTAAAATAGAAAAGGCCCGGACGAACCGGGCCTTTCCCTCAAACCCCAGAGGGGATCGATATTACCAGTTACGGGTCAGCTTGAGCATGCCCGACCAGGTGTCGTCGGTGATGGACGTCTGACCGGTCTTGGTGAACAGCACGTCGCTGGTGTAGTTCACTTCGGCCGTCAGGATGAGGTCCGGGGTGAACGCGTAATCAGCACCGACCTGAGCGATGACCTGATCCTTGGCCTTGTCCCAGAACTTCGAACCGATACCGGCGTAAACAGCCAGAGCGTCCGTCGCCTGGTACTTCAGAGCGCCAGCAGCGCCGAAGTAGTTGTCAGCGTCGTAATCGACATAGGTGCCGACGAGACGAGCGTTCAGCTTGTCGACCAGCTTGAGGTCGGCAGTGGCCTTGAGGCCCCACATGTCGTTGTTGCCGAGGTCGTGGGCCTCGTAGATGGCCGACAGGTCGACAGCACCCCAGGACTGGCCGGTGATACCGACGCGACCGGTGTACATGATGTCGGCGCTGTTGCCGGTCGTCCAAATGGTCGGCTGCCACTTGCTGCCGTTGTCCAGGCCCTGGAAACCGGCACCAACGTAGAAGCCACCACCGAGGTTGTCGACCATGACCTGGGCGCCAACACCGCTCTTGTCGAACTCGCCGTAGATGGCGCCGGTGTCACCGTAGAACACGTCGCCATAGGCGTTGCCGAACTTACCAACCGTCAGGTAACCGACCTGAATGAAGGCATCGTCAGCCGAGAGAGCGCCGCTGGCGCTGTCGAGCTGCAGGACGAAGAACGAACGAACGGTGCCGAGATCGGAAGCCGTGCGGGCATCGAACTTGACCTGGGCGTCGGCCTTGAAGTTAACCTTGTCGCCAAGGCGGATGGGCGAGCCAGCAGCGGCAATATCACCGAAGTTGTTGCTGTACACGACACGAGCGCGGACACGGCCAGAGATGTCAAGGCAGGTCTCGGTGCCGGGGATGTAGAAGAAGCCGGCGCCGTAGGCGTCGCAAACCTTCACGTAGTCAACAGCGGCCGGAGCGGCTTCGCCCGGCAGGTCGGCAGCGTAAGCGCCCGTGGCGACCATCAGGCCGGCGGCGGTGCCGAGCAGCGTCTTCATGTTCATTTCCTGACCTCCAAAGTCATCTAGAGAAGGAACCCTTCCCTGCCTGACAACAAACGGCCTGACCGTTATCATCACTGGCTTGGAACCGGTTCCGGTTCTTTGCCGCCTTGCTCCGCCGCCTAACCACCCCAGGCAGATCGACTTCACTTGGCGGTGAGTTCCGTCTCCCGAAATCTCACGGTGATAGTGATGGCCGATCCTGAGGCCGTCTTCAACGGGAAAGACGCGGGCAATCCGCCTTGCGCGGCTAATCGAAAATCCATGTTGCAGTTTTGTCACGCACCTCCCCACCCCCCGGAAGACGAGGATTAACGAGAGGTTAAGGTTCTGCATCAAAAGGGAATTGTCGGTTTCCAACCCATTAGCATCCGCCGATTTTCCACAGACCTCAGGGAACCTACTCATAACCAAACGGCTAGCGTTCACGCTCTCTTTCAACAGGCCCGGCTGCGGGCTGCCGGTCGGGCAAGGGCGAATCTCTCCGGGCAGAGTCGGGTTGTCCAGGTAAGGGAAGGAGGCCTGTTGGACGTCGGGCTGCCTTTCACGAGAGTCGCCATCCAAACGATCCGGCAGCGAACCGGTTCGCCCTCGACTGGGCTTGATGACCCATCGCCTTTCGGATTGGATGGCGTTGCCTCTCCCTCTTTCACCGGAACCGACACATGTCTTCCCGTCCCTCGCCGCAGGCCGTCGCCGCAGGCCTCATCGCGGCCTTCGTCGGATTCGGCGGTGCCTTCACGGTCGTCGTGCGCGGTCTTTCCGCCGCGGGCGCCTCCCCTGCCGAGGTTGCCTCCGGGCTGATGGCGGTCACCATCGCCATGGGACTCTCAGGCATATTGCTCAGCCTTCGGTTCCGGATGCCGATCTCCGTCGCGTGGTCGACGCCGGGCGCCGCGTTGCTCGCCTCCTCCGGCGCGGTGGCCGGCGGATATTCCTACGCGGTCGGCGCCTTCCTTATAACGGGCGCGCTATTGATGCTGTCGGGCGTCGTCAGACCGCTTGGCCGCGCGGTCGCCGCCATACCGACGCCGATCGCCTCGGCGATGCTGGCCGGCGTGCTCCTCACGCTGTGCCTAGCACCGGTCAAGGCGGTAGCCGTCTCGCCGCTCGCCGGTCTCGCGGTCGTGGTGACGTGGCTCGCAGTCGGCCTCTGGAGAAAGGTGCTCGCCGTGCCGGCCGCCGTGATCGTCGCTGCCGTCATCATCGCCATGACGACGCCGATTCCCCCCGCTGTCACCGAAGGGCTCGTGCCGGCGCCGCTGCTTGTCATGCCCCATTTCAGCATCGCCGCGCTGATCGGCACCGCGCTTCCTCTTTACGTGGTCACCATGGCGGCACAGAACATTCCCGGCATGGCCGTCCTCAATGCCAACGACTACCGGCCCGAGTTCGGCCCCATACTGAGGAACACCGGCGCATTCACCCTTCTCGCGGCGCCGTTTGGCGGCCATGCCGTCAACCTCGCCGCGATCACCGCTGCCCTTTGCGCCGGTCCGGATGCCGACCCCGACAAAGACAACCGATATTGGGCCGCCGTCGTCTGTGGCGTGGCTTACGTCATCGTGGGTCTGATCTCCGGTGCCGCCACCGCTTTCATCGCGGCAGCGCCCCCGGTTCTCATCGAAGCAGTGGCCGGCCTCGCGCTGCTCGGCGCTTTCGGCGCCTCCACCTCGACCGCCCTCTCCGCGCCGGACACCCGCGAGGCGGCCGTCGTCACCTTCCTCGTCACGGCATCCGGCGTCGGCTTCTTCGGCATCCCCGGTGCGTTCTGGGGGCTGATCGCCGGCATTGCCGTGCATCTCATCAATCGCCTCAGGATGACCGCCTGACGGTACCAACGGATCCCAACGCATGCTTTATCTCGTACGACACGGACAAACGCTCTGGAACACCGAGGCGCGCTTCCAGGGGCAATACGATTCCCCGCTCACCGAACTTGGCCGCGATCAGGCACTCCGCATCGGCCGGGCGCTCGCCGCTGAAATCGGACAGCGCGCCGAGCCGATCCGCGCTTATGTCAGCCCGCTCGGGCGCACCCGCGCCACGGCCGAGCTGATCGGCCGGGCGCTGCCGATGAGCATCGTCGAGGAGCCAAAGCTGATGGAGGTTCATTTCGGCGACTGGGAAGGGTTGACGCGCGACGACATCCTGTCGCGCTTCGGCAAGGATCAATCCATCCGCCCGTTCGACTGGCAGTTCCAGGCACCGGGCGGCGAGGCACTCGATGTTGTGCTGGCACGCGTCAGTGCGTGGTACGATGAGGCGGAAACGCCCGCCGTCGTCATCACCCACGGGATCATCAGCCGGTTGGTGCGTGGCCTTCACGCCGGCCTTTCGCACGAGGACATGCTGACGCTTCCGGTGTCGCAGGACGGCTATTTCCGCCTCGATGGCGGCCGTCTGGAGTTCGTGCCGGCGCCTTGAGAACCGTCCGACAGGATTCGTTGACCGAACCGGTCAAATCCTGGTGTGAATGGCGTGATCGGCCGCCTGCGGGCTCGCCAGGGTAGCGATTTTGCCTTATGGTCCATCATTATGACCTTCTGGCAGCAATTCTCCGCCGTCATTGCCCGCATTCCCGATGCGGTCACCTGCGTCTTTCAGTGCGTGGTCGACGTTCTACGCGAAACCTTGTCGCCGGAAGCGCGGCGTCAAGTCGCTTTCACGTCTGCCATGATCGCGCTTTCTGCCAAGATGGCCAAAGCCGACGGTGTCGTCACGGCCGACGAAGTGGCCGTGGTGGAGCGCCTCTTCCAGGTGCCGCCGGACGAGAAGCGTCACGTCGCCCGCCTCTTCAACCTCGCCAAGCAGGATACAGCCGGCTACGAGTATTACGCCGAGCGCATTCATGCCCTCTATGAATCGGACATGGAGACGCTCGAGGACATCCTCGACGGTCTGTTCGTCATCGCTACCGCCGACGGCAGCCTGCATGACGACGAACTCGCGTTCCTTGAAACGGTGGCCGCCATCTTCCGCGTGCCGCAGGCCGCTTTCCACCGCCTGTTCGCCCGCCATGTCGGGGAAGATGCGCGCTGTCCCTATGCCGTGCTCGGCCTTCCGCCCGGCGCGGACGATGCAGCCGTGAAGAAGGCATGGAGACGACTGGTCGCCGAACATCATCCGGACCGCCTGCAGGCGCGCGGCCTCCCGGCCGATTTCATACGGGTCGCAACCGAGCGGATGGCCACGATCAACGCCGCCTATAGCGCCATCACCCGACAGGCGGCCTGAGGACTGCGGCCGGAACTCCGGCACGCCCGTCGATTTGGCGACTGCCGTCTTTCGGTGCCTTCCGGCTTCGGCTAAAGACGAAGCCATGACTGACACAACCTTCCTTCCCGACGGCTACCACGCCCTCGCCCCCGGCAAGCTCGCCAATATCGCCACCTTCCTGGAAGTGACCGAGCGGCCCGACCGCCCCCGGCGGCCGGCTCCTGCCGGATACGCGATTGAGCCCGTCGACCGCTGGGACACCGACGCCTTTCTCGATCTCTATCGGGAGATTGGGTGGGAGTGGCTGTGGAGCTCCCGTCTGTTGATCGGCCGCGAAAAGCTGGAAGCCAAGCTCGCCTTGCCCCATCTGCGCTCCTGGTGCCCGGTGAAGGATGGCCGTCGCATGGGAATCGTCGAGATGGACCTTTCCAAGTCCGGCGAGACAGAAATCTCCTTCTTCGGTCTGGTGCCCGACGCCGTCGGTGGCGGTGTCGGCGGTTGGCTGATGCAGGAAGCGATCGACCTCGCCTTCGCGCGGACGGGCGTGGAGCGCCTCTGGCTGCACACATGCAACTTCGACAGCCCGCAGGCTCTTCCCTTCTACATGCACATGGGCTTTGTGCCCTACGCCCGCGCTGTGGAGGTGCATGACGACGTCCGTCTTCTCGGTCAGCTCGGGGAGAGCGCCGGTCCGGCCATTCCTATGATCCGGAACGGACGCGCACCCGATCTCGAGTGAGCCTCAGGCGATGGCCGATGTCCGGCGAACAAACGGGACTGGCTTCCCCGTCATCTTGTGGTATTGACCTTGCGGTACCAGCCCGAGGGTCAGCAACCATGGGCACGTACCGCAAGAGACCGACATGATCGCATCCGAGCGCCCGGCTCCCGTTTTCATCGATAGTCCCCCCCGCCTTCCCATGACGAGTTTCCGCGATGCGGAAGCAGCCGTCGATCGGCTGATCGAGATCTACGCCCGCAACACCGCGTTCCTCCGGTCGTCTTTCGAGGCAGTGGTGCAGGGCGCCATTCCCGAAGGCCGCATCCGCGCCTACTACCCGCTGATCCGTGTGGCCACCGACACGCATGGCCGCGCCGACTCGCGCCTGTCCTATGGCCAGTTCAGCGGCCCCGGCATCTATGAGACTACCGTTTCGCGGCCCGAACTGTTCCGGACCTATCTGGTGGACCAGCTGTCGGTGATCATCCGCAACTACGACGCTCCGGTGGAGATCGGTGAAAGCTCGCTGCCGATCCCTCTGCACTTCGCCTTTTTCGAAGGGGCCTATGTCGAAGGCGCGCTGATGGACACGCTGCCGCGCCCGCTGCGCGACATGTTCGACGTGCCCGATCTTGCCGTCACCGACGACGCCATCGTCAATGGCACGCTCGATCCCAAGATTGGCGACCCGTTGCCGCTGGCTCCGTTCACCGCGCCGCGCGTCGACTATTCGCTGCACCGCCTCCAGCACTACACGGCGACCTCGCCAAGGTTCTTCCAGAACTTCGTGCTGTTTACCAACTACCAGTTCTACGTCGACGAGTTCGCCGCCCGCGCCCGCGAGATGATGGCATCCGGCCAGAGCGATTACGTCGCCTTCGTGGAACCCGGCAACCAGGTCACACCCCTCGGCGAGACGGCGCCTGTCGAGGGCGAGGAGCTGCAGCGCCTGCCGCAGATGCCGGCCTATCACCTCATCCGTGACGACCACTCCGGAATCACGCTGGTCAACATTGGCGTCGGCCCCTCGAATGCCAAGACGATCACCGACCATGTCGCCGTTCTCCGCCCACATGCCTGGGTGATGCTCGGCCACTGCGCCGGCCTCAGAAGCAGCCAGCAACTTGGCGACTACGTCTTGGCGCACGGCTATGTGCGCGACGATCACGTGCTCGATGCCGACTTGCCGCTCTGGATTCCCATCCCGCCGCTGGCAGAAATCCAGGTGGCGCTCGAAGGTTCGGTCGCCGAGGTTACCGGCCTCAAGGATCTCGAACTGAAGCGCATCATGCGCACGGGCACCGTTGCCACCATCGACAACCGCAACTGGGAACTGCGCGACCAGCGCGAGCCGGTGCAGCGGTTCTCGCAGTCCCGCGCCATCGGCCTCGACATGGAATCGGCGACGATCGCCGCCAACGGCTTCCGGTTCCGAGTGCCCTACGGAACGCTGCTCTGCGTTTCCGACAAGCCGCTGCATGGCGAGCTGAAGCTGCCGGGCATGGCGAGCGCCTTCTATCGGCGGCAGGTCAGCCAGCACCTGACCATCGGCATGCGCGCCATGGAGAAGCTGCGCGAAATGGCGCCGGAACGGCTGCACTCACGCAAGCTGCGCTCCTTCATGGAAACGGCCTTCCAGTAACTGCGCCGTTTCCACCCAGCCTCAACAAACCCGGATTGTCTCATGCTCACCATTTTCGACTGTGACGGCGTACTTATCGATTCCGAGATCATCTCCTCGGCGGTTACCGCGGAAGTGCTCAACGAGGAGGGCTTCGCCATCACAGCCGAAGAAGTGACGTCCCGCTTTGCGGGTCTGGCCAGCGGCGAAATGGAAGCCATCCTGTCCGAAGAGACCGGGCTTCCGGTCAGCGGCCGCATCAAGGAGCGCATCCAGGCGGAGTTCGACCGGCGCATCGTGCACGTGAAGGCGGTGCCCGGCATCGCCGAATTGCTCGATGCGCTCGATGGTCCGCGTTGCGTCGGCTCCAATGCAGAATCGGCCTATCTCAGGCGTGCACTGACCAGCGCCGGCCTCTACGACCGCTTCAAGCCTTACGTCTTCTCGGCCGGCGAGGTCGGAACCCGTCAGGGCAAGCCGGATCCCAACGTCTTTCTCCACGCGGCTCGCGAATTCGGCGTCGACCCCGCCGAGGCGATCGTCGTCGAGGACTCGTTCGCTGGCGTAACGGCCGCCGTGCGCGCGGGAATGCGGGCGATCGGCTTCACTGGCGGCGCCCATTCCTGGCCGGGACATGCCGAAGCGCTGATGGAAGCGGGGGCGGAAACGGTGGTCCGCCGGCACTCGGACATTCTCGCGGTGGTCGAGGCGTTCCGGAGCTGGGACGGCAGGGGCGCGTGACCGGTCGGCCGCGCCGCGCCGAGGCCGTCACTGACCGATGATTTCGGTCAGTGCTCCGGCCAGCGAATAGCGGTCGCCGTCTTCACCCGAAATGACGTCGGCGATCACCGGCCGACCGCGCTCGGAAATGACGCGGAAATGCAGCTCCGTGACGGCGTTGCGCTCCTCATCGGAGGAGTCCTCCATGCAGGCGAAGCGCTTGAAGCGGGCGACGACATCGGTGGCAGCGCCGTCTTTCCCATCCGCCTCGATGGTTAATCCCTCCAGCGGGCAACCATCCTGCCCAAGGATGATCGGATCGTAGTCGAACGGACTGCCGGTTCCATCCTCGCTGTCGAAGGCGGGATGCTTGGTCGCTTCCGCGTAAAGCTCACGCATGTGCTTGCTGAAGTTGCCGATATGGGCCTCGTCGAAATAATCGCCCGCTTCGCCATCTCCATTCGACCAGAGGGCCGTCGCCACCGCCATGATTGATCGGACCGGCGCCAACGTATCAGCGGCATGGGCGGGACCGGCGAAGGCAAGCGAAGCTGCGACCAGACAATACTTCAACATCGGGGACTTCATCCTCGTAAATCGGGACGGCGCGAACAATAGGGGTTGCCGAGCGGCGGCGCAATCATCGTAGGTCTTGGTCTAGGAGCAAAAAATGCTCGGCGCTCGCGCACTTTCCCATCGGAAAGCCTATGCCTTTTTCGCAGCCCGCAACACGGCCGCGATCACCGACGCCACCGCCTTGTAAAGATCGACCGGGATCGTCTCGTCGAGTTTCAGCGTCGACAGCGCGTCGACAAGCGCCGGGTTTTCCTCCACGGGCACGCCGGCTTCCCGCGCCTTGTCGATGATCGCCTCGGCAATGGCTCCCTTGCCGGTGGCAACCACTTTCGGCGCGTCCGGCGCTGCGTATTGCAAAGCGACCGCCTTGCGGATGTCCTCGTCGCTCATAGCTGAAGATCCAGGCGGTGACTGGCGGCAGCCATCGTATCCTCGCGCCCTTCGGGCGGATGGCCGCGATGCAGATCGAGGCCGGCCACCACCATGCCCTCCTGCTCGAGACCAAGCACGATGTTCTCCCGCTCCGCTTCCATGCGGACGAGGCCGTTGTCGCTCTCGCACCAGACGCCGACGGCTACCCGCCGTCCGTCCATCAGGCCGACTCGTACCGCGACCGGCCCGAGAGGAGCAATGTCAAAAGCGATATCGACCTGGAACACCCGCCGTGGCTTGCCCCCCATCTCGGTCGGAGCATGATCG
The DNA here is from genome assembly GCF_950100655.1 of Pleomorphomonas sp. T1.2MG-36. Taxonomy (NCBI): domain Bacteria; kingdom Pseudomonadati; phylum Pseudomonadota; class Alphaproteobacteria; order Hyphomicrobiales; family Pleomorphomonadaceae; genus Pleomorphomonas; species Pleomorphomonas sp. T1.2MG-36. The sequence goes on from NZ_CATNLY010000023.1 coordinate 116,346, forward strand.
TCGCGCTCGATGCGAAGCTGGGCAATCGAAGTCCCATTCGGTCCGGCAATGGGTATTTCAAACATCAGCGACTGCGTCGGCTGGACGGCTTTCGCGTCTCGGCTCTCCGCGGTCGCGGCCTGATGCAGGAAGACGCGCGACAACGACCGTTCAGCCTCGCCGAGCGCACGGCCGGCCAGCGTTTCCGTCGATGTCGCCTCCGCAGGATCGCCGTCGAGACGCGGAACGACCGGCTGACCGCGCACCGGACCACCCTTGCGTGGCGGCGTCGGTCTGTCGACACGAGCGACCGCGTCGTCTCCGCCCCCATCGAGGTTGGCCAAAACGTTGGCATTGCGGCCCAGCCAGACCACGAGTTCGCGGCGCAATCCCTCCAGCGCGCCTTTGAGATCCACGCCCGGCATCGCCGGCATTGCCGCGGAAGGCGCGGTTGGCGGTGCCGGGGGAGCGAATTGGCGGGGAGACGCGGCAGCGGACTCCATGCCTGCCGGCGTACCCGATTTGGCCTGAGGCGGAACCTGAGGCGACGAAGTAGCGGCGTCCGCCTTCCCGGCCGAAGGGCCTGACTCAGCCCCCGGCTGGGCCGACGAGACCGGCGCGGATGTCTGGTCCGGACTCGATTGTGCCTGCGCATTGGGAGCCACGGGCGACGGCGCTGGCCCGGCCGCGACGCGCGGTAGCATCCCAGGCGAGGCCTTCGGCGGGCTGTCCACCGTTAATGGCACAAAAAGGGCCTTGTTACCTGTCGGGCGTTGGAGGGGCGCTTCACTGCCTTGGGGCTGAGCCGCAGGAACAGACGCGGGACGATCTGCATCGGAAGGCGCTCCAGGCAAGGGCGCCGGTGAAGCCATAACGGGGGTCGCCGGCGCCAACGGCCGGCCTGGGTTCCATGGAGCGAAGGCCCGCGACGATACCGTGGAAGCTGCGGACGGGTTCTGTGGAGTCAGCGTTGGTTGGGAAGGCGGCGCTGCTGCCCCATCGGGATCGGAGACCGGCGCTCCGGCGATCGCCTGCGGCACGATGGTGGCGAGACTCGGTTGTCCCGCGGCGGGCTGACCGATTGTGGGGCCGGCCGGCACCGAAGATGCGGGAGGCGTCGACGGCTGGGAGAGCACCACTCCACCAGCGGATCGAGGCGCCGGAATTCCGTCAGCATCTGCCGAAGGTATATGCTGGGCTGGTGGTTGCGGCGCACCGTCACCAGCGACCGCGGGGGCTGGCGACGACCCGGCACCCACGGCACCGGTCGTCGCGGATGCCGCTGGCGGCGTCTCACCACTCGCCACCAACTGCGCCGGCACCGGGATACCTGCCGGCGTCGCGGTCGAGCCTGCCGGGGATAAAGCGTTGGTCGGAGCCGGAGCGCCGGCAACAGCTCCGGCGGAGGGGCCTTGAGCGACACTCGCCGGAGCAGGACCGCTTCCGATACGGGAGGGCGACGCACCATTCGGAGAGGCAGGCGTCGTGGCCTGAAGCGGCGCACTTCCACCCGGCCCTTGTCGAGTCTCCACTATCGGTGAAGCCCTGACAGCAACCGGCGGGGCGGATGATGGCGTCAGCGAAGCCGGCCGTGCGGTCCCCGTCTGGGCCGTCGATGTCGTCGGCGAGGACGTCGACGTCACGGGACGGGCGGACACCTGACGTCTTTCATCCGCGACTCCGCCGAGCGCTTGGCGGATCGCCGGCGACAAGGCGGCGGCCATCCGTCCGGCCGCCACCGCCTCATGGAAAACGCCGGAGGAGCGGATCGCCTCGGCCACCCGCTCCGGCGTCACATTGCCATCGTCGAGGCGGAAGGCCAGCAGCGTGGTGATTGCCGCCTTCAGCGTGTCGGGCAGATCCGGCGCATCGGTAAGCTGGGCCAGCGTGGCGTAGAGCGGCGCCAGACCACCCTGACGGCCGAGCGCTTCCGCCACAGCCTTCTCGATCAGTGTGGTCTCCGGGAGAATGGCGACGGCGGGCTCGGCAGTCGCCGCCGCCTGAAGGTCGAGCAGGGAACTGGCCGCCGTCTGTTGAGCAAGCGTCTTGCCCGGCTGACCGGAGTTCGCCTGGATTTCGTTGGTCACCGGCGGCAGCGAGCCGATCGCCATGGGCATGCTCCCGGAGAAATTCATCCGGAAGGGTGCGTTGAAACGGCCCGTCTGGCAAGCCGTTACATTGGCTCTGTCGCGGCTATGGATTGGGTGGCGGCCTCACGACCACCACGCCATTTCAGGTCAGCCCTGGTGGACCAGCTTCGGCTGGCGGGCGGCCAGCGTCTCATCGACGCGTCGGCGCGGCGCAAGGCGAGGCGACGCCTTGAAAGCGGCGGCATCGCCTGACTTCGCTTTTTCGGCGAGGTGCCGCAGCATGCCCACGAACTGATCAAGACTGGCCTTCGATTCCGACTCGGTCGGCTCGATCAGCAGGGCGCCATGGACGACCAGCGGGAAATACATGGTCATCGGGTGGTAGCCCTCGTCGATCATCGCCTTGGCGAAATCGAGCGTCGTGACGCCGGTGCCTTCCAGGAAACGGTCATCGAACAGCACCTCATGCATGGCCGGCCGCTCCGGGAAGGCGACCGTCATGACGTCCTTCAGGCGGGCCTTGACGTAGTTGGCGGCCAGCACCGCATCCTCGGAGGCCTGCTTGAGACCGTCGGCGCCATGGCTCAGCATGTAGGCGAGCGCCCGCACGAACATGCCCATCTGGCCATGGAAGGCGGTGATGCGGCCGAAGGGCTTCAGGCCGCGCTCGCTCGCCGCCTTGCGCGTCTCGACGAACTCGGCGCCGCCATCTTCGTCAAAGCGGACGAAGGGGACCGGCGCGTAAGGCGCCAGCCTTTCCGACAGCACCACCGGGCCTGCGCCCGGGCCACCGCCGCCATGCGGCGTCGAGAAGGTCTTGTGCAAGTTGATGTGCATGGCATCGACGCCAAGATCGCCGGGCCGGACCTTGCCGACGATGGCATTGAAGTTGGCGCCATCGGCGTAGAAGTAGGCGCCAGCCGCATGCACCGCCTCGGCGATCTCGACGATATCGCGCTCGAACAGGCCGCAGGTGTTGGGATTGGTCAGCATGATCGCCGCAACCTCGGGGCCGAGGCGCTTCCTGACCTCATCCGGGTCGACGGTGCCGTCGGCACGCGCAGGCACGCTGACCACGCGGAAGCCGAGTTGGGCGGCCGTCGCCGGATTGGTGCCATGCGCCGATTCCGGCACCAGCACCACGTCGCGCGCTTCGCCGCGGTCGAGGATCGCCGCCTTGATCGCCGCCATGCCGCACATTTCGCCATGAGCGCCGGCCTTGGGACTCATGGCGACCGACGCCATGCCGGTCAGCTCCAGCAGCCAGCGGCCGAGTTCGGCCACCAGTTCGACCGCACCCGACACCGTCGACAGGGGCTGCAGCGGATGCACGTCACCGAAGCCGGGCAACCGCGCCATCGCCTCGTTGAGACGCGGGTTGTGCTTCATGGTGCAGGAGCCGAGCGGGTAGAGCCCGAGGTCGATGGCATAGTTCTGCCGGCTGAGGCGCACATAGTGGCGCATGACCTCCGGCTCGGTGAGCCCCGGAAGATCCAGCGGAGCCGTACGGCCGAGGGCACCGAGGCGTGCTTCGAACGTGCCGACGTCGTCGAAATCGACGCCCGTCGCATCGGTTCGTCCCACCTCGAACAGCAGCGGCTCCTCGATGGCGAGCCCCTGGTTGCCGGTGAAGGTCGATGCCGTGACAATTGGCTCTGCAGCGACGGGCGCTGTCGGGCGGCCCACGTTATTCATGGTCATCGGTCACCTCCGAAGGTGAACAGCGTCGAAAGCAGAAAACTGCGGTAGCGGCTCGGCGTATTCACCGGGCTGTCGCTGAGAAAGCGACGCTGGGCGGAGGAGGAACCCTCCTTGCTCCAGGGATCACCGCCCTCGGTTGCTCGCCGATCGGTCATGCCAAAGCCTCCCGCAAGGCGGCCGCGAGCGCTGCCCTGTCGTCGTCGGTGTTGACCTCGGTGGCGGCCACCACCAGCACATTCTGAAGCTCGGGCCTGTTCGGCTCGAGCCGGCTGGCCGGTACGCCGGCCAGGATGCCCTGGGCCGCCAGCGTCTCGACGATCTCGGACGCGTTTTTCGACAGGCGCACCGCAAACTCGTTGAAGAAGGCCCGGTTGAGCAGCTCGACGCCGGGCACATCGGCCAGCGCATCGGCCAGTCGCACCGCGCTGGCGTGATTGACGCGGGCAAGCTGCGTCAGCCCGGTACCGCCGAGCAGCGTCAGGTGGATCGAGAAGGCCAACGAACAGAGACCGGCGTTGGTGCAGATGTTGGAGGTGGCCTTCTCGCGGCGGATATGCTGCTCACGCGTCGACAGCGTCAGAACGAAGGCGCGCTTGCCGTCGGCATCCACCGTCTCGCCGCAGAGGCGGCCGGGCATCTGGCGGACGTACTTCTGGCGCGTGGCGAAGAGACCGACATAGGGACCGCCGAAACTGAGCGGATTGCCGAGCGACTGCCCCTCGCCCACCACGATGTCGGCACCTTGGGCGCCCGGCGGCTCTATCAGGCCAAGCGACACCACTTCGGTAAAGACGGCGATCAGAAGCGCGCCGACGGAGTGGGCCTTTTCGGCAATAGGCTTCAAGTCATAGAGATGGCCGTAGAAGGATGGCGACTGCACCACCACGCAGGATGTCGTGTCGTCGATGGCCGCGAGGATGTCCTCGGTACCGGAAACATCCGGTGCCAGGCTTTCCACCGTATGCCCCGGGAAACACGTCACCGTCTCGACGACGCCGCGATAGTGCGGATGGACGCCGCCCGACAGCACGGCCCGATCGCGCCGAGTGATGCGATGGGCCATCAGCACCGCCTCGGCCAGAGCGGTCGAACCGTCGTACATCGAGGCGTTTGCCACCTCCATCCCGGTGAGGCGGGCGACCTGCGTCTGGAACTCGAACAAGACCTGCAAGGTGCCCTGGGCGATTTCCGGCTGGTAGGGCGTGTAGCTGGTCAGGAATTCCGAACGCTGTATCAGGTGGTCGACCGTGGCGGGAACGTGATGCCGATAGGCACCGGCGCCGACGAAGAACGGCACCGATCCGGCCGATGTGTTCTTCGCGGCCATGGCACCGAGGCGACGGGCGACCGCCTGTTCGCTGGCGTGCGACGGCAGCTTCGGCAAGGCCTGGAGGCGCTTGTCGGCGGGGAGGTCGGCGAAGAGATCATCGATCGAAGTGGCGCCGATGGCAGCCAGCATCTCGCTTCGATCGGCATCGGAGAGGGGAAGATAGCGCATGGGATGGGCTCCGTGGACGCACGACGAAAATCGGTGCATTGCCTGGAATGCCGCCTTCCCTCTCTCTCCAGACCCATGGGGAAGAGGAGAGAGGGCAACGTGCTTGCAAGAAAAAAACCGAGTTTCTCAGAGCCCTTCGACGAAGGCCTTGTAGGCAGCCTCGTCCATCAGAACTTCGAGCTCGGCGGGGTCGGACATTTCGATCCGGCAGAACCAGCCGGCACCCTCGGGGCTCTCATTGACGGTGATCGGGCTGTTGGCAAGTGGATCGTTGGCCTCGACGACCGTGCCGGTTACCGGCGAATAGACTTCGCTCGCCGCCTTGACGCTTTCGACGACGGCGGTTTCCTCGCCCTTCTTCACCTTGCGGCCGACGGTCGGCACCTCGACGAACACCACGTCGCCGAGCTGGGCCTGCGCGTAATCGGTGATGCCAAGCGTGGCGACCTTGCCGGCCACGGAAATCCACTCGTGCTCTTCGGTGTAATACTTGGTCATGGTTTTGTTCCGCTATCTCTGGAGGTCTTATTTGGACGCGCGATGAAAGCGCGCCGGAACGAAAGGAAGAGAAACGATCTCGGCCGGCAGTGCCTTGCCGCGCACCACCAGCCCCACGCGAGTGCCGGGCCGGGCATGAACGGCAGCGACGTAGCCCATCGCCACCGGGCCGCCGACCGTCGGACCGAAGCCACCGGATGTGACGGTGCCGATGGCGATGCCGTTTTCATCGACGATCTCGGTGCCGTCACGAGCGGGCGCGCGGCCGTCCGGCTTGATGCCCACGCGCTTGCGGGCAACGCCCTCGGCGATCTGGGAGCGAACGATATCGGCGCCCGGGAAACCGCCTTCCTCGCGGCGACGCTTCTGGATCGACCAGAGCAGACCGGCTTCGACCGGGGTCGTCGTCTCGTCGATATCGTGGCCGTAAAGGCAGAGCCCGCCCTCAAGGCGCAGCGAATCGCGAGCGCCCAGGCCAATCGCCCGGACGCGGGGATCGCGAAGGAGAATTTGCCAAAGGCCCACGACGGTATCGGCGTGAACCGAGATTTCGAAACCGTCCTCACCGGTGTAGCCCGAGCGGGACAGGAAAACCGGAATGCCGGCAAGGCTCGCCGGGCCGACCTGCATGAAGTCCCAGTTCGCAACGTCGGCGCCGAGCGACACCAGAACGTTCGCCGCCTCAGGCCCTTGCAGGGCGAGCAATGCCCGCTCCTCGTGGATTTCGAGCAGCACGTCGCCGGGAAGCCGGGCGGCGATATGGGCGTAGTCCGCAACCTTGCAGGCGGCGTTGACGACGAGGCCCAACTGGCCATCGGCACCCGGGGCGCGATGCACCATCAGATCGTCAAGAATTCCGCCGCGTTCGTTGAGAAGCTGCGAGTAGCGCTGCCGACCCGGTTCGAGGCCGAGAATGTCGGCCGGGACCAGCGCCTCGAGGGCTAGGGCAACCGTTCGATGGTCGGCCCCGCGCAGCGTTGCCTGTCCCATGTGAGAGACGTCGAACAGTCCGGCCGCCGCCCGGCAATGGGCGTGTTCGGCGAGAATGCCTTCGTATTGCACCGGCATCAGATAGCCGGCAAACGGTACCATGCGGGCACCGAGCGCCACGTGGGCATCGTGAAGCGGCGTCTTGAGCGGCGCCACGGAATGCGGATCATTGTCGGCATGGACGGGTGTCGTCATGCGTCGGCTCCGGATAGAGGTGGGCGAACGACGGGCTCCGTCTGTCCGCGCCCCCTCTGTCACGTAACCTGAGAGATTTCCCTGGGGCACCTTGCCCAGGTTACTCCTTCGGTGAGTCGAGGTTCACACCTCGCCTGCTTTCCAGAGCGTCGCCCGCTGCGAGCGGTCCTTTTGCCTGAGAGTTTCCGGGGCGGTTGCTCCTTCGGCGCCGACGGTAACCACCGTCGGTCTCTCCCGCACAGCGTCTCGAGGCCTTGCGGCCCCGCGTTCGGGCACGACCTTCCCGAACGACTGACAGCATGACCTGTCAGCACCACAATTTCAAGCGGCCTACTTCTTCTTGCTCTCGTCGAACCCGACATAGATGATGAAGTTGCCCTGGCTCTTGTCGCCGGTCACGACGAGGTCCGGTGCCACCAGATCCCAATCGGCCGCCGCCGTACCCGGCGCGATGGTGACGTTGACCGGATAGAGCTTGGAGTAGATCACTTCATCGCCGTTGCGGACCATCACGACGCGCACGGGCAAGGCCGCGGCGCCAGTCGCGCCCTTGGGCCCGGCCAACAGGCGACCGGCCACACCCACCTTGATCGTGGTCGTGCCGGAAGCGTCGGTCCGGCACTCGCGGGCGTACTTGCGAATGGTGCCCTGGAAGCGAATGGCGCTGTAGTCGCCTTCCTTGCCCTTCTCGAACACGGCCAGCATTTGCGTGCCGTCGCGCACCTGCACCTCGGGGCAAACCGCGACGACCGCGAATCTCTCGAGCGTTTCCTGCTCCGCCTTGGGGTCGGCCCCACCGGAGACCAACGACCGGGGAGAGAAGCCACTATCCGAAGAACAGGCCGAAAGCGTCGCGGCAAGCGCCAACGCCGACAAAATCTTACCGCTGAAACCGACAGACATCATGAGAGCGTCACCTCCGCTTCGCCGCTTCCATAGCATGCAGCCCCGGCCTTGGCGACTCGTTCCATGAGGCTGATCGACGAGCCGGCCTCATCTCCGCTTCGGAACCCCTCTGATTGGAAAAAGCGCGGGGGCGAACGCTCGCGAGCATGGCTGCGACACCCCCTTTCGCTTGACAGTGCCAAGGCAAACACTTCTATTCCGCTTCTCCTGCGACGAGGTGCCACGGTTGACGCTGCCGAAGCTCAAGATCCTGCTCTGCGCGCCGCGCGGTTTCTGTGCCGGCGTCGACCGGGCGATCCAGATCGTCGATCTGGCGCTCGTCCGCTACGGCGCGCCGGTCTACGTGCGGCATGAGATCGTCCACAACAAATACGTGGTCGAGGAGCTGCGCGCCAAGGGCGCCGTGTTCGTCGAGGAGCTAGACGAAATTCCCGACACCGAACAGCCCGTGATCTTCTCTGCACACGGCGTGCCGCGCTCGGTGCCGGCGGCTGCAGCGGCCCGCAATCTCTTCCAGCTCGACGCGACCTGCCCTCTGGTCACCAAGGTGCATCGCGAGGCGGAAATCCATCACAAGAAGGGGCGGCACGTCATCCTGATCGGACATGCCGGCCACCCGGAAGTCATCGGGACCATGGGCCAGCTACCCGAGGGATCGGTGACGCTGATCGAGACCGTGGACGACGTCGGCCGGCTCGATTTCCCGGCCGATACCGTGCTCTCCTACACCTCGCAAACGACACTGTCGGTCGACGACACGCGCATGATCGTCGAGGCGCTGGCGCTCCGCTACCCGGGCATCGTGCCTCCTCACAAGAGCGACATCTGCTACGCCACGACGAACCGGCAGGCGGCGGTGCGGGAAGTGGCTCCGAAGGTCGACGCCATGCTGGTGGTCGGCGCGCCCAACTCGTCCAACTCGCAGCGTCTGCGCGAGGTCGCGGCCCGCGAGGGCTGTGCGCGGGCCTTCCTCATCCAGCGAGCCTCCGATCTCGACTGGAACGCTCTCGACGGCATCGGAGCGCTCGGCATCACGGCCGGCGCGTCGGCCCCGGAAGTGCTCGTCGAGGAAATCATCGATGCCTTCGCCGCCCGTTACGACGTGACGGTGGAGACCGTGCGAACGGCCGAAGAGACCATTGCCTTCACCCTTCCGCGCCAGTTGCGCGACATCACCGACCACGGGGCCGACAAGGGCGGCTCGGAGCTCTAAAATGGCCGTCTACACGGACGTTTCCGACGAGGAACTTTCCGACTTCCTGATCCGCTATGACATCGGCGCGCTGGTTTCCTGCAAGGGAATCGCCGAAGGCGTCGAAAATTCCAACTATCTGCTCGGCACCGAGGCCGGCCGCTTCATCCTGACGCTCTACGAGAAGCGGGTCAACGAGACCGACCTGCCGTTCTTCCTCGGCCTGATGGATCACCTTGCCGGCCGGGGAATCAACTGTCCGCAGCCGGTGCGCGACCGCGACGGCAAGCCGCTCGGCCGCCTTGCCGGCCGGCCCGCCACCATCGTCAGCTTCCTCGACGGCATGTGGGTGAAGCGGCCGGAGGTGAGCCATTGCGGCCAGGTGGGCGAGGCTCTGGCCCGCCTGCACAAGGCCGGCGATGGCTTTTCGATCCGACGTCGCAACGGTCTGGGGCCGGACGGCTGGCCGCCGCTTTATGCCGGCAGCGCGGATCGCGCCGACGAGGTGCTCGCCGGGCTCGGCGGCGAGATCGAGACCGAACTCGCCTTCATCGGATCCAACTGGCCGGAGAACCTGCCCGAAGGCGTCATCCACGCCGACCTCTTCCCGGACAACGTCTTCTTTCTGAAGGGGCAGTTGTCGGGGCTCATCGACTTCTATTTCGCCTGCAACGACTTTCTCGCCTACGACTTCGCCGTCTGCCTCAACGCCTGGTGCTTCGAGCCGGACGGCGCCTTCAACATCACCAAGGGACGGGCGATGCTCGCCGGCTACACCGCCGGCCGGCCGCTGACGGACGCCGAGATCGGCGCGCTGCCGGTTCTCTGTCGCGGCGCGGCGCTGCGCTTCCTGCTGACGCGCCTCTATGATTGGCTGATGACGCCCCCCGGTGCGCTGGTCCGCAAGAAGGACCCGCTCGAATACTACAGGAAGCTGCGTTTCCACCGGACGGCCGCCACGGCCACCGCCTATGGCCTCGTGCCGACCGGAACCGGCGCATGAGTGGGGAAAAGCGTGTCACCGTCTACACCGACGGCGCCTGCTCGGGAAATCCCGGCCCCGGCGGCTGGGGAGCGATCCTGCTCTATGGCGACAAGAGCAAGGAGCTCTGTGGCGGAGAGCAACTGACCACCAACAATCGCATGGAGCTGACTGCGGCCTGCGCCGCGCTCGAAGCGCTGACACGGCCCTGCGCCGTGGATCTGTTCACCGACAGCCAGTATGTGAAGGGTGGCATTACCGGCTGGATTTTCGGCTGGAAGAAGAACGGCTGGAAGACCGCCGACAAGAAGCCGGTGAAGAACGCCGACCTCTGGCAGCGGCTCGAGGCGGCGCGCGAACGCCATAGCGTCGACTGGCACTGGGTGAAGGGCCACGCCGGCCACGACATGAACGAACGGGCCGACGAGCTTGCCCGTCTCGGCATGGCGCCGTTCAAGCCGGGCTACATGCCGCCTGACGGAGGGGGAGCAAATGCCGCATGAAGCCGCGCCGATCCTCGTCGTGGCCAACCCGGTGGCCGGCAACTTCAACTACCGCCACCTGATGAGGCTGGCCGAACGGCTCGATCGGCTCGGTCTCAAATCGGACATCTGGCTGACCCGCTATTCCGGCGAGCTTACCGATATCGCCGCCGAACTGTCCCCATCGGTGCGGACGCTTGTGGTCGGCGGAGGCGACGGTTCGATCAACGAGGCAATCACCGGCATCGTCCGGCAGGGAGGCGACGGCCCTGCACTGTCGATCCTGCCGTTCGGCACCGCCAACGTGCTGGCGCACGAACTCGGACTGCCCTCCTCCCCGGAGAAGATCGCCGAGCGGATCGCGGCGGATCGCAAGACCCCTCTTCATCTCGGAATGGTGGGCGAACGCCCATTCGCGCTGATGGTGTCGGCCGGCTTCGACGCCGATATCGTGCACGCCGTTGATGCGCCCTTCAAACGGCGCTGGGGCAAGCTCGCCTATGGCTGGCGCGGCCTGACGCTGGCGCTTGCCCAAAAGGGCCGCGATGTCATCGTCACCGCCGATGGCGAAACCATCCGCTGCCGGATCGCCGTTGTGACGACGGCGCGCTTCTATGGCGGTCCGTTGACGATCACGCGCCACACCAAGGCGACCGAGCCCGGCCTGCGCCTGGTGACGCTCGCCGACGACCGGCCGGCGACGCTGCTTCGCGCGGCCACCGCGCTCGCCGCCGGCCGCCTCGACCGGCTGGCAGCCGTTCAGGACCGAGCGGTGAGCGAAGTGCGCTTCTGCAGCGAAGGCATCCGCATGCAGATCGACGGCGACAAAATGGAAACGTCGGACGCAGTGGTCAGAGCCGGCCGCGTCATCGACGTGGTGGCCTGAACTCGTCTCAGAGCTTTTCGAGAATGCTGGGCGCCGCCGAACAGGTGGCCTCGCTGGACTTCTCTTCCACCTGCAGCTCCTTCACGACGCCATCCTCGACGATGGCCGCATACCGCCTGGACCGCACGCCCATGCTGGGCGAGGGATCGAGATTGAGTCCGAGTTCCGTGGCGAAGGCCGCGGCACCATCGGCAAGAAAGGTGATCTTGTCGCCGGCACCGAGCGCGTCGCGCCAGGCACCGAGGACATAGGCATCGTTGACCGCCGTGACGGCGATGACGTCGACGCCCTTGGCCCTGATCTCGTCGAACTTCTGGATGAAGCCGGGAACATGGGTCTTGGAACAGGTGGGCGTGAAGGCGCCGGGCACCGCCACCAGGATCACCTTCTTGCCGGCGAACACCTGATCGGTCGTGATCTCGGTCCGACCGCCATCCTTGGTCGGCGTCAGGAAGGTGAACGCGGGCAGCTTGTCTCCAACCTTGATCATGGCTTTTCCCTTTCTTCTCAACGGCTCGGCCTTCGTGAATATACCTATTCAGCCGCAGCGTCGAGACGACGGACGATCTCGTAGCCCCGATCCTTTTCGGCCAGCACGAAAGTCAGCTGGACACCGCTCGCATCGGTCGCTTTCGACGGTCCTTCCAGGGCGACGGTGAAACGGCGGCGGCCACCCTCCGTGCCCGCGGGCTCGGGCGGCGCGGCGTACCACTTGGACGGACCGGTGACGAACAGATCGACAAGACCGCCGTCATCGGCGACCGACACCTCGACATGCCCCTTGGCCGTGGCGGGGTCGAAGCTGAGGCGGTCGACGGCAACGCGCTCGTCATCGGCCCTGACCGGTACGCGCGCCTCGAAGGCGGCGATGTCCGCCGACGCTTCCGGATCGGCGGGGGCATCGGGATCCAGGCTGACGGTCACATCGGCTTCGGCCGGAACGCAGATCTCGGCGCAAAGGCCGTAAAGCACGTGGACGGTGAGCGTCACCGGCTTGTTCGGTCGCTCCGGCACGGCCCGGATCGGCAGAAGGAGGCGCCCCTCGTAGATCATCGACGTACCGGTGCCGTCGGTGTGGCGCTTGGGCACCGGATAGGCGACGCCGAAATCCTTGAGATTGGCACTGCCGGCCACATCGAAGATCGGCGGGATACCGGCGTCGCCGGGGTTGCGCCAGTAGGTGTGCCACCCCTCGGGCAGATCAAGCTCCAGTGCCGCGCGATAGACGCCGTTCTCAATGCCGCCTGCGACAACGAGACGGGCGTCCACCACCGGCACATCGAAAGCCGAGGCGGGACCCGACAGAGCGCCGAGCAACGGCAGGAGAAAGGCAGTTCGCAACAGGGCCGACATCTTCAACACAGTCTTCTCGATTCCGGGGAACATTGGCGACCAGATATCATCAAGCCCATCTTCAGCCCCACCAAAAAACGACACGCCGACGGATCGGAGATCACAATATCGTGGCTGAGGGTGCCCTCTTCGCAGCAAGTCCCAATGTCATAATCGGCAGTGTTTTCTGTTTCTTAAGGGCTGCGGGAGTTGATGCATACACCTTTGGTATGAGCCGACGAGGATAGTATGCGCCTGTCGATACAGAAGTCGATAATCCTGGTTATTTCGACGTTGAGCCTCGTCCTTTTGGCGCTGACCGGCAATGGTGTCTGGACCGCCTACAGGGCATGGTCGACGGCGGAGACGCTGCGCGGGCTCGCCGCGATCGAACGCAGCCTGTTCGAAGCGATGTCCGCCTTCCGCATCGAACGAGGCGACACGCCGTCCGCGCTGGCCCTGGCGACAGAGCAGAGCGGCGACGCCATCAAGGCGATAACCGAGCGCCGGACCACGACTTCGGCCGGGCTCGACGCAACGATCGCCGGCCTCGAAACGATCGGCGGCGACACCCTGAAGCCCGCCCTGGACGATCTCAAGGCCCGCCGATCCGCTCTACAGGCCTTGCGCGCCTCCGCTGACGCCGAACTCGCCAAGCCGCTTGCCGAACGCGACAAGAAGATCGGCAAGGCCTATCTCGCCGAGGGTAGCGACATTCTCGCCGGCATGGACAAGGCGACGGGCGCCATCGAGGGCCGCATCCAGGCCATGGCCCCGGAACTCGCCGCGCTGGTCAATGTCCGCGCGCTGGCATGGAGCGCCCGCAGCTATGCCGGCACAACCGTGACCGCAATGCTGCCGGCCGTCACCGAGAAGCGCCCGTTCCGCGACGGCGAGGCCGCGCCGATCACCGCGGCGCTCAAGCAGGCTCAGTCGCTGTGGGAGCTGGTCGGCAGCATGGTCGCCTCGCCCGGCATTCCCGAGACCGTCAGGCAGAGCTTCGCCGAGGGAGACGCAGCCTTCTTTACCGGCGAGTTTCGCAAGCTCCACGACGAGCAGATCAAGAAAATGACTTCCTGGCAGCCGCCGAGCGTCAAGCTCGACGAGTGGCGGCAGGCGGGCGCCAAGGCGACATCGACGGTCGGAGGTGTGGCCGGCGCGGCGATCGAGGCGCTCAAGACCCTGGCAGATGGCTACTCGGCGTCGGCCACGCGGCAGCTTGCCATCAACGCGGGCATGCTCGCCGTCACCCTGCTGCTGTCGATCGCCGCCGCGGTCATCACGCGCATTCGGCTCGGCCGTCCGATGGCCTTGATGACCTCCGCCATGAGCCGGCTCGCGGCCAACGACACCACGGTCGAAATTCCGGGCCTCGGCCGCAAGGACGAGATTGGCGCCATGGCCGCCGCCGTCGAGGTGTTCAGGAACAATGCCATCCGTGTCGGCGAAATGGCCAGGGAAGCCGCCGAGCGCGACGCCGGCGAAGTCGCCGAACGCCAGCGGTTGCGCGACGAGACGGCCGCCGCCTTCGAAACCACCGTCGGTGGCGTCCTTGAGAGGGTCGTCGCCGCCATCGATCTGCTGCACAGTTCGGCCGAAACCCTGACCGGCAATGCCGAGGAAACGGCCATGCAGGCCGCTTCGGCCGCCGCCGCCGCCAACCAGGCGACGGCCAATGTCCAGACCGTCGCCGGCGCCACCGAGGAACTGTCGTCGTCGATCACCGAAATCGGCACCCGCGTCGCCGCCGCCGGGGCGGTGGCCACGGAGGCACGGGAGACCGCCGCCGCCACGCGCGAGAACATCGCCAGCCTGCAGACCGCCGCCGACCAGATCGGCACCATCGTCGAGCTGATCGACAGCATTGCCGGGCAGACCAACCTGCTCGCCCTCAACGCCACCATCGAGGCGGCGCGGGCCGGCGAGGCGGGCAAGGGGTTCGCCGTCGTCGCCGCGGAAGTGAAGCAGCTCGCCGACCAGACGTCGAAGGCGACCTCCCAGATCGGCCGCCAGATCGGCGGCATCCAGTCGTCGACCGGCACGTCCGCCGCCTCGATCGGAGCGATCGCCGAGATCATCTATCGCCTCAATGAGATATCGGGGGCAATCGCCACGGCGGTGGAACAGCAGTCCGGCGCGGCAAGCGAGATCGCCCACAACGTCAGCGAGGCGGCACGCGGCACAGCCGCCGTCTCCGAGAACGTCGAGGGCATCCGCAAGGCCTCGGAGCACACCAGCACCGTATCGACCACGGTACTGTCGGCGGCCGACGACCTGGCGGCGCAGGCCGGAGAGCTCCGCACGGCGATGGACGAGTTTCTGGTGACGCTGCGGGCGGCCTGATACCCGGACAAACCCGCGATTTCTGCGCATGGAGACGGTGAACGTCGTCGCTCCCTGCCGCTTTCGCACCTTGAATAATCGCCATGGCGGTTCATATTGGTCAATCGGAGCCCACGAACCCCTGGATGAGCCATGGCCGGAAAGGCAGCCTATCTCGACGGCAAATTCCTGATCGCCATGCCGGCGCTCGACGACGGCGAGTTCGGGCGTTCGGTGATCTACATGTGCGCTCACTCGGCCGAGGGGGCGATGGGGCTTGTGATCAACAAGCCGCTCGACCATCTGTCGTTTCCCGATCTCCTGGTTCAGCTTGAGATCATTCCCGACGAGAGGCGCATCCGCCTGCCATCGGAGGCGCGCGCCATGCGCGTACACCAGGGCGGCCCGGTCGACACCGGTCGCGGCTTCGTGTTGCACACGTCCGACTTCCATCTCGACGCGTCGACCCTGCCCATCTCCGAGGAGCTGTCGCTGACGGCGACGGTGGAAATCCTGAAAGCGATCGCCGAGGGGCGAGGGCCCGAGCACTCGCTGTTGACGCTGGGTTACGCCGGCTGGGCGCCAGGGCAGCTCGAAAGCGAGATCCAGTCCAACGGCTGGCTCATCACCGACTCCGACCCTGACATCATCTTCTCGGCCGCCGATGGCGAGCGCTATCGCCGGGCTCTGGCAACCCTGGGCGTCGATCTCGCAGCGCTGTCGCCGGTGAGCGGCCGGGCGTGAAAGAACTCCCAATGGCGATTTGGCCGCACGGGGTTGCCGCGCGGCCAAAGTGTCGTTGAAATAGGCGAGAAGTTAGAACTTCATGCCGAGACCGATATTGAGCATGTGCTCCTTGAGCTTGGCGTCGGCACCGCTCGCGATTTCGGCACTCTTGAAATCGTTGAAGCGATATTCGGCCCTGGCAAAGATATTGTCGGTGAGCGCGTAGTCAGCGCCTGCGCCAACGGTAAAGCCATTGAAGCTCTTGTGTTCGGTGGCGAAGCCCGGGACATCGACATGCCCGCGCGTTAGCGCCCAGCCGCCGGTTGCGTAGACCAACAGCCGATCGAAGCCGTAACCGACGCGCGCGCGCGCCGAGCCCGACCAATCGGTGCCGACCTTGTCGCCAAACCCCGTATAGGTCTTGTCGTTCCAGGTGCGCGAGACATCGCCTTCGGCGCCAAGAACCATCCCGTTGCTGAACTGGTACTGGTAGCCCGCGAAAACGCCGAGGCGTCCGCCGCTCTGGTTACCATCAAATGAGGTGCCCAAGACGTCGAAGTCCGCGCTGGTCCGGCTGCCGCCACCGAACACACCAAACTCCGTACCGGTCCAACTGAAAGCGTAAGCTGTTGCTTCAGGGGCGGGAACAGCGACCGACTCCATGCTGAGATCGGCGGCCATGACCGACGTCGATGCCAGCGAAGCGATTACGAAAGCAGAAGCGAAACGCATAGAAACTCCCTGACCGCCCTGTCACGGCGGTTCTAACCTTGGTTTGGAAGGATGTGCCTCACATCCGTTCCAGCACTTTTCCTTGGCACAGCACCCCACGATTCATTCGACGAAGGCTTGCTCGGAGAAGTGGTACCCTAGTTGGGAGATCAATGAAAGCTGAGGGGGCGCATTTCTGCACGCCTACGTAGGGCTACAGTTAGACATATGATATCTAACATTTTTCCTTCGAAAGAGTTGCCATTGTATGGCGACTGGACAAACCAGTCCGATAAAATCCTAAAACCAGTGATTGTCCACTCTTTCAACCGTTTTCGCGTGCCACGGCGCGCCAGCCGATGTCACGCCGGCAGAAACCATCGGGCCAGCGAACCAGATCAACCGCCGCGTAGGCCTTGGCCTGTGCCTCGGACACGCTGTCGCCGAGCGCGGTGATGGCAAGAACGCGGCCACCGTTGGCGACGATGGCGCCGTCCTTTGCGGCGGTACCGGCGTGAAAGACGGAGACGTCCGGCAGCGCGGCGGCCTCGTCGAGGCCGTCGATGCGGCTGCCCTTGCGATAGCTGCCGGGATAGCCCTCGGCGGCCATCACCACCGTCAGCGCCGTGCGATCGTCGAAGTTGGCGATGTTGCCCGACAGACGTCCCTCGGCGGAGGCCAGCATCAGCTCCAGGAGATCGGACTGGAGACGCGGAAGCAGCACTTCGGTTTCGGGATCGCCGAAGCGAACGTTGTACTCGATCAGCTTGGGGCCATCCGCTTCGATCATCAGGCCGGCGAACAGCACGCCGACGAAGGGCGTGCCGCGCTTGGCGAGGCAGCGCACCGTCGGCACGACGATCTCGTCCATGATGCGCATTTCCATGGTCTCGTCCACCACCGGCGTCGGCGAGTAGGCGCCCATGCCTCCGGTGTTCGGACCCTTGTCGCCATCCCCCACGCGCTTGTGGTCCTGGGCGGCGGCGAGCGGCAGCACGTCGATGCCGTCGGTGATGGCAAAGAAGCTCGCCTCCTCGCCGACGAGGCAATCCTCGATCACCACCTCGGCGCCCGCGTCGCCGAAGGCGCCGGAAAAGCAGGCGTCGACGGCCTCAAGCGCCTCTTCGACGGACGACGCCACGACGACGCCCTTGCCCGCGGCAAGGCCGTCGGCCTTGACGACGATCGGCGCGCCCCGGTCGAGCACATAGGCGCGGGCCGCCTCGGCATCTGCGAAGCGACCGTAGGCGGCCGTCGGAATGGCCGCCTCGGTGCAAAGCTCCTTGGTGAAGGCCTTGGATCCTTCGAGACGCGCCGGCTCCCTCTTCGGGCCGAACGCCTTGATGCCGGCAGCGAACAGATCATCGACGAGGCCGGCGACCAGCGGCGCCTCCGGTCCGATCACCACGAAATCGACGCCTTCAGCCTTGCAGAAGGCGATCACCGCGGCATGGTCGGCCGGATCCAAGGCAACGAGATCGGCAATGGCCGCGATTCCGGCATTGCCGGGCGCACAGGTCAGGCGAGTCAGCTTCGGAGAGCGGCGAAGGGCGGCGGCAATGGCGTGTTCACGCCCGCCAGAACCGATAAGGAGCACGTGCATCTGAAGCCTCCAACGTCGCCGAGCCGATGCCGCGCGCCTTACCATGGCGGGCCATGGAACAAAAGGCCGGAGGCAGGCGCGACAGGCGATTTCCGTGAGTAAGCTGTCGCGCGCCACCGGGATGGGGGCTAGACTTGCCCTATGAACGCACCTGATTCCGACGATATCGTCATCCCCGACGCCAAGCGCGGCAACTGGGTCGATCGCCTGTTGCCGGCCGCCGCCAAGCCCTATGCGCAGCTCGCCCGATGGGACCGGCCGATCGGCTGGTGGCTGCTGCTCCTGCCCTGCTGGTGGTCGCTGGCGCTGGCGAGCGGTGCGGCCGGCCAAGCCTTGCCGTCACCCTGGTATGCCCTGCTGTTCTTCATCGGCGCCGTTGCCATGCGTGGCGCCGGCTGCACCTACAACGATATCGTCGACCGGGATATCGACGGTGCCGTGGCGCGGACGCGAACGCGGCCGATTCCGTCAGGTCGCGTCAGCCCCACCGCAGCCGCCGTCTTCCTGGCGCTGCAGGCGCTGGTCGGCCTTGCGGTGCTGCTGCAGTTCGACCGCTACTCGATCATCGTCGGTCTGTGTTCGCTGGTTCCGGTCGCGATCTATCCGTTCATGAAGCGGATCACCCACTTCCCGCAGTTCGTGCTCGGCCTGTCCTTTTCCTGGGGCGCGCTGATGGGCTGGAGCGTGGTGTTCGGACGGCTCGATCCGCCGGCCTTCCTGATCTATGTCGCGGCCATCCTCTGGACCTTCGCCTACGACACGATCTACGCCCATCAGGACCGGGAGGATGATGCGCTGATCGACCTCGGCTCGACCGCCCGCTATTTCGAACGGTCGACCCCGAAGCTGCTCACCGTCTGCTACGGCGCCGCCGTACTGCTTCTGGGAACGGCCTTCTACCTCGCCGACGCCAAGATCATCGCCTTCGTCGGGCTCGCCGGCTTTGCCCGCCACCTTGCCTGGCAGGTGGAGAAGTTCGATGCCGACGACGGGGATCTCTGCCTCAAGCTGTTCAAATCCAACCGCGATGCCGGGCTTATCCTGACCGCAGGGCTCCTCATCGACGGCCTGCTGAAAGGCATGTAGCCGGCCTTCGTCGAGCGAAGGCCGGCTACAGGACAGTTTTTCGGCTAGAGATCACTCGTAGCTGATGATTTCGCGCCAGTCGCGCAACACCGGCATTTCACCGGCAGCGCCCACCTTGCGACGAACCAGGAAACGCGGCCGCCGGTCGGCCATGCTGGCGTGACGCCGACGCGGCGCCGGCTCGCCCACCGGAACGGCCACCTTGGGACCGACGCGTTCGACGCTTCCGGAGGTGCTGACCAACAGCATCGGCAGCCCGAGACGGTCGGACCAGCCCTGCCAATCGGCAGCGGCGGCTTCCATGTCTCGCGTCACCGTGAGCGGGATGGACAGCGCCGGGTCGCGATGGTGCAACTCGACATGGGCGACAAGGTCGCCCGCTACGTTCGGCTCGATCCTGACCGACACGCCCTCGAAGGCCGCGAACGGCAGGGTCATCGTCAGCGGCAAACCGGACAGGTGCCGGCGGACGACAACGCCGTCGTCGTCCATGTAGATGGCGGCTTCCTGGACAGGCCGACCGGCCGGTCCGACGTTGACGCACCACTTTGCCGGCAGATGCCCCGGATCGAGCCTAAGCGCCGTTCTCAGGCCCAGGGGAGTGGCTCCCGTCATGCTCTTCGCCTCACTCGCAATCTTTTGACTATCCCTGTCGGGCTAGGCGTCTTTTTTCGCGCCCAGTCCCGAAACCATGGCGAGCATAGGTCGAACGTCATCCCCGTCGGCTTAAGGGATTGGGTAAACTTTTTCTCGATTTTTGAGAGGGTTAGCGGAATCTGAAGCGTCAATTCGCGGCACGGCGTCAACCCTCGGTCAACCTTCGTTGACGAGGGCCGCCGATCCGGCCCATCGGCACCCCGCCTCGCACCCGCCATAAAAGGCTTGCGCATCAATTGGTTGATCGGCAAGGTCCAAACGCGGTTGAAAAGGCATCAGGGTGAAGAACGGCAAGGAGTTGCCGCAATTCTATAGGAGGAAGGCGGCCGCGAGGCTTGCCGGCCGGCACCCTCAGCCCTAAACACGGAACTCCCCGAACCGATCGGATATCCGCATGAGCGATCTCGTCGACCTCGATCAACTGACCCAACAGGCGTCGCGTCTCGTCGAAGCGGCGCGTGCTGCGGGCGCCGATGCCGCCGACGCCGTTGCCGTCCGCTCCGTCAATCAGGTGGCGAGCGTTCTCAAGGGCAAGGTCGAAAAGATCGAGCATGCCGAGAACGACGATTTCGGCCTGAGGGTTTTCGTCGGCGATCGCAACGCCACCATCTCCGCAACGCTGGGTTCGGATGTCGAGGCCTTGGCTGCCCGCGCCGTCGCCATGGCCCGCGCCGCGCCGTCCGACCGGTTCGCCGGCCTTGCCGACGGGGCGCTGCTGGCCACCTCCTGGCCCGACATGGATCTTCTCGACGAAACACCGGTCTCCGCGGCCGATCTTGCCGAGCGCGGCCGAGCCGTCGAAGCGGCGGCCATGGCGGTCGAGGGCGTTACCAACACCACCGGCGCCAGTGCCTACTGGGCGCGTGGGGGCATGGCCCTGGTCACGTCCGGCGGATTTTCCGGCGCTTATGAATCCTCCGGCCACGGCCATTCGGTCGCGGCCATCGCCGGCAGCGGCACCGGCATGGAACGCGACTGGGACTCGTCGTCGAAAACCCATCTTGCCGATCTCGAAAGCGCCGAGATCGTGGGCGCCAGGGCGGGCGGCCGTGCGGTGCGCCGCCTCAATCCGCGCCAGGTCGCCACCCAGACGGCAACCGTCGTCTACGATCCGCGCGTCGCCACCAGCCTGATCGGCGCGCTCGTCGGCGCCATTTCCGGTGCGTCGATCGCCCGCCGCTCATCCTTCCTGAAGGATCGGCTGGGCCAGCAACTGTTTGGACCGACGGTCAGGATCACCGACGACCCGCTGCGCCGACGCGGCCCGGGGTCGCGCCCCTTCGACGGCGAAGGCGTCGCCGCCGCGCCGCTCGATCTCATCGAGGACGGCGTTCTCAAGACGTGGCTGCTGGACAGTGCGACGGCGCGCGAACTGGGCCTTCAGACGAATGGCCGGGCCGGTCGCGGCACTGGCGCTCCCAGCCCCTCGTCGACCAACGTGTTGCTGCACCCGGGCAAGCAGTCGCCGGCCGAGCTGATCGCGGCCGTGGGCACGGGTCTCTACGTCACGGACTTCATCGGTCACGGCGCCAATCTCGTGACCGGCGACTATTCGCGCGGAGCCGCCGGCTTCTGGATCGAGAATGGCGAGATCGCCTATCCGGTGGCCGAGATCACGGTGGCCGGCAGTCTTCTCGACATGTTCCGCGAGTTGGTGCCGGCCGACGACATCGAGTTCCGTTCGGCCTTCACCGCGCCGACCGTGGCCATCGGGGGACTGACGATTGCCGGCCGCTGACAGCGCACGCATCGACGAAGACACGGCGCTCCTCTCCGATGCGGCGCTGGCCGCCGCCAGCATCGGGCTGTCCTTCTTTCGCCGCGACCCACGCGTCTGGAAGAAGGCCAACGACTCGCCGGTCAGCGAAGCCGACCTCGCCATCGACCGCTTTCTGAAGGAGCGTCTCCTGGCCGCCCGCCCCGATTACGGGTGGCTGTCGGAGGAGACCGAAGATGACGCGGCCCGGCTCGGCTGCAAGCGCGTCTTCGTGGTCGATCCGATCGATGGCACGCGTGGTTTCCTCGCCGGCTCCGACCAGTGGACCATTTCGCTCGCCGTGGTCGAGGACGGGCGCCCCGTAGCCGCCGCGCTGCTGCAACCGTCGGTCAGCCATCTTTATACCGCAGGTCACCGGCGTGGCGCGTTCCTCGACGGCAATCGCCTGCGCCTGCAGCCGCGCCCGAGCCTTGCCGGCGTGCGCGTTGCCGGCCCGGCGGTGCTGATCTCCCGTCTGTCACGGCCGGTACCGACGCTCAGAAGCCGAGGGTACGTCGCCTCGCTGGCGCTCAGGATCGCCATGGTGGCCGACGGCACGCTCGATCTGGCGTTCGCCCGCAGCGGCGCCCACGACTGGGACCTCGCCGCCGCCGACCTGATCGTCGCCGAGGCCGGCGGGACGCTCGAGACCATCGATGGCGATGCGATCATCTACAACCTGCCAGACGCCGACCACGATAGCCTGATCGCCGGTTCGGCGCCCCTGGCGCGGGCTGCGGCGGCGGCCATTGGCCCCTATTGAAGGCCGCACTTGCAAATCGAGCAAGGCTTGACGAAAAGAAGATGGGCAGTCCGAAGGGGACACCCGTTGCAGAAGGCGGAAACTGCATGGCGACCGAAATCACATCGAAGCAATTGCTTCACCTGGTCATCGGCGGCGAGATGAAGACGCTCGATTCGACTGAATTTGCCGATCTCAACGCCATCGATATCGTTGGCGCCTTCCCCAACTATGCAGCGGCCTACGCCGCCTGGAAGCAGAAGGCGCAGGCCACCGTCGATCAGGCGCAGACGCGCTATTTCATCGTCCACCTGCATCGTCTTCTGGATCCATCGGCCTGATGCAGAACCAGAACGGCCCGTACCTTCACATGTCGCACATGCGCGGCCCCATGTCTCCGGAGACGCCGCTTGCGATTTGACCGGAAACTTCTCGGCAGCGCGACGGTCAACAACGCACTATCGCACCTGCTCGCCTGGTATGTCCTGGGGGTATTTCGCACCGCCCGGGTTACGATCGTGCCGCCCGATGCCCTCGACGTGGCGCGAGCGGAGGCTCCGGCCATTTTCACCTTCTGGCACGGTCTCGCCATGATGACGCCGTGCGCCGTTCCACTCGACCTGCCGATCGTACCGATGATTGCCCGCAACAGAGCAGCCGGCATCGTCGCCGACGCTGTCGGAACGCAGGGCATCCGCACCATCCGGGCCTCCGGCTCGCAAGGGGCTCGCAGTTTGCACCGGAAAGGCGGAGCGGCGGGCTTCAGGCAGGCCTTGCGGGAACTCGAATCCGGTAACTCGGTACTGATGACCGCCGACGTTCCCAAGGTGTCCCAGGTGTCGGGCAAGGGTGTCATCCAACTGGCCCGCCTGTCCGGCCGACCGATCATTCCGATCGCCTACGTGTCGCGCCACGGCCTTCGTTTCAACAACTGGGATCGCATGGTGGTGGATCTGCCGTTCTCGCCGGCGACACTCAGGCACGGCGCGCCGATCCGCGTTCCCGCGGAGGCCGATCACGAGGCCGTCGAAAGGCTGAGGCTCTTCCTGACGGAGGAGCTTGATCGGATCACGCAAGACGCCTACGAACGCACGGGAATCGCCGACAAATTTATCCCAGGCCCCACCAACCAAGACCCCGCCGCCAATGGCTGATCTCGGAGACGCCCTGCTTTCGACGTGGATCGTCCTGACCCGGCTTGCCGGCCCCGTCGGCGGTGCCATCGTCGGCGTGCGCCGTCGTCGTGGCAAGGAAGACCCCGCTCGCTCGGCCGAACGGCTTGGCCAGCCTTCCGCGTCACGCCCGGAAGGGCCGCTCGTCTGGGTACATGCGGTCAGCGTCGGCGAGGCGATGGCGGCCATGCCGGTGGTCGATCGATTGATATCAGATGGCATGAGCGTGCTGGTCACCACGGTCACCACCACATCGGCCGCGCTGGTGGGCCACCGCTTGAAGCCCGGACTGATCCACCAGTTCGCGCCTCTCGATCTCGCCGGTCCGGTCGATCGGTTTCTCGCCCATTGGCGCCCCGATCTCGCGGTGTTCGTCGAGAGCGAGATATGGCCCGTGGCCATCGGCCGCCTTGCCGACCACGGCATTCCCCTGGTCGTCGCCAATGCCAGGCTGTCGCCGCGTTCGTTCCGGGGTTGGCAGCGGGCCGCACCGGCAGCGCGCGCGGTCTTTCGCCGCATGTCGTTGGTGCTCGCCCAGACCGACGATGACGGAGCGCGCTTTGCACGGCTCGGCGCTCCCGAGGTTGCCACCTTCGGCAACATCAAGTTCGACGCCGGCCTGCCCGATGTCGGCGCCGCCGAGCTCGATGCGCTGAAGGACGGCATGGACGGACGGCCGATGGTGCTTGCCGCCTCCACCCACCCTGGCGAAGACGAGGTGGTCCTGACGGCGCTGCTGAAGCTCAAGGAAAGCCGGCCCGAAGTGCTGCTCGTCATCGTACCGCGCCACCCGGTGCGGGGGGGCGACATCGCACTGCTCTCCGAGGCGGCCGGCCTTGCGACACGCCGTCGCAGCACCGGCGAACTTCCGGACGGAGCCACCGAAGTCTATGTCGCCGACACGCTCGGCGAGCTCGCGACCTTCTTCAGGCTTGCCGACGTGGTGCTGATGGGCGGAACCTTCATCGAAGGCATCGGCGGCCACAATCTCATCGAGCCGGCCCGCCTTGGCGCCGCCGTAGTGAGCGGGCCGCATTTCTCCAACTGGCTCGACATCTATCATGCCTTCATCGAGGCCGGCGGTCTCAAGGTTGTCCGATCGCCCGATGAGATCGCCGATGCGACGCTCGACCTGATCGAGGATCGGGCTCTCAGAGCCAGACAGGCGGCGGCAGGCGAACGCGTGGTGGCGGGTTCGGCCGGTGCCGTCGCACGGACCATCGAGGCGATCAGGCCGCTGATCGGCCGGCCGTCGGGTGGCAGTCCATGCTGACTCCGGCCTTCTGGTGGAAACGCAAGGGTATCGCCGCCCTGTTGCTGGCACCGATCGGCCTTCTCTACGGCGCCGTTACGGCGCGACGGATGCACCGCCCCGGAGGGGCCGAACCGCCTTTGCCACTGGTCTGCGTCGGCAACTTCGTGGCCGGCGGCGCCGGCAAGACGCCAACCGCCATCGCGCTTGCGCACTCGGCGCGCTCGGTCGGACTCGACCCCTGTTTCCTGACCCGTGGTCATGGCGGCCGCCTCAAGGGACCGATCCTCGTCAACATCGATCGCCACACGGCCGGCGACGTCGGTGACGAGGCCCTGCTCCTTGCCCGCATCGCGCCGACGGTGGTGGCGCGCCGACGGGCCGATGCCTTTGCGCTGCTGCGGGCGACCGGCACCGACCTCTGCATCATGGACGACGGCTTCCAGAACCCATCGGTGAGGAAGACGTTCAGTTTCGTTGTGGTCGATGGCGCGGTCGGCGTCGGCAACGGCCTGCCGCTACCCGCCGGTCCACTGCGGGCGCCGCTTCGTCGGCAGATGCTGCTGGCCGACGCGATCATCATCTATGGCGACAGCAAACAGGGCCAGCGCGTCGTCCGGACGGCCGCCCGTGCCGGCAAGCCGGTGTTCCGGGCGACGCTCGTCGCCAACGCACCGCCGGCCGCTCCACACAGGCGGCTCTATGCCTTCGCCGGAATCGGGCGCCCCGAAAAGTTCTTTCGCTCGCTTGAGGCAGAGGGCTACCGCCTGGCGGCGCGGCGGGCCTTTGCCGACCACTACCCCTATCGTTTCGCGGATCTTTCCCACCTGCTCGACGAGGCCGACATGCTCGATGCCGTGCCGGTCACCACTGAGAAGGACGCGGTACGACTGCCGCGCGGCATCGCCGGCAGCAATTGGTCGCGCGACCGGGTCGCCGTATTCGGCGTCCACACGCGCTTTGCCGAGGAACGAGCGGTGGGATCGCTGCTTCTCGATATCCGCAGGCGCTGGATGACGAAGCACTTCAGCTGAGGCGCGTCCGTCCGAACGCCACCGCCCCGATCACAGATCGGAGCCGCCGATGGCGATGCCTTGCTTCAGCGCGCGCCGGTATGGCGACGATAAGCGGTGAGCGCCGCCTCGGCGTCGATATAGGGCTCCTGATGCTCGGCGGACCAGTATTTCAGGTCCTGCAACAGGATAGGACGGCCGGTGATCGCGCAACGAACGTAGTTGCCGTTGCGGAGGATCTGATAGTCGCCGTCGAGATAGCGAATCTGCGCCTCGCCGCCGCCGAAGGGGGGGTCCATGCTGTTCAACATGGAAGGTGAATAACCTTCGCCCTGCCATCATGCAAGAGGCTCATGCCCTGATGGCGAGGCGGTCGATCGACCGTCCGGCCAGCCACAGGGCCGGCAGACCGAACAATGCGGCGCCGATGCTCCACCAGAGGATCACCGCGTCGGCGCTGCCGTACCACACTCCGAGCCAACAGAACGGCAAAGTGCCGACCGTCGCCCTGCCCCAGTTGAACAGCGTCGAGTAGGAGGCGAAGCCGAGGTTGTTGAAGGCGGCGTTGGCGACGAACAGCGCCCCGGTAAAAATGAACGTTGGCGCTGCCCACAGGCAATAGAAGGCGATCATTTCGGCCACCCGCCCGGAGGCCTGGAACGCCCAGTTGATGGCGTCGGTCCCTAGAAGCAGCAACAGCCAGATCACCGCCACATAGATCGCCGTGAACAACGTGCTGTCGGCCAGCGTCTTGCGGACCCGATCGAAGCGGTGGGCGCCGACGTTCTGGCCGAAAATGGCGCCGACCGAGCCGGTCAGGGCGAAGATTCCGGCAAAGCAAAGCGGATAGATGCGGCCGATGATCGACCAGCCCGCCACCGCCTCGGTTCCGAAGCGCGCGACATAGGCCGTGACTATCATGTTGCTGACCGGCGTGGCGAGGTTTGTGAGAATGGCCGGGAAGGCGATGATCAGGAGCGGGGCGACGTCATGGCGGACGTTGTGCATCGTTGGCCGTGCCAGCGCATTGAGGCGCGGCACCAGCCCGTACCAACCGACGGCGATGGCCACGAAGCGGATCAGAACGGTGACGATGGCAGCCCCGGTGACGCCGAGATCCAGAGCGAAGATGAAGATCGGGTCAAGGATTGTCGTGGCGACGGCGCCGGCCAGGTTGATCCACAGGCTCATGCGCGGTGCGCCGAACGCCATGAGTATGCCGCCCATGGCCATGCTGAGGGCCAGCGGCGGCATGCCCAGCATGGTGATCCACAGGAAGTGCCGGGTCACCTCGAACTCTCGGCCGGTGGCGCCGAGCAGCGACAGGCACGGGTCGAGCACGGTCGCGATCGCCAACGTCAGGACACTGGTGGCGGTAAAGGAAATGATCAGTCCGGATGTGGCGACGCGCCGGGCGCCGCCGCGATCGCCAGCTCCGACCCTCCGGGCCGTCAGAGCCGTCACGCCGATGGAGAAGCCGATCCCGACCGACACCAGCAGGAAAAGCACGGCGCCGGCGTAGCCCATGGCTGCCGTCAGCACCTCGTCGCCCAGAAGCGAAATGTAGAGGAGGTTGACGAGATCGACGGTGAAGATCGCCATCAGCCCCAACGAGCCGAGCGCGGTCAGCGCCACGACGTGGCGAAACACCGAACCGTTCACATAGGCGGCGTCGGCGGGCGCGCCGGCGGCGTGCGTCATGGTGAAACCTCTCGCGGTCAGAAGCAGGCGAAACGACGAAGGCCGGGCGGCCTCAGTTCAGCATATCGCCCGTAGCATCCCGGAGGTCCTGAATCTGGCAGCTTTGTTCGCCAGTGATCCCGGTACAGACCTCGACCGAACCACGGTGGATCATGTCGAAGGACACATAGAGGATGACCAAGAGGCCGATCCAGGCGATCCAGCGGAAGCGGTGCAGCAGGCGGGCGATCAGGGTGGCGGCCGCTCCCATCAGGCCGACCGACAGCAGCAGGCCGATGACCAGAACGCCGACATGATCGCGCGCCGCGCCGGCCACGGCCAGTACGTTGTCGAGCGACATGGACACGTCGGCGAGAATGATCTGGATGAGAGCCTGACGGAAGGTCTTGCCGCTGGACGCCGGCGTCACGTCGCAAGCGGCGGAATCGAGCGCCTGCTCGGCAGCCTCGACGCCGCGTGCCTCCTCATGGCGGCTCGACCAGATTTCCCGGAACATCTTCCAGCAAACCCAGAGCAACAGCACGCCGCCGGCCAGAGTCAAGCCGACAATGGCGAGGAGATGGGTGGTGATGATCGCGAACAGGATGCGCAGGACAACGGCGCCGCCGATGCCCCAGAAGATCACCTTGCGCCGTATGGTGGGATCGACGCCGGCCGCTGCCATGCCGACTACGATTGCATTGTCGCCGGCCAACACGACGTCGATGAAGACGACCTGCGCCAGCGCGGCGAGTTCAACCGACAAAAAATCCATCGAAAACACGGCGTCTGTCCCAACCCTGTTCGGCGAGACGCCGATATCTTGCAGGCAAATTCCCGACCGCCGGGCAGGTAGGATGAGCGGACGGGAATTTCAATGGCCTAAGCGAAATTAGGCCCTCGTGACTTCTACTCATAAAGCCAAGTCAGAGAAGCCCGATGGACGTGAGTTCGGCCTCCAGAGCTGCTGGCGTGGTGAAGACTGCGCCATGCAGCCCGGCGGCGCGGGCGCCCTCAACGTTCTCCGGCATGTCGTCGGTAAAAAAGCTCTCCTCCGGCCGGAATCCCAACTGCCCGAGGGCTCGATGGAACACCTGCGGATCGGGCTTCAGTGTCGAGAACGAGGCGGATACGAGGAAGCGATCGCCAGCGAGACGCGCGAGGTCCGGCGCCAGCGTTTCCCGATGGAGGTGGACCAGGGGGCCGTTGTTGGTGAGCACTCCGACCGTCGTACCCCCCGCGATCAACCGCTCGATGAGAGCGAGAGTGCCGGGTATGGGACGCATGCCGAGCCGACGGGCCTCGACCCAATCCTCGACAGCGAGCGGATAGCCGAGGCGGTCGCGCCAGGACGCGATGTAGAGCTCCGGCGTCGGAAAGGCGCCCCCGTCGGCGGCGGCCTCAAGCCCCTCTCCCCAAATGCGCTCGTTGATGAACACAGGGTCGAGACCGGTGACGCTTGCGATATGGGCGATGCGATCGGCACGCGTATAGGTATAGACGACATCGTCCATGTCGAACAATGCGAGGCGGATGGAACGCATGCTGCTTTCTCGTGAGGTCGGAATGGGCACCGGACGCCCGGCCTCCGGTGCCGGCGAGATCAAGTCGCCGTGCCGCCGATGGTGACCTGATCGATCCGGAGCGACGGCTGGCCGACGCCGACGGGCACGCTCTGCCCGGCCTTGCCGCACATGCCGATACCGCGGTCGATCTCCAGATCGTTGCCGATCATCGAGACGCGCTTCATCGCCTCGGGGCCGTTGCCGATCAGCATGGCGCCCTTGATCGGCTCGCCGACTTTGCCGTTCCGCACCCGATAGGCCTCCGTGCAATCGAAGACGAACTTGCCGGAGGTGATATCCACCTGCCCTCCGGAGAAGGAGACGGCGTAAATGCCGTCCTTCACCGAGGCGATGATCTCCTCGCGACTCCTGTCGCCGGCGAGCATGTAGGTGTTGGTCATGCGCGGCATCGGAACGTGGGCGTAGGACTGACGGCGACCGTTGCCGGTGGACACGCCTCCCATCAACCGGGCGTTCTGGCGGTCCTGCATGTAGCCGACGAGACGCCCGTCCTCGATCAGCACCGTCTTGCCGCTCGGCGTTCCCTCGTCGTCGATGGTCAGCGAACCACGGGCGTCGGGCAGCGTGCCGTCGTCGACGATGGTGACGCCCTTCGCCGCCACCTGCTCGCCCATCAGGCCGGCAAAGGCGGAGGTCTTCTTGCGATTGAAGTCGCCCTCGAGACCATGCCCCACCGCCTCGTGCAGCAGCACGCCGGTCCAGCCCGGGCCGAGCACGACGTCGAAGGTTCCGGCCGGCGCCGGCTTGGCCTCAAGGTTGACCAACGCCTGACGAAGCGCCTCGTCGACGGCATATTGCCAGCGGTCGGGCGTGATGAAGCCGTCGAGCGCCAGGCGGCCACCTTCGCCATAGGAGCCGCTTTCCTGGCGGTCGCCGCTGCCGGCGATCAGCGAGACGTTGATGCGGACCAACGGGCGCACATCCCTGAGGTGGACGCCGTCGGCGCGAATGATCTCGACAACCTTGTGGCTGGTGGTGATCGAGGCAGTCACCTGCCGCACGCGCGGATCGCGGGCTCGCGCCCAGGCGTCGATTTCGGAGAGAAGCGCCACCTTGTCGGAGAAGGCGGGGGACAGCAGCGGGTTGATGTCGCCGTAGAGCTTGCGGTTGGTCGGGCGCGGCGGCTCGGCGAGCGTGCCGGCATAGCCCATGGAAACAGCCTTCACGGCGTCGGCGGCGCGGCGCAGGGCCTTTTCCGAGAGATCGTCGGCATGGGCATAGCCCACTGCCTCGCCGGCCACCGCTCTGAGGCCGAAGCCCTGGTTGACGTCGTAGGTGGCCGTCTTGAGGCGCCCGTTGTCGAAGGTCAGAGCCTCGCCTTCCGACCGTTCCAAATAGAGTTCGCCGTCGTCGGCCCCGGCAAGAGCATCGCGGACGAGACGCTGCGTGGCGTCGGGATCGAGACCGGCAAGGGCGAGAAGATCATGGCGTTCGGTCATCGGCGGCGGCGTCCCATGGTGAGGAGGATCGGTTCCTCCATAAATGCAAACGTCCGGCGGCTCCAGCCTCCGGACGCGCAACATGTCGTGTTTCGGGCGAGATCGCGCAAGTGCGGCCGCTCACGGCAGGGCGTCGAAGCCTTCCTTGAAGCCTTTCAGGGAGATCGGAATGCCGATGCCGTCTTCAGGCGAGTCGTAGATGATGAACAGCGCCTTGCCGCCATTTTCGAGCTGGCCGATCAGGTCGTCCTGCAGGACGACCTCGGCATAGCAGCCGCGCGCCCGGCAGCGGACGAAGCCGACGCGGCCGATGTCCTTGTCGTCGATGCGAAGGCCGAGGCCGGCCATCAGGTAGACGCCGAGCGGAGCCAGGACACGCATGATCCTGGCCTTCTTGTCGACCGTCTTCACGATCAGGACGGACAGGCCGATGTTGTCGCGGTCCTCGGCGGTGACGTTCTGCACCATGGCGCATTGCTTGTCGCGGGCGCCGACCGGCTGGTCGCAGCGGATCTGCCAATCTCCGTGCGTGGACTCCACCTTGCCGTCGACGAATTCCTGCGCCGCCGCCGAGGAGAGCGTCGCCGGCAATGAACCCAAGGCGAGCAAAACGGAAAGGCAGGCAGAAAGAACGGTCCTCATGACGGTCATGATCCTCTCGTCAACGTCCCAGACCCCGGAAACCGGGAGCGAATCGCCGGCCGGTCCTTATTCCCACACTTGCGGCGGCGCGAAAAGAGAGCGTCAGGCCGCCGGAGGACCATTGGCCGCTTCGCCCGCCGGCGTCGCCGTGGCGCCCGGCACCCGTTCCGGCACACGGAGCGATACATCGGGGACGGCGACCGGGGCCACCTTGGCCACCGCCTTCTTCGCCTTCTCCATCAGCTTTCGCACCTCGTCGGCGTTCATTGGCGACCCGAAAAGGTAGCCTTCCAGGTAGTCGGCGCCGAGGTTGGCAACCTCGTCGAGGTCGATGGCACGGTCGACGCCCTCCACCACCAGCTCCAGCTCAAGGTCGTGGGCAAGCGAGGCGATGGTTCTCAGCAGCGCTTGCCGATGACGGCCGGAACTCCTCAGGATGTTCTGGTCGACCTTGAGCGTGCCGGGCGGCAACCGCTGAAGATAGCTCAGCGAGGAAAAGCCCATGCCGAACTCGTCGACGGCGAAGCCGGCACCGAGTTCCTTCAGCTTCATCAGCATCTGCAGCGAGAACTCCGGGCTCTCCATCAGCAGCCCCTCGGAGAATTCGAGGTGCAGCACGTCGCGCGGCAAGCCGGTGCGGGACAGGACGGCCTTGACGTCGTTCAGGAGCTCATGCCGCAGGATCTGTCGGTTGGACAGGTTGACGGACATGGTCAGGGTATCGCCGAAGGGCAGGTGATCGCGCCAGTCGGCCAGTTGTCGTGCAGCCCGGTCGAGCAGGAACATGCCCAGTTGCACCACGAGACCGGAGCGCACGGCGATCGGCATGAACTCGGCCGGCGGGATCGAGCCCTTGCGCGGATGGTTCCAGCGCAGGAGCGCCTCGAAGCCGGCCACGGACCGGTCGCCAGTCCGAATGACCGGCTGGTAGAGCACCGTCAGCTCGCCCTTGTCGATGGCGCTGCGCAGGTCCTGTTCGAGCGAGGTGAGATCGGCCGACATGATGCGCAGAGCCGGGCGGAAGGTTTCGATGCGGTCGCCGCCGAGCTTCTTGGCAAAGGCGAGAGCGATCTCGGCATCCTGAACCAGGGTGCGCGCTTCCTTGTCGTCGGCGTCGGGCACGGCGATGCCGATGGAGGCGGTGAGGAACACCTCCTTCTCGCCGACGACGATCGGCGCGCGCACAGCCCGCTTGACGGTGTCGGCAAAGGCGGCGAGCCGGTCGGAGGCCTGCTCGGACACCAGCACGATGCCGAAGCGGTCGCCTTCGATGCGCGACAACGTGTCGAGCGGCTTGACGAGACGGCCAAGCCGGCGAGCCAACGTCAACAAGATGGTGTCGCCCACCGACAGGCCCAGCGTTTCGTTGACCTGCCGGAAGCGATCGAGGTCGACGAGGAAGACAGCCGGCCGGCGCTGATTGTCGACCTTGGAGCGGACAAGAT
Organism: Pleomorphomonas sp. T1.2MG-36; assembly: GCF_950100655.1. Lineage (NCBI taxonomy): Bacteria > Pseudomonadati > Pseudomonadota > Alphaproteobacteria > Hyphomicrobiales > Pleomorphomonadaceae > Pleomorphomonas > Pleomorphomonas sp. T1.2MG-36. Next base: position 148,909 of record NZ_CATNLY010000023.1, read on the forward strand.
CGGAAGACAGCCGATCGATGTAGAGCTCGCGGTTCGGCAGCGAGGTGAGGTTGTCGTGGATGGCGTCGGACAGCAGCCGCTCCTGCGCCAGCTTCATGTCGGTGATGTCGAGCAGCGTGCCGACACAACGGATGACTTCGCCGTCCGAACCGAGGATGGGACGGGCGCGCAGGCGGAACCACTGGTAGTGACCGTCCTGGGCACGCATGCGGAAGGTTTGGCTGAGGCGGCCCTTGCGCGTCTCGACGACGGCGTCGAGCGTCGCCTTGAAGCGCTCCCGGTCCTGCGGGTGCAGATAGTCGAGCCAGTCGCGGGCCGGCCCTTCGAGGCGCCCTCGCTTGAGACCGAGACTCTCCTCGGCCTCGGCCGAAGTGACGATCTGGTCGGCGAGCACGTCCCAATCCCAGATCATATCGCCGGAGCCGGTGAGCGCCAGCGCCTTGCGCTCGCTGTCGTCCACCTGCCCTTGCGTGATGGCGCCGCCGGCAAAGGCGTGCTGCATCACGGTGAAGCCGAGCAGTAGGACGACCAGAACCAGTCCGCCGGCGAGTGCCGGTTGGGCGAGATCGCTGACGAGGCGGCCGGAAACGGCAAGCCCGGTACCGGCCAGCCAGGCCAGGAACACTAGCCAGGTCGGGACCAGCATGATCGCCCGGTCGTAGCCGCGCAGGGCCAACGCCACGATCAGCACGAAGCCCACGCCACCGAGCGCGGCCAACACCATGCGGGCGATGCCGGCGGTGATCGAGGGATCGTAGAGGGCGAGCGCGAACAGGCCGGTCAGCGCCAGGAGCGTGATCAGCATCACGTGGCTGTAGCGCACGTGCCATCGGTTGAGGTTGAGATAGGCGTAGAGGAAGATCACCATGGTGACGGCGATCATCACCTCCGAACCGGCACGATAAAGCTGATCGGTTCCCGAACCGACAGCGAACACCTTGTTCCAGAAACCGAAGTCGATGCAGAGATAGGCAAGCACCGCCCAGGCCAGAGCTGCCGTCGCCGGGAACATCATCGATCCCTTGACCACGAACAGGATGGTCAGGAACAGCGCCAGAAGGCCGGAAATGCCCAGCACGATGCCACGGTAGAGCGTGTAGGCGTTGACGCTGTCCTTGTAGGCATTGGGTTCCCACAGACCGATCTGCGGCAGGTCGCGCGTTCTGAGTTCGACGACGAAGGTGACCACCGTGCCGGGATCGAGCGTCACCAGGAAGACGTCGGAGTCCTGGCTGCTCTGCCGCTCGGGAGCAAAACCGGAGCTCGGCGTGATCGCCGCGATGCGCGATGCGCCAAGGTCGGGCCACATGACGCGCGAACCGACCAGATGGAAATGCGGAGCGACGATCAGCCGGTCGAGTTGCAGGTCCGACTGGTTGGACAGCGAGAAAACCACCCAGGACGGATTGGAATCGATGCCCTTGGCCCGGACCTCGATGCGACGGACGACGCCATCGGGGCCGGGAGCCGTCGACACCTGGATGGAGTTGCCGGCATCGCGCCGATATTCCACGGCGTGCGTCAGATCGAGCGCCTTGACGTCCGGCTCGACGAGAATGGGCTCGGCAGCCAGCGCGAAATGAGGCGCCAGGCCGGCGGCGAACACCAGCAGGAACAAGGTGACGGCGGCGCGGACGAAGGCCAAGGACACTCTCCAGCTCGACTGGCGAACAGTTCGGTTTTGTGGGCCGCACCGAACGGGCGGCTTTTCAGGGTGCGCGGAAGCTGCAACAGCACCCGCTGGGAATCCTTTGCACGGCTTCCTCCGAAGGCGCGTCCGGAGAGATATAGCCGAGGACGGCGGCCGTGCAAACCGCCCGTTCGGCGTCCTCCGTCAGCCGGTACCGTCGTCGCCCGCCGTGCGGGAAAGCAGCACGTGATCCTGCCAGCGGCCATCGATCATCAGATAACGGCGCGCGTAGCCTTCGCGGACGAATCCGGCTTTTTCGAGAAGGCCGAGAGACCGGCCGTTGTCGGGAATGCAGGCCGCCTCCACGCGATGAAGGCGCAACTCGCCGAACGCAAACTCCAGGACCAGCGGCACCGCCCGGCGCATGTAGCCGTGCCCGGCGTAATGCACGCCCATCCAATAGCCAAGGTTGCAGCTCTGGGCGACGCCGCGACGAATGTTAGACAGCGTGATGCCGCCGAGCAGCGTGTCGTCGTCACGACGAAAGATCAGGAAGGCGAAGCCGGTCTGCTCGGCCGCCTCGCGCTGAACGCGGCGAACGCGACGCTTGAAGGACGTGCGCGTCAAATCCTCGGCCGACCAGGTCGGCTCCCATGGCTTCAGAAACGCGTGGCTCTCGGAGCGCTCGTTTACCCAGGCGGCGTAGTCGGACGCCGCCGGCAAGCGCAGGGTGACGGTGTCGTCCGCAAGTACCGGAAGGGTTCCTGACGCCACGACACCGAAAAACGTCATGCTGCGCTCGCCTTGGCCGATACCGCGCTGGCGGCGATCGACCCCACCGAAGGAACCTTGGCGATCGGACCGATAGCCGCGAGCGTCGGGTTGGGCGCGACGTTGATCTTCTCGAGGAACTCGCAGACTTTCTGCGGCGTCACGGCATTGATGCGGGAGACCAGTTCGTCGAGCGGCAACGTACGGCCGTGGAACATGATGTGACGGGCGATCTGGCCGGCCCGCGCCACCGGGCTTTCGAGCGCCATCAGGAGACCGGCGCGAAGCTGCGACTGGGCGCGCTTCACCTCGACCTCGGTCACGGCGGTCGAAGCGCGGGCGATCTCGTTCATGGTCTCCTCGACCACGGCCCCGGCGTCACGCTCGCCGGTCGCCGCCGATATGCCGAAAATGCCGGCATCCTCGAAGCCCCAGTGGAAGGCGTAGATGGAGTAGCAGAGGCCGCGCTTCTCGCGGATCTCCTGGAACAGCCTCGACGACATGCCGCCGCCCAGGATGGACGAGGCGATCTGCGCGGTGATGTAGTCGTCGTCGCCATAGGCGATGCCGGGGAAGCCGAGCACCACCTGCGCCTCCATCAGGTCGCGCTCCTCGCGGGCTTCGCCGCCGACGTAAAGCGCCCGCTCGGGAACGATCGATTCCGCCTCGCCGAAATGCTGGAACTTGCGGCGGGCCATGCGCACCAGCTCGCGATGTTGAAGCTTGCCGGCGGCAGCGATCACCGTGCGGCCACCGGTATAGTGGCGATTGAGATACCCACGCAGCGCGTCGTCGGAGAAGCTCTTCACCGTTTCGATCGAGCCGAGGATCGGCCGGCCGATCGCCTGGCCGGGGAAGGCGGCCTGCTGGAACATGTCGAAGACGAAGTCTTCCGGCGCATCGAGCGCGGCGCCGATCTCCTGCCCGATGACGTGCTTCTCACGATCGAGTTCGTCCGGTTCGAACAGCGAGTTCTGCAGGATGTCGGAGAGGATATCGAGGGCGAGCGGCACGTCTCCGGCCAGCACGCGGGCATAGTAGCTGGTGCTTTCGATGGAGGTGGCGGCGTTCACCTCGCCGCCGACGTTCTCGATCTCCTCGGCGATATCCTTGGCCGAACGCTTCTTGGTCCCCTTGAAGGCCATGTGTTCGAGAAGGTGGGAGATGCCATTCTCGTCCGACGCCTCCGATCGCGATCCGGCCGCCACCCAGACGCCGAGCGCCGCCGATGCCAGGTGCGGCATGGAATGGGTGACGACGGTGATGCCGTTGTCCAACTTCGTTACTTCGACGGCCATCCGACCATTTCCTCCCTAGAAGGTCAGCTTTTGTAGCGAACTCTGCATGGAACGACGCGCCACTCAATACAAAGTTTCACCAGCCCCTTCACTTTTGCCGGCGTTTCCCTCCCGCCGGCAGACTGCTCAGGCAAGAACCCGAGCGCGCTGGCGCACGAAAGTCTCGACGGCGGCAAGATCGTTGGCAAGCACGGTCATGCACTCCGGTCTCTCCATCAGATCCCCCAGGAAGGCCGGCAAGGCCGGCCGCTCGCCGGTCGCCGCGCCCACGGCGTCAGGGAACTTGGCGGGATGGGCCGTGGCGAGCGTCACCATCGGCACCACGCCTCCGGTGAAGGCCTCGGCCACCACCACGCCATTGCCGCCATGGGTATCGATCAGGTAGCCCGCGTCATTCCGCAGGCGGCGGATGAGGTCAGCCGTCGCCTCGACCGAGGCCCGGCCGGCGCCGAACTCCTTGCGGATGCCGGCATGGGCCGCTTCGGGCAACGTGAAGGCGCCCGACTGGGACAGGGTCTGCATCAGACGGGTCACGGTGCCCGCATCACGACCACAGGCCTCGAAGACGAGACGCTCGAAGTTTGAGGAGACCTCGATGTCCATCGACGGCGAGGTCGACGGCACGACTCCGGTCACTTCGTAGCGTCCGGATTCCAGCGTGCGGGCGAGGATGTCGTTGACGTTGGTGGCGATCACCAGCTTCTCGATGGGCAAGCCCATCTTCTTGGCGACATAGCCGGCGAAAATGTCGCCGAAGTTGCCGGTCGGCACGGTGAACGACACCTTGCGAGCGGGCGCACCGAGCGCGACGGCAGCGACGAAATAGTAGACCACCTGGGCGGCGATGCGGCCCCAGTTGATCGAGTTGACGCCGGACAGGCTGAGTTCGTCGCGGAAGGCGAAGTGGTTGAACATGCCCTTCACGAGGCTCTGGGCATCGTCGAACGTGCCTTCGAGGGCGATGCAGTGGACGTTTCGGTCGGCCACCGTGGTCATCTGCCGGCGCTGCACATCCGACACGCGGCCGTTCGGAAACAGGATGAAGATGTCGGTGTTGTCGCGGCCACGGAAGGCCTCGATCGCCGCGCCACCGGTGTCGCCGGAAGTGGCGCCAACGATGGTGGCACGGGCGCCGCGCTGGCCGAGCACGTGATCCATCAGGCGGGCGAGCAACTGCATCGCCACATCCTTGAAGGCCAGTGTCGGCCCGTGAAACAGCTCAAGCAGGAAATGGCCGGGAGCGATCTGGACGAGGGGCGTCACCGCCGGATGGCGGAAGGTGCCGGTATAGGCGGCGTCGATCATCGCCTTGAGGTCGGCATCGGCGATATCGCCGTCAACGAAGCGCGAGATCACTTCGAAGGCGACATCGGCGTAAGGCCGGCCAGCGAAGGAGGCGATGGTCGCGGCGTCGAGCGTCGGCCAGGTTTCGGGCACGTAGAGGCCACCGTCGCGGGCGAGACCGGCGAGAACAACGTCGGAAAAGCCGAGAACGGGGGCGTTGCCACGGGTGCTGACGTATTTCATGGAACTCTTCCCTGTCCTTACGCGACGACGGCTCGCCTTCTTCCTGGAGATGATCTACCGGCGGCGGAACTCCGCCGCAAGCGCGGTGGCAGCGGTGAAAGACCGTTTTTTGGCCGCCGGTCTCGCCAAAGCGTCGTGAAGACGCCATATCGATCCGGCATGCCCATCCCATGACCGAGATCGCAATCATGACCGATGCCGCCCTGCAACAGACCATTCCCTCCCTCGGGCTGGCGCTTGGCGGCGGCGGCGCGCGCGGCCTCGCCCACGTGCATGCGCTCGCCGCCCTCGATGATCTAGGCGTCCGTCCGTCGGCCATCGTCGGCTGCTCGATCGGGGCGCTGATCGGCGCCGCGGCGGCCGCTGGTCTCTCGGGCGCGGAGATCAAGGACGAGACACTCGCCGCGCTAGGCCGGCCGGCAGACGTCTGGGGCAAGGTGTGGAAGCTTCGCCCTCGCAGCCTTGCCGACATTGTCGGCGGCTTGCCGCTGTTCGACCCGGAAGCGGCGATCCGCGAGTTCCTGCCCGAGCGAGTTCCCGACGACTTCGGCGATCTTCCAATCCCCTTTTCGACTGTCGCCGCCGACTATTACGGCGCCGCCGAAGTGGAGATCGGCGCCGGCTCGCTGCGCCGCGCCGTCGCCGCCTCGATCGCCCTGCCCGCCCTGTTCCGGTCCGTGGAGATTGGCGGCCTGCCCCTGATCGACGGCGGAGTGGTCAATCCGCTGCCTTTCGACAAGCTGCCGGAAGACATCGGAATGATCGTCGCGGTCGACGTGGTGGGCATGCCGGTACGATCCGACAAGGGACGCCCGCCCGGCGCCCGCGAAGCGCTGTTCGGCTCAAGCCAGATCCTGATGCAGGCCCTCATCTCCGAAAAGCTGAAGTCGCGTCAGCCGGACGTGCTAATCCGCCCTCCGATCGACGGTGTCGGCGTGCTCGACTTCACCAAGGCCAAGGAGATTCTCGCAGCCACCGCTTGCGTTCGCGAAGAGGTGAAGGCGGCCCTCGGGCGCCGGCTCGACGCCGCGGCCTGAGCGCGGCTCCGGCATTGGGCATGGCATTGCCTTAGCGTCGGTCGGCGAAGAACTCCTTGAGAAGCCGCCCGGCTTCGCTTTCGCCGATGCCCGAATAGACGTCCGGAGCGTGATGGCAGCCGGACGAGGCGAAGAAGCGGACGTTGTGCTCCACCGCCCCGCCCTTCTCATCGGCGGCAGCGTAATAGAGGCGCCGCAGGCGGGCGAAGGATATGGCCCCCGCGCACATGGCGCAGGGCTCGAGGCTGACATAGAGGTCGCAGCCGATCAGCCGCTCCGACCCGATCGTGGCGGCGGCGGCCCGGATCGCCAGCATCTCGGCATGGGCCGTCGGGTCTCTGAGCTCAAGCGTGCGGTTGCCGGCGGAAGCGAGAACGGCGCCGTCACGCACGATCACCGCGCCAACGGGCACCTCGCCGCGAGTTGCGGCCGAGCGGGCCTCCTCGATGGCGATATCCATGAAACCGGACATTCTGACCCCCAACGTGATGCATGGGATATAGCCGGCTTGCCCTGCCGGAACATAGCTCGAATTCAAACCTTCGCCCGCATCACAGACCGGCTGCACGTGGAGCGCTTTTCCTGCTAAGAGCGTCGACATGATCAAGACACCCTCCCCCGCCCCCAAGGCGAAGAAATCTCCGGCCAAGGCCGATGACGGCGCCGACCGCATCGCCAAGGTGATCGCCCGCGCCGGCCTGTGTTCGCGTCGCGAGGCCGAAACCTGGATTGCCGACGGCCGCGTCAAGCTCAACGGCAGCCTGCTCGACACGCCGGCGGTCACCGTCAAGGCCGGCGACAAGGTCGAGGTGGACGGCCAGCCGTTGCCCGAGCGCGACCGCACCCGCCTGTGGCTGTTCCACAAGCCGCGCGGCACCGTCACCACCACCTACGATCCCGAGGGGCGGCCGACGGTATTCTCGATCTTCCCGGAAGATCTGCCGCGCGTCATGACCATCGGCCGGCTCGACATCAACACCGAAGGCTTGCTGCTGCTCACCAACGACGGCGGCCTCGCCCGCATATTGGAGTTGCCGGCCACCGGCTGGCTGCGACGCTATCGCGTGCGCGCCCACGGCGACATCGACCAGGCTCGGCTCGATGCGTTGAAGGACGGCATCGCCATCGACGGCATTCTCTACGGCTCGGTGGAAGCGACAATCGATCGCCGTCAGGGCGACAATGTCTGGCTGACGGTTGGGCTGCGCGAGGGCAAGAACCGCGAGGTGAAGACCATCCTCGCTCATCTCGGCCTCGACGTGAACCGGCTGATCCGCGTCTCCTTCGGTCCGTTCCAGCTCGGCGAACTGGCCGACGGCAAGGTCGAGGAAGTCCCGCGCCGCGTGCTGCGCGCCCAGCTCGGCGATCGGCTGGCCGGTGAAGCGGGTGCCGATTTCGATCAGCGCGAAGACGACCGTGCACCGATCCAGTCGATCATCGCCAAGGGCATGAAGGCAGCCTCCCCTTCGAGCGAAAGGGAGCCCACCCTTGCCAAGGAGAGAGCGCCGACGAGGCCGAGAGCCACGTCCGCGGCGGCAAACCGCAAGCGCCACGAGGCCGATCTCGATGCGTCGAAATCCCGTCAGCCGGCCGGGCGGACCGGTAGCAAGGCCGGAGCAGGGAAACCTCCGGTTCGGGTCGCCAAGGCGGAAAAGCCGCAGCGCGCCACGCTGACGCTGAAGAACGAGACGACTGACGGTCGCCGCGACGGCCGTCTGAGCCGTCACGCCGAGACCGGGGACGCGCCGCGCGCCTACAAGTCCGGCAAGAGCTTCGACGTCGACCGCAAGCCGCGCGCCCATGGCGACGAACCGGCGCGCGTGCGCGGCGAGAGGCCGCAGCGTGGCATCACGCCGAAGGGCAGCCGCATTCAGGACGGAAGTCCGATGGGCGCCCCGGGCGGCAAGGGAGGAAAGGGCGGCCGGGGACCGAAGGATGGTGGCGGTCGCAACGGACCGGGCAAGCCGAGGGGACGCGATGCGGATCGTCGCCGGTAAGCATCGCGGCGCGGCGCTGGCAACGCCGGCGGCCGGCAGCCTGGCCATTCGCCCCACGTCCGACCGGTTGCGCGAGAGCGTCTTCAACATTCTCGAGCACGCCTATGAAGGCGTTTTCGCGGATGCCCGCGTCATGGACGTGTTCGCCGGCACCGGCGCCCTCGGGTTCGAGGCGATGAGCCGGGGAGCGAAAACCTGCCTGTTCGTCGAGGAAGCGGCGGAGGCGCGCGGCCTCATTCGTCGCAACCAGGAATCCCTGGGCCTGATGGGGACGACGCGCATCTTCCGCCGCGATGCCACGACCATGGGATCGATCGGTCCGGCCGAGCCCTACACCCTTGCCTTCCTCGATCCGCCCTATGGGAAGGGCCTCGCGGAAAAGGCGCTTGGCTCGCTGCTTGCCGGCGGCTGGCTCGCGGATGGCGCCATCGTCGTCATCGAGGAGGCCGCCAAGGCGGACGTGGCGCTGCCGGACGGGCTGGAGCGGCTGGATCAGCGCCAGTACGGGGAGACGCAGGTCGTCTTCGCCCGCCGGGCCTGATCAGCCAAGAACGGACATCAGGGCGGCCACCTCGCCGGGATCGTTGGCGCGTCGCGGGAAACACAAACGCCTGACGCCGTTGTCGGCGACATCGACACCGTCCGGATCGAACGCGACCGGGCGCGGATCGACGTCGCCGAACGTTTCGATGAGCGACGCCTCGGCAAGCGCGAAGGCCTCGGCCACGGCCGGGGCAACCAGAAGATCGTCTGCGCGGAGGCGCGAGATCCGCCCGAAGCCGGCGACGAGATGGGCGCCATCCACAACCATGCGATGGATGGAGAAGTCGCCAAAGCCCGCATAGCCCTCCGCCTTGGGGTGTCGCGCCAGAAAGCGCTTGAGGAGATGCGCGTGCGCGTCTTCATCGCCGGCCATGCCGCGGAACCGGCCGATGAGCGTGAGGCGGGCTCCGGTCAGCGGATCTTCGCCCGCGCCGGCCGGCGCCTGCATCAGGAGAGAGGCGCGGTCGTCGCGATCCAGATGGCGCGTGTGGGCGGCAAGCCCGGAAACAAGGATGAGCGGAGCACCGTCGATGTCGGTGGCCACCGTCACGAAGGTCACGAACGGTCCGCCGTCGGTCGCGAGCGTACCGAGCGAAGCGGTCGCAGCCGAGCGGAGAATCCGGCGCGCCATGTCCGGGGCATCGAAGCTCGCGTCGCTCATCGGAAACCTCCCTTGATCCCACCGCCTGCCGCCATTGGACTGCAAGCGAACCGGAACGAACAGTATGACCACAAGGCCCGGCCGCCATGGCCATGGGCGCGAATTCAGTCTCGCCGCCCTCAAAGAGGGTGAAAAAGCGAGTGAATTCTTGATCTTTCTACATTGTTGCCCAGATTCCGCTCAACTCTGCTACAAAGGTCCGGCTATCGAAACCGACCGAATATGACATGAAGAGCTGAGGCTCGGAACTGACGGGGACTTGGGGCATGCCGACCATCGCGCTCGTGGACGATGACAGAAACATCCTGACGTCCGTCTCGATCGCCCTCGAATCGGAGGGTTATCGCGTCGAGACCTATACCGATGGCGCTTCGGCCCTCGACGGTCTCAGCAAGGCCCAACCCGATCTCGCCATTCTCGATATCAAGATGCCGCGCATGGACGGCATGGAGCTGTTGCGCCGCCTCAGGCAGAAGACCGACATGCCGGTGATCTTCCTGACCTCCAAGGACGACGAGATCGACGAGTTGTTCGGCCTGAAGATGGGCGCCGACGACTTCATTCACAAGCCGTTCTCGCAGCGCCTGCTGGTCGAGCGAGTCAAGGCGGTGCTGCGCCGCGTCGCCCCGCGCGACACCTCGGCCGCGCCGAAGCCGACCGACGCCAACCGCAACATCGAGCGCGGCAATCTCGTGATGGACCAGGAGCGGCACACCTGCACCTGGAAGGGCCAGAACGTGGTGCTGACCGTCACCGAGTTCCTGATCCTGTTCGCGCTTGCCCAGCGCCCAGGAGTGGTGAAGAGCCGCAACGCGCTGATGGATGCCGCCTACGACGATCAGGTCTATGTCGACGACCGCACCATCGACAGCCACATCAAGCGGCTGCGCAAGAAGTTCAAGGCCATCGACGACGATTTCGAGATGATCGAAACCCTCTACGGCGTCGGTTACCGCTTCAAGGAGATGTGAGGCGGGCTCTAGCGGAGCGATTTGACATTTGCAGTCCGGGCCAGCATCTGGCGGAGGCGAATGTCGGAGCGAACCACTAGCGGGATACAAGGTCGATGAGGGGAAGCCAGGAAGCCGACCGGGTCGACGGCGGGCGCATCCAGACGATGCGCCGGTTGGTGCCGGTCATCGCCCGCCGCATCAAGCGCTTCGCGGCGACCTCGATCGGTACCTCGCTCAGCCGCCGCATCCTCGTCCTCAACCTCGCCGCGCTGGTGGCGCTGGTGTCCGGCATCCTCTATCTCAACCAGTTCCGCGCCGGACTGATCGATGCGCGCGTCGAAAGCCTGCTGACGCAGGGCGAGATCATGGCCGGCGCCATCGCCGCCTCTGCCTCGGCCGTGTCCAATACGATCACCATCGACCCCGAGCGCCTGCTGCAGATGCAGGCCGGCGGCGAGATGACCGCGCCGACCGATACGGAAAGCCTCGACTTCCCCATCAATCCTGAGCGGGTCGCGCCGCTGTTGCGGCGGCTGATCACCCCGACCAAGACGCGGGCGCGCATCTACGACCGCGATGGCATCCTGATCCTCGATTCGCGATTTCTCTATTCGCGAGGACAGGTACTGCGCTTCAATCTGCCGCCGTCGAAGCCGCCGCAGCCGTCTCTCATCGAGCAAGCGATCAACGCCATCAATTTCCGGCTGAGGCGGATCGACCTTCCGGTCTACCGGGAACTCGGCGGCGGCAACGGACGCGGCTACCCCGAGGTGGAGCGGGCGCTCAACGGCTCACCGGGCACGGTGGTCCGCGTCAACGAGGCCGGCGAGATGATCGTCTCCGTCGCGGTGCCGGTACAGCGCTTCGGCGTGGTGGTCGGCTCGCTGCTGCTGTCCACCGAGGGCGGCGACATCGACGCCATCGTCGCCGCCGAGCGCTGGGGCATCTTCCGCGTCTTCCTGGTCGCGGCGGCGGTCACGACCACGCTATCCTTCCTTCTGGCCGGCACCATCGCCCGGCCGCTCCGCCGCCTTGCCGCCGCCGCCGACCGCATCCGGAGAGGCGTCAAGCAGCGCGAGGAAATCCCTTCGTTCGACCGCGAGGACGAGATCGGCGATCTCGCCCGCGCCTTCCGCGACATGACCAACGCGCTCTACAGCCGCATGGACGCCACCGAAAGCTTTGCCGCCGACGTCTCCCACGAGCTCAAGAATCCGCTGACCTCGTTGCGCTCGGCGGTGGAAACGCTGCCGCTGGCCAAGAGCGACATCAGCCGCGGGCGTCTCCTCGACATCATCCAGCACGACGTCCGCCGCCTCGATCGTCTGATCACCGACATCTCCGACGCCTCGCGCCTCGATGCCGAGCTCGCCCGCGAGGACGCCGCGCCGCTCGACGTCGGCCGGCTCGTGGAAGGCGTCGTCTCGCTGGCCCGCGAGACGGGACGCCATCAGGATATCGGCATTGACCTCAGGATCGACCGCAACGAGGGCAACAAGCCGCTGAAGGTGCTCGGCCACGACAGTAGACTCGGACAGGTGTTCAACAACCTGATCGACAACGCCCGCTCGTTCTCTCCTGAGGGTGGGAAAGTGGAGGTGACCGTTCGACGAGAAGGAGGCATGATCGCGGTGATCGTCGACGATCACGGCCCGGGCATTCGTGCCGAGAAGCTCGAACGGGTCTTCGAGCGCTTCTACACCGACCGGCCCGAGGGCGAAGGCTTCGGAAACAACTCGGGCCTCGGCCTGTCGATCTCCAAGCAGATCGTCGAGGCCCATCGGGGTACCATTGCGGCGATCAACCGCCAGGACGATCCTGCCGAGCCGGATCGCGTCACCGGTGCGCGCTTCGTGGTGTCGCTGCCGGCCGACCTCGCCACATGATCCCGCCGACCATCCATGCCACCGTCGTCGTCATCGGCGAGACGGGCCTGCTGATCCGGGGCGCCTCGGGCGCCGGCAAGACCTCGCTTGCCTTCGCGCTTGTCGAGGCGGCCAGGCGGAGCGGTATCTACGCCGCCTTCGTCGCCGATGACAGGGTGGCGCTGTCCTGCGCCAACGGTCGGCTTGTCGCCCGCTGTCCGGAAACGATCCTCGGCCTTGCCGAGCGTCGCGGCCATGGCATCGAAAAGGTCGACCACGTGCCGGCGGCGGTGATCCGTCTCGTCGCCGATCTGGTGGCGGCGGAGACGATAACCCGTTTGCCCGAGATCACCGACGAGGAGACCGAGATCGAAGGGGTGAAACTGCGCCGGCAGGCGATTCCGGCACGGCAACCGGACGTCTCGCTGCCCCTCCTGGGGGCGGCCCTCACGGAAATGAACAAGATTTAACGATTGCGGCCACAATTCGGACAGAAGATAGCCATTTCCCCTAAAGCCTGCCCAAGGCCCGGCTTTTCGGGCTATCGGCCGGCGTCTTTTATTGAGTTCTCCCCCCATCCCTGGCGCTCCCCGAGCGGCCGGGCCGGCCTCAAGTCCGATTTCCTCTTGAAAGAAATCCCGCTCTGGTGAAGATGTGGCCCGTTCCAGCTTGGAGCGAAACCAACATGGCGTGCCGCATGTTCTTCGTAATCTTTAGGGATCGGACCCCAGCATGATCGGGTTGGTTCTGGTGACGCATGGTCGGCTGGCAGACGAATTCCGGTCGGCGCTTGAGCATGTGGTCGGTCCCCAGGCCGATTTTGAGACCATCTGCATCGGCCCCGAGGACGACATGGAACAGCGGCGGAGCGACATCATCGCCTCTGTCGGTCGCGTCAACTCCGGCAAGGGCGTCATTCTGCTCACCGACATGTTCGGTGGCACTCCCTCGAATCTCGCCATTTCCGTGATGGATATCGGCGACGTCGAAGTGATCGCCGGCGTCAATCTGCCGATGCTGGTCAAGCTCGCAACGGTGCGCAAGGAGCGGCCGCTGGCCGAAACCGTCACCGAGGCCCGCGACGCCGGCCGTAAATACATTTCCGTGGCCAGCCAGGTACTCGCCGGATCATGACAGACGACAGAGCCGACAATGCCATTGTCCGCGAGCTGAAAATTCTGAACAAGAAGGGCCTTCACGCTCGCGCCTCGGCGAAATTCGTCCAGTGCGTCGACCGCTTCGAGGCGGAGGTCTGCGTCCTGAAAGACGGCCAGAGCGTGTCCGGAACGTCGATCATGGGCCTGATGATGCTCGCGGCCGGCATAGGCTCGTCCATCGAAGTGCGCGCCGTCGGCGCCGACGCCGACGCCGTCATCGAGGCCATCTCCGCGCTGGTCAACGACCGCTTCGGCGAGGGCGAATAGCCCTCATGGCTTCGACGCTCGACGTCGTTCCGGCCACGCCGCAGCGCCTGGCGTCATTGCCTACTTGGTTTCCGACGCCTGAAGCGCTGGCGCAGTGGGGAGGGAGCGGCGTCCGTTTTCCGCTCGATGCCGTCCAGATCGATGCGATGCTCGCCGAGACGCAAACGGAACCGCCGCTTCGGCTGGCCTTTGCCGGTGTCGTCGAGCACGATACGGCGGCCCACGCTCAGCTGGTTCTCGACTGGACCGACGGCATCGCCCGCCTCGCCCGTTTTGCCATCGCCCCTCGATATCGTGGCCAGGGATTGGCGCGGCCATTTCTCACCGAGATTTTCGACCGCCTTGACGACATCGGCGCCTTTCCGCGCCTCGAGCTCAACGTCTACACGTTCAATACGCCGGCCATCGCGCTCTACGAGTCCCTTGGTTTCGAGCGCGAAGGCGTTCGGCGATCATCAGTCAGGGTCGGCGATGCCCGATGGGACACGGCGATCTACGCCATCATCCGCGAACGCTGAGATTACCGCCGTCCGAACAGCCGCTCGATGTCGCTGAGTTTCAGCTCGACGAAGGTGGGGCGGCCGTGGTTGCATTGACCGGAGTTGGGCGTCGCTTCCATTTCGCGCAGCAGCGCGTCCATCTCCTCCACCCTGAGGCGGCGACCGGCCCTGACCGACCCGTGACAGGCCATGGTGGCGGCGATGGCGTCCAGCTTTTCCCTGAGGCGCGTCGCCTGATCCCATTCGGCGAGATCATCGGCGATGTCGTGCAGCAGCGCCGCCGTGTCGGTACGGCCGAGCAAGGCCGGGATCTCGCGGATGGCGACGGCTCCCGGTCCGAAGCCTTCGACGACGAGACCGAGCTCGGCGAGCTCGTCGGCGCGTTCGACAAGGCGATTGACGTCCTCTTCGGGCATGTCGACGACCTCGGGGATGAGCAGCATCTGCGTCTCGACACCCTTGGCGATTTCCCGCTTCAGCCGCTCGTAGACGAGGCGCTCATGGGCGGCGTGCTGGTCGACGATGACGAGACCGGTCTCGGTCTGGGCGACGATATAGGTTTCGTGGATCTGGGCGCGCGGCGCTCCGAGCGGTCGCGACAGGCTCTCGGCAGGGACCTCGGCAAGCCCTGCCCGGGCATCGGCGGATACCGCCTCGTCGACGACGGAGAAACGCTCCTGCGGCCGCCCCGCATCGAAGGCCGCAGCCTCTTCGGCAAAGCCGCGGGGCGTAGGCGTCTCGCCGGGGAGCGGCCGGTCGGGTGCCGTACGCCAGTCGAAGGTGGCGGGCCGGTTCTGATAGTCCGCCCGCCAGGCCGGCGATGCGGACGTTTGCATCGGCCGGGAAGCCGCAGCGGCAAGGACGTCGAGCGTCGCCGCGCCATGCGTCGACGCAGCACGGTGGCCGGCATCGGCGTGCGCGCGACGAAGCGCGCCGACCAGGAGGCCACGCACCAGTCCGGGGTCGCGGAAGCGTACGTCGGCCTTGGTCGGATGGACGTTGACGTCCACTTCGTGCGGATCGAGGTCGACGAACAGCACCGCCGCCGGGAAACGGTCGCGAGCCATGACGTCGGCGTACCCGGCACGAATGGCGCCGAGCAGCAGCTTGTCGCGCACGGGCCGGCCATTGACGAACAGATGCTGGCTCTGGGCGTTGGCCTTCTGCAGCGTGCCAAGTCCGGCGAGACCGGTCAGACGCACGCCCTCGCGCACCGCGTCGATCTCGATCGAATTCTCCGCGAAGTCGGTTCCCATCACCTGCAGAGCCCGGCCGCGGAAATCGCCGTCCGAGAGTCCCAGGTAGTCGAGCGGCGAGCGGTCCGAGCCGGACAGCGAGAAGCGGATCTCGGGATGAGCCAGCGCCAACCGCTTGACCACATCGGTGATGGCGCCGGCCTCGGCGCGTTCGCTCTTGAGGAACTTGAGGCGGGCCGGCGTCGAGAAGAACAGGTTCCGAACCTCGATGCGGGTACCCTGGCTCAGTCCCACCGGCATGATGTCCGACCGACTGCCGCCGGCCACCGTTATGGCCCAGCCGTTGTCCTCCGATGCGTGCCGCGTCTCAATCCTGAGATCGGCCACCGAGCCGATCGACGGCAGCGCCTCGCCACGGAAGCCGAGGGTGCGAATATCGAGAAGGTCATCCTCGATGAGCTTGGAGGTGCAGTGTCGTTCCACGGCCAGCGACAGGTCGGCCGACGTCATGCCGACGCCGTTGTCGGTCACGCGGATAAGCGTCTTGCCACCGCCCGAGGTCACCACCTCGATGCGATCGGCGCCGGCATCGATGGCGTTCTCGACCAGTTCCTTGACCACGCTCGCCGGCCGCTCCACCACTTCGCCGGCGGCGATGCGGTTGATGGTAACGGGCGAGAGCTGAATGATGACGGACATGGGAGCCGGGAGTCGCCTGCGCAGGAAGAAATCGGAACGGCGACCTTAACCGAAGCGACTTTCCGGCGCGAGATCGTCACCGGCCACAAAATCGTCAACACCGGCCTCCATCCACGTGTCTATATTGCCAGCGGCTCAAGGTAAGGGACGATCATGAAGCAGATCGAGATTTCGGCGGCGACGTCGATCGTCGTGCTGACAGGCGCCGGCATTTCCCAGGAGTCCGGTCTCGATACCTTTCGCGATGCCGGCGGCATCTGGGCGCGGTACGACATCGACGACGTGGCCACCCCGGAAGGCTTTCACCGCAACCCGCCCCTGGTACACGATTTTTACAACGAACAGCGCCGGGAGGCGGCCATCGCGCGCGCCAACCCCGCGCACATCGCGCTGGCCGATCTCGAAAAAGCCTGGCCAGGTCGCTTTCTTCTGGTGACGCAGAACATCGACGGCCTGCATGAGAAGGCGGGTTCGAAGGCCTTGTTCCACATGCACGGCACGCTCGACGGTTTCCTGTGCGAGGCCTGCGGGGGACGCGGCTCCTGGTCGGGCGACATGTCGATTTCGTCGACCTGCCCGCTTTGCGGCCGTAGCGGCACGCTCCGGCCGGATATCGTCTGGTTCGGCGAGATGCCCTATCACATGCCGGACATCTACCGAGCGCTCGGCGAGGCGGACCTCTTCCTGTCCATCGGCACGTCGGGCACGGTCTATCCGGCAGCCGACTTCGTCCGCGAGGCGCGGCAGGCCGGTGCCGTCACCATCGAACTGAATCTCGAATCCTCGCGGAAAGGACACGGCCTTTTCGATATCGAGATCGAAGGCAAGGCCGGCGACTGCGTGCCGACCTTCGTCGACGAGCTTCTCAAAGGCCGGATATCCTGATCGACGCCGTCATCGGCGTTTCAAGCCCCAGTCGATGTAGCATTGTCGAATGGCCTCGAGCGAAGCCAGCCGAACCTTGGGCACCGTCAGGCTGTCGAACATCTCGGTGTTGCGCCGTCGATTGTTGGGCGTCGTCACGGTGATGTGGCGGATCATCGCCCATGTGACGCTATCGCGCCGGCCATCGAGACCGCCGAGGCGATGGGGTTGAAGAAGGCAGCGACGAAGATACCGGCCGAGACTGCGCAGCGTCGAAACATCGAGGAAGATGACGCCCGTCGCGCGGCGGAACCGTTGCGGCATGCTGACCGAGTAGTTGCCGTCCATCACCCAGCGATCGCCGGCAATGGCCTCGTCATGGAGGGCGAGGAAGTCCTCGGTGCTTCGAGGCACCCAGTCGGTGTGGGGGAGATGGTAGAGCCGGTCGAGGTGAATCACCGGAAGCCCCAGCTTGTCGCCGATAGCCGCCGCCAGCGTCGACTTGCCGCTGTTGGAAGGGCCGAGGATACAGATGCGCTCACCGAGGTCCGAAAGCTGCATGTCGCGATGTCTCCGCCTCGACGGTCCGGCACCGCCTTGACCTTGTCATGTCACACCCTTATCGGGATGGCATGCAAAAGGTAGACATGATCGCGGGGCTTTCGACCCTCGCCGAGGCCTATGACGGCGTCATCTGCGACGTCTGGGGCGTTCTTCACAACGGCATCTCGCCCTATCCGGCCGCTGCCGAGGCGCTGGCCCGCTTCCGTGCGCTCGGCAAGGCGGTCGTGCTGCTCACCAATGCGCCGCGCCCGGCAAAGGCGGTCGAGGATCTCCTCAGCCGGCAGTATGCCATCGGCCCGGAGAGCTACGACGAGATCGTCACCTCCGGCTCCGTTGCCCGCAAAGTGTTCGAAACCGAGCCGCGCCGACGACTGTTCCACCTCGGACCGTCGCACAATCTGGGCCTGTTCGAGGGGCTCGACGTCGAGCTGGTCGGCGAGGAAGACGCGGAGTACGTGGCCCTCACCGGGCTGTTCGACGACGAGACGGAGACGGCCGAGACCTATCGGCCGATGTTCTCACGCTTCGTCGAGCGTGGCCTCAAGATGTATTGCGCCAACCCCGACGTGGTCGTCGAGCGCGGCGACCGTCTCGTCTATTGCGCCGGTGCGCTGGCGCAGCTCTACATCGAGCTCGGCGGCGACACCACCATCATCGGCAAGCCCTACAAGCCGGTCTATGACGCGGCGCTCGCCGCCATCGACAGGGCCCAGGGCCGGTCGGTCGAAAAGCGCCGCGTGCTTGCCATCGGCGACGGCCTGCCTACCGATATCAAGGGAGCATGGGGTCAGGGGATCGACGTGCTGATGGTAACGGCCGGCATCCACGGACCCGACTTCGGCGACCTTCTCAGTCCCGATCCGGCGCGGCTCGCCAAACGGCTCGAAGCCGAAGGGTTCGGCATACGGGCCGCCATTCCACGGCTTGCCTGGTAAGCGGATACGAGAAGAGGCCCGACCGGGCCTCTTTTCATTGCCGTCACTTGATGGACGATCAGAAGAAAGCGTCGATGTCGTCCTGGCTGACGCCCTCGCCCTTGAACTGCGGGCCATGCAGCATCAGCTCGCGGGAGCGCTTCTCCGAATCCGTCTCTCCACCGGCCGCATCGGTGATGCGCAAGATCTTCAGCTTCTCGACCAGTGTGGTGATGCGCTTGTCGAGAGCGTTCAGCGTGGAGACGACCTTGGATATGCGCTGTCCCGTGATGTCCTGGAACGAGCAGGCCTGGAAGATGTCGATCACCTTCTCGCCCACCAGCGCCTGATAGGCATCGCTGTCCGCCGCGTCGGCCGCCATTATTTCCTCGGCTGCCGACATGATGGTGTTGGTGGCTTCCTCGGTCGCCTCGACGATGGCATCGAGTTCGCGCCCGGCGGTGGGAATGTGCTCATCGCGCATGTCGCTGAGGCGAAGCAGCGCCAGCTCTTCCTTCATGTTGGCGATCTCGCGGGCCATTTCGCCGAGTTCGGCGTAGATGGCGAGGTCCATCGTCTTGAAGAAGGACTGGAAGCTTTCGGCCATCAGCTCGGCCAGACGCATGACGTCTTCAAGCGACACGTCCTCCGTCTTGCGACCGTTGCGAAGGAAGTCGATGATCTTGGCCACGTGCTCTGAAGACATGTCAGACATCGAAAGATCTCTTTCTGGGGTGCGCGACGGCGCCCGCCCGAGTGATGCGGCGGTATGGACGTCTTGGTCCTGCGGTAAATGCATCGGTAGCGCCGCGCCTCCCCGGGCTCGCGGTAGGCGGCTGCAACACCGCTCCGCGTTTTCCCGGCCCGTTCATGGCGTCAATCGCCGAACACGGCTTCGATCTTGCTCTTCAGCGTCGGCGCATTGAAGGGCTTGACGATATAGTTGTTCACGCCGGCCTTCTTGGCGGCGATCACGTTTTCGGTCTTGGACTCGGCCGTCACCATGATGAATGGCGTCTTCGACAGCGATGAGTCCGAGCGGACCTGCTTCAGAAGCTCGTAACCGGTCATGGGCTCCATGTTCCAGTCGGAGATCACGAGACCGTAGCGGCGCTCCTTCATCTTGCCGAGGGCCTCTGTGCCATCGGCAGCCTCGTCCACGTCCTCGAAACCGAGCTGCTTCAGGAGGTTCCTGATGATTCGGATCATGGTCTTGTAATCGTCGACCACCAGAACCGGAATCGATGTGTCAAGTGCCATCGTTTACTCCACACTGCCGCGACGCCACCCGCGCCTCGATGACGAGCTCACAATGCACGGGCGGGTGAACGTCCCTGACGGGGCCCGTGCTTGAAGGAAACCATACGACGGGGACCTGAAAAGTCGGTTAATTCTCGCACCCCCGGCCATTTGGGCCTCAGTTGTTCAGCGAGACGCTTGATTTACTTTTCATTTTTCAAATGAATCGTTTTTATGGCGCTGTTTGGCGGTTTTTTCCCAAGTTTATCGTAAATCTCGGCGCGATCGGTTTACGCTTTGCCAACCATGCCGAAGTTTCCCCTCGTCATCGAGCGCCCCGAGGACGTCGCTGTGGCGAGGCCATCCTGGCATTTAGCTGCTTGACCTTGCCTGGAGCAGAAGGCACGGTCACGCCGCGCCGCCGGGCCACCGTTCGGGCGCGACGGCATCCCGTCGAAAGCAGACTCCAGAGATCCATGCCCTCCTTCCAGTTCGTCGATCGTCATTCCGTTTCTCCGTCCCTTCGGGGAGGCGCCGTCGCCATCGGCAACTTCGATGGCGTGCATCGCGGTCACCAGGCCGTTCTGGGATCCGCTCTGACCGTGGCCCGGCAACGTGGCATTCCGGCCGTGGCCGTAACATTCGAGCCGCATCCGCGCGACGTGTTCCGCCCCGAACACCCGGTGTTTCGCCTGACGCCGGCATCGATCAAGGCGCGCCTCGTCGATGCCCTCGGTCTCGACGGACTCGTCTCCATTCCCTTCTCGTCCGCCTTTGCCGCGCAGAGCCCCGAGGAGTTCGTCGAAAGGGTTCTCGTCGACGAGCTCGACATTCGTCACGTCGTGGTCGGCTGGAACTTCCATTTTGGGCAGGGGCGGCACGGTACGCCGCAGAAGCTGCGCGAACTCGGCGAGCGGCACGGCTTCTCGGTGGACGTCATCGCGCCGTTCGAGACGGAGGACGGCTATAGCGTCTCTTCAAGCACGGTGCGCGATCGCCTCGCCGAGGGCGTGCCGGCCGAGGCGACCGGCCTGCTCGGTTGGCATTGGTTCTTCGAAGGCACCGTCATCGACGGCGACAAGCGCGGACGGACCATAGGCTTTCCAACGGCCAACATCCGCCTGCCCAGCCAGGTCAGGCTTTCGGAAGGCGTCTATGCCGTCTTCGTCGAGATCGACGGTGTCCGCCATGCCGGTGTGGCCAGTTGGGGGCGCCGGCCGACCTTCGACAATGGCGCACCGGTGTTCGAGACGTTCGTGTTCGACTTCTCCGGCAATCTTTACGGCAAGACGATCACCATCATGCCGGTCTCCTATCTTCGTCCGGAGCTGAAGTTCGACGACGTGGCCGGCCTGATCGAGCAGATGAACAGAGATGCCGAGGAGGGGCGCACGCTTCTCGACGCCTTTGATGGGTTCACCGCGCTCGACCGCGCGCTCTGGCCCAACTGGTCGTCCCAGGTTTGAGCGGCAGGCAAGGCGATTCATAACGGGCGGAAACATCGCATTTTTCCCGGGAAACGGCCGATTTTTTAATAAGTTAACACCAATATGACCGTACCTCCCAGGAAGAGCTACAGTCATGCTTGGTAAAATTCGCATAGGACATCAGATTCTGCTTAGTGTGGTCATCGCCGGCATCGGCTTTGTGGTGATCGCTGCCAACCTGTTCTACATGGGCCAGAAGGTGGACACCGCCACCAGCCTCGCCGATCTCGGGCGCAAGGTCGGGATGGGCGCCACCCATTTCCAGGAAATGATGTTGCAAATCCGGCGGACGGAGAAGGATTTCCTGCTCCGGTCGGACAAGACTTATTCCGACCGGACGCTGGCACAGGTCGGCGAAGCGGGAAGCGCGCTTGCGGAACTGCGCGACAAGGCGGAACACCTTGGCGATCAACGGATCATGGCGACGATCGCCGACATCGAGCAACCGCTCTCCGCTTATCGGGCCGCTTTTGCCAAGATGGCCGAGACGCGCATCGCCATGGGCCTCACGCCCGATGACGGCCTTGAAGGCGACCTTCGTCAGAAGGTGCATAGCCTCGAGAAGGCTTTCAGCGCACTGAACGACAAGGATCAGACGATCCGCATGCTGCTGCTGCGCCGCCACGAGAAGGACTTCATGCTGCGGCGGGATGATGCCTCGCTCGAAAAGCATGCGCAAGTGATGGCCGAGTTCTCGGCTGCGATCGCCGCATCGTCCCTCGACGACGCCCAGAAGGCTCAACTCGCCGGACTTGCCGATGGCTACAATGCCTCCTTCAAGGCTTGGTCGGCCTCCGCGCATACGGTTCAGGCCGATCAGAACGTCGTATCCGATGCCTACGCCGCCCTTGAGCCGAAGGTGGAAGCCATCGACACGGAAGCGGCGAACCTCAGCGGCAGCCTCGATGCCACGGCCGAGGCAGCCCGGAGCACCTCGAACCGTCTCGCCTACCTGACCATTGTCCTGGCGATGGTCACCGCTGTCGGCTTCGCCTTGGTCGTCTGGCGCTATGTGTCGAAGTCTCTCGGGCGGATCGAGGGGTGGATGGGTCGGCTTTCGGCGGGCAAGTACGACAGCCGCTCATCCGACACGACGGCCCGCAACGAGATCGGATCCATGGCGCGCGCCCTCGCCGACTTCGCGGGCAAGCTCGCCGAGGCCGAACGGCTCCGCCAGGAGGCGGCCGAAGCAGAGGCCCGCCAGAGGCACGAACGTGCCGAGGAAATGCGGGCGCTGATGGCCGCCTTCGATTCTAACGTCGGCGAAATCGTCGCCACTGTATCGTCGGCGGCGCAAGAGCTGCAGGCGGCGGCCGGCACCCTGACCGACACGGCGACCAATACCTCGACCAAGTCGACAGGCGTCGCCAAGGCGACGGAAGTGATCGCCGGGCAGGTGCAGGCGGTGGCTGCCGCCTCGGAAGAGCTCTCGGCGTCGATCGGTGAAATCGGCCGGGGTATCAGCCAGTCGCACCAGATATCGGCGCAGGCGGTCGGGGAGGCGCGCGAGGCGGCTTCCACCGTCGGCGATCTCGCCACGACGGCCGAGAAGATCGGCGAGGTGATCCAGCTCATCGACAGCATCGCCTCACAGACCAATCTCCTCGCCCTCAACGCCACCATCGAGGCGGCGCGCGCCGGCGAAGCGGGGCGCGGCTTTGCCATCGTTGCAGCCGAGGTGAAGAACCTCGCCGGCCAGACCTCAGAGGCCACGTCGCAGATCAGCGATCAGGTCACCCGCATTCAGGCCGCGACGGGCAACACCGTCGAAGCCATCCGGCGGGTGTCGGAGATCATCGGCAGGGTCAACGAGATCGGCGCTTCCATCGCTTCGGCCATCGAGGAGCAAGCCGTGACGACCTGCGAGATATCGAACCGCATCCACGACGTCGCCGCTGAAACCGGCCGCACCTCGGCCAGCATCGGCGATGTTCTGATGGCGGCGGAAGAAACGTCCGGCGCCGCAACACAGGTGCTCGCCTCGTCCGGCGATCTGTCGCAACAGGCGGCGAACCTCTCCCTGCGGGTGCGCCATTTCATCTCGAACGTCACCGCAGCCTGAGGGGCTGGTTCGGCGGCGATCGACGGACTGAACGGTTCGCCGGACAGAGAAATCTGCCGGCGAACTCTTTATTTCGCCGCGCTTTGTCGCTAGAGCTTCTCGGTGAATTCAAAGGGCTTGGGCCGGCCGTTCCGGTTGGCTTCGACCCCGGCACGCCATGGCGACATGCGTCGCGCCGTCTCTCAGCCATTTCTGTCGGAACAGCCCATGTGGATCCGAGCCTTCGGCACCATAGCGTGCCGGATCAGAGAGCGAATTATCGGCCCGGCCCCGATGGACCGCCGCTGAGGCGGCGAAATCGAGGGACCGGGAGCCGAACTCTGGCCGATCGCCGACGTTACCGGGCCGGCCAGCCCTTCATCCAGCTGCACCGACGAGATACCCCATGACCGACACGCCCGCCCCGACGTCCGAAGCGACGCCGACCCGCGACTATTCTTCAACCCTCAATCTCCCGGCCACCGACTTCCCCATGCGGGCCGGCCTACCGGAGAAAGAGCCGAAGCTGATCGCGCGCTGGGATGAGATGAAGCTTTACGAAAAGCTGCGCGAGACCGCCAAGGGCCGCGAGAAGTTCGTCCTGCACGATGGCCCTCCCTATGCCAACGGCCACCTGCACATCGGCCACGCGCTCAACAAGATCCTGAAGGACATCATCACCCGTTCGCGCCAGATGATGGGCTTCGATGCGAACTACGTCCCCGGCTGGGACTGCCACGGCCTGCCGATCGAATGGAAGGTCGAGGAGGAGTATCGCGCCAAGGGCAAGAACAAGGACGAGGTGCCGATCAACGACTTCCGTGCCGAGTGCCGCCAGTATGCCGAAGGCTGGATCAGGGTGCAGGCCGAGGAGTTCCGTCGCCTCGGCGTCGAGGGCGACTTCAAGAACCCCTACACCACCATGGCCTTCGCCTCGGAAGCCGTGATCGCCACCGAGCTGTTGAAGTTCGCCGTTTCCGGCCAACTCTATCGCGGCTCCAAGCCGGTCATGTGGTCGGTCGTCGAGCGCACCGCCCTTGCCGAGGCAGAGGTCGAGTATCAGGACTACCAGTCGGACACCATCTGGGTGAAGTTCCCGGTGACGTCGGACGTTGCCGAGCTCGCGGACGCCTTCGTCGTCATCTGGACCACCACGCCCTGGACCATCCCCGGCAACCGCGCCATCAGCTTCTCGCCGAAGATCGCCTACGGCCTCTATGAGGTGACCGAGGCGCCCGAGGGCAACTGGGCCAAGACCGGCGAAAAATACGTCCTCTCCGACGCGCTCGCCGACGCCGTGTTCAAGCAGGCGAAGGTCACGAACTACCGGAAGGTCTCGGCAGTCGATGCAAAGGTTCTGACGAAGCTCGTTTGCGCCCATCCCCTCAACGGCTTCGGCGGCGGCTACCGGTTTGCCGTTCCCTTGCTACCGGGCGATCACGTGACGGACGATACCGGTACCGGCTTCGTCCATACCGCGCCGAGCCATGGCCGCGAGGACTTCGAGGCCTGGATGGAGCACAGCCGGTCGCTGTCTGAACGCGGCATCGACCCGGCCATCCCCTTCCCGGTCGATGACGGCGGCTACTACACCACCGATGCGCCCGGCTTCGAAGGTCGGCGCGTCCTCACCGACAAGGGTGAGAAGGGCGACGCCAACCAGGCGGTAATCGATGCCCTGGCGGCGGCCGGCATGATGGTGGCGCGCGGCCGCCTCAAGCACACCTATCCGCACAGCTGGCGCTCGAAGAAGCCGGTGATCTTCCGCAATACGCCGCAGTGGTTCGTCTACATGGACCGCCCCATCGGTGGCGAAGAGGCGGCCGGCTCGAACGCCACGACGCTGCGTGCCCGGGCACTGGCCGCCATCGACGAGACCGCCTTCTACCCGCCGGCCGGCCAGACGCGCCTGCGCTCGATGATCGAGAACCGGCCGGACTGGGTGCTGTCGCGCCAGCGCGCCTGGGGCGTGCCGATCGCCGTGTTCCGCAACCCTGAGAGCGGCAAGCTCATCCCCGGTCCCGACTTCGAGCATAACGATGCCTACGCCGCCCGTCTTCGCGAGGCCTTCCTTACCGAGGGCGCCGATGCCTGGTTCGCCGACGGCGCGAAGGAGCGTTTCCTCAAGGGCTTCGTCGAAGACATCTCCGCTTGGGAGCAGGTGCGCGACATCCTCGACGTCTGGTTCGACTCGGGATCGACGCACGAGTTCGTGCTGAAGGGCCGCCCCGACCTCAAATGGCCGGCGGACGTCTACCTGGAGGGGTCCGACCAGCACCGTGGGTGGTTCCACTCGTCGCTGCTGGAGTCGTGTGGCGTCAATGGCGTCGCGCCCTACAAGACGGTGGTGACGCACGGCTTCATCATGGCCGAGGACGGCCGCAAGATGTCGAAGTCGCTCGGCAACCAGGTGCTGCCGCAGGACGTCATCAAGCAGTCGGGCGCCGACATCCTCCGCCTTTGGGTCGCCTCAAGCGATTACTGGGAGGATCTCCGGATCGGAAAGACGGTCCTCAACACCAATTCCGACGCCTACCGCAAGATCCGCAACACCCTGCGCTGGATGCTCGGCACGCTTGCCCATTACGATGGGAAGGCGGTGGCCTATGCCGATCTGCCGGAGCTCGAAAGGGTGATGCTGCACAAGCTGGCCGAAGTCGGCGCCGGGGTGCAGGAAGGCTATCGCGAGTATGACTTCAAGGCGGTGTTCTCGTCGGTGCTCAACTTCATGAACATCGAGCTCAGCGCCTTCTACTTCGACGTCCGCAAGGATGCGCTCTACTGCGATCCGAAATCGAGCCTCAAGCGTCGCGCCGCGCTGCACGTGGTGGCGCTGCTCTACGACCACCTCGTCAAGTGGCTGGCGCCGCTGATCCCCTTCACGGCGGAGGAAGCCTGGCTCGAGCGTCATCCGGGCGAGACCTCCTCGATTCACCTTGAGCTGTTCCCGGCGGTGCCTGAAGAATGGACCGACGCCGCGCTCGATGCGAAGTGGGAGAAGGTGAAGCGGGTGCGGCGCGCCGTCACCGGCGCTCTAGAGATCGAGCGGCGGGAAAAGCGCATCGGCTCGTCCCTTGAGGCGGCACCGATGGTCCATGTCGAGGACAAGGACCTTCTCGCGGCCCTCGATGGCCTCGACTTCGCCGAGATCTGCATCACGTCGCAGATCGCCGTCACCGACGCCGCGGCGCCCGAAGGCGCCTTCAGGCTCGACGACGGCACGCCGGTGGCCGTGGTGCCGAAACTCGCTGAGGGGCGGAAGTGCGCCCGCTCGTGGAAGATCCTTCCCGAGGTGGGCAGCGATCCCGACTATCCCGACGTGACGCTTCGCGACGCCTGGGCGCTGCGAGAGCTGGCGGGCGGCGCATGACGGCGACGTCGAGCGATCTTCGGACACGGCGGACGCGGCTTGCCGCGCTCGCCGTCATTCTGTTGACGTTCATCGCCGACCAGACGAGCAAATACTGGGTGCTCAACCATACGGGCCTGCCGAATGGCGACCGCATCTCCATATTGCCGGTGTTCGACTTCGTGCTGACCTGGAACATGGGGATTTCCTATGGGCTGTTTCAGCAGCACGAAGCCTTGGGGCGGTGGCTGCTGATCGGCCTCACGGCCTTGGCGACAGTGCTGCTCGCAGTCTGGCTGTGGCGTTCAAGCGACCGACTGATCGCCAGCCTGGCGCTGGCGCTGATCATCGGCGGAGCGCTCGGCAATCTTGTCGACCGCGTCGTGTTCGGCGGCGTCGTCGACTTTCTCTACCTGCACTACGGCTCGTTTTCCTGGTATGTTTTCAACTTGGCCGACTGCGCCATCGTTGCAGGGGTGGGCGCACTCCTGTATGAGTCTCTGCGCCCGAGGCCACAGTGATGCCCCAAAAGTCGGCTAGTCGCTGACCGGAACAAAGGTCGGGCCATGATTGATCCGGCACGAGAGCGAGAGTGACGATATCGATGACCAATCTGCTGACCGGCAAGCGTTACGCTCTTCTCGCCGTCGCCGCCCTGAGCTTGTCCGCCTGTTCGGCGCTCGGTACCTCGGTGGCTGAGGACGATTCCGAGACGGAAGTTCCCAACGTGTCGATGGGCCGTGCCGTCATGGAAGGCCTCGGCGCCGTGCCGTCGCGCAACACCGCCATCAACTATACGCCGCGCGCCCCGCTGGTCGTGCCGCCCAACCGCATGGCCTTGGTGGCGCCCGAGGATCCCAAGCGGCTCGAAGCAAGTGGCACCTGGCCGGAAGACAACGACCTGAAGACGCGCCAGATGCTGGCGGAAGCTTCAGCTCGCGAAGCTGCGCGCGGCGAAGACAACCATCAGCTTTCGCCTTCGGAGTTGACCGCCGTCCGGCTGCCGAACAACTCCAGCCGTCCGATGACATCGCCCAACAGCATCGAAGAGGCTTCCCACCCGCTGCTTCCGAGCCAGCTCGGCAGCATGCCGCGCGAAAATGCGAGTCGCCTCTACGACAACAATGGCAAGCCGGTGCGCAAGGCGCTGGTCGAGCCGCCGGTTGCCTATCTGGAACCGGCCCCCGGCGTACCGGTGACGACCGACGATGGCTCCCCGCCCACGGCCAAGAAGTCGTGGTGGAAGCTCTGGTGACACGGCAGGGCGTGTCGCCTGCTGGATTCCTTACATATGCGAAAGCCGCGGACCATTTGGACCCCGCGGCTTTTTTTTATTGTCACGATCTTGACCGATCCACGTTCAGCGACGCGAGGCTCCTGCCCGCTCACCCCCGGCCGAAGCCGAACGCGTGGCTGGACCGGCGGCCGCCTGGGCTGCCCCAAGCACTTCCGGTCGCACCTGGCGGGGGCTTGAAAACAGGTTGCCCTGACCAAAGGCAAGGCCATAATCGAGGAGGTCGATGACCTGCGCCTCCTGCTCGACCCGATCGACGATCAGGGTCAATCCCTGGCGCTGGAGATGGCCGGCAATGTCCTCGACATGGATGTCGCCCGTCACGAGAGGTGCCCGACCGAGCAGCCGATCGGCGGCGACCTTGATGGAGCGGAAGCCGAGATCGGACCAGCGGCGGAAGTCGGTGCGCAGATCGGTGACATTGTCGATCGAGAAGTGGAAACCAAGATCCGACACGGCCCGGAGGCTCTCGATCTCAAGCGGCCCCATCTCGACAAGCGCCTCCTGACGGAACTCGAACTGCACGAGATCCGCCATGCTCCTGTTCTGGCTGAGAAAGCCCTGGAACTCGCGGAAGAAGGTGGAGGAGGCCAAGCTTTCCGCCGAAAGATTGATGTAGAGGCCGACGTCGCTGTTGCGCTGGGTGAGCCGCTTCAGGATCTGGAACGAGCGGATCACCTGATAGGTGTCGAGCTTGGCGATCAGCCGGTTCTTCTCGGCAACGGGAATGAACTCGGCGGCGGGAATCAGGCCGGAGCCCCCCTTCAACCGCGTCAGCACCTCATAGGAACGAACGAGCCGCTGCGGCAACGTCACCACGGGCTGAAGATGGAGCTCTATCTGCTCCTCGCGAATGAGGCGCTCCACCTCGCGCTCGAACACCGGATCGGTGTCGGGAACGAACAGGGCATCCTTCATGCTGGCGGAGACGCCGTCCCGCCCCTCGCTCGGTCTTCCGCGACGATCTTCACCGGGGTAGTCCTCAGCATGCCCCCTGCGCGACCGCCGTCCCGCGTCCTCGGTTTCGCGCATGTGGCGTTCAAGGGCACCAAAGCGTGCGTTGACGCCGTCGAGGCGACCATCGACGGTCGATTCCAGCTCGGCGAGCGTTTCTGTCACCTGACGGAGCAGTTCTCCCACCACCTCGACCTCGGCGGCCAGCTCTCCGGTTTGCTCTCGCACCCGGCCCGGCAGTGCCTGCTCCAATCGGTTGAGGCGCGCGGCGATTTTTTCGATCTCGGCCTCTCCGTCACCGGCAACGGCCGCGATCTCGGCAAGGCGGTTTTCGATCCAGGCCCGTTCCCGCCGTCGCTCCATCGGCTGTTGCATAGTGACCATGACGAGCATCAGGCCAATGCCGATCACCAATGCCGAACCTGCCGACAGGCCAAGCTGAAAAAACAGCACCACCGCAGCCGAGGCGGCGATCACGCCCATGGCGATCAGGATCATCGTCGATGACGACCGGTTCATTCGCCTGCCCACTCCAACACAAAACCCACGCAACGAATCACAAAGCATTGTTGCCGTTTTCGCGATCGGAAGCGAAGACGGACAATGGTTTTCCAAGGGTTTTCAGCCGATTTGGCCTTTTATGAAGCGCTTTCCGCGCTGATTGGCCCGCCTATCGCCGCCTTGACCCTTGCCGACCATCGTCCCATGTTCGACCCAGCTCGTCGGCGAACGATCGTCGACCGCAAGCAACGGAGAGGAAGCATGGTCGAACTCAACGTGAAAGGCATGATGTGCGGCGGCTGCGCCAGCTCGGTGGAGAAGGCGATCAAGCGCGTCGATGCCGACGCCGCGGTGAAGGTCGATCTGGCTTCCGGCAAGGTCAGCGTCGAGACCAAGGCCGACGCCAAGACCCTTGGCGACGCCATCGAGGCCGCCGGCTACGAAGTGGCGACGTGACGCCGATTCTCGGGAAGGCTCCTGATTCCCAGGTCTGTAGGCGGTTGGGAGCATCCGTGCCTCTTGTGAATTCTTCGCCAGAAAGCGGGCTTGAAGGACGGCTTTGACATCCTGTTAAGGGTTATCAACCGTTTGTTTACCATGATCGGGGCAGAGTTCCGCCGGTACGCAATGCAATTTGCAACTGTCTGGCAAGGAACGCTTTCCGATGTCGGTTGGCCCGCGCAGCACATCGACGGTACGTCTTCTGATCGTCGATGCCGACGTCTCGTCACGGAGAGCCGTGCGCAAGGCTCTTGAAGCGCGCATCGCCCGTCCGATGCTGATCCTGGAGACGGCCGAGCACGACGCTGCCCGCGTGATGGCGGGCAAGCAGACGTTCGACATCATCGCCATCGATCTTGAGACCATAGGCGGGTCAGCGGCCTTCCGATCCTTCTGCGAACAGCTCACGCCGACCACGATCTACGCCATGGGCGACCCCACCGACGTGCAGGCGGCCGTAGCCTGCGTGCGAGCGGGGGCTGCCGACTTCATCGAGAAGCCGGTCGACGGCAACGCCTTCGCTCGCCGCGTCGAGCGGCAGTTCGTCGAGAGCATCGCCAACACCGTCGAGGAGGCCGACGGCCTGATCGGCTCGTCGCCAGCGACCCGGGCGCTCGCCGAGCAGATCCTGCGCGTCGCGCCATCGCTCGGACCGGTGTTCATCTCCGGCGAGGCCGGCAGCGGCAAATCACTGGTGGCCCGCTCCGTCCACGCGCGTTCCCGCCGCAGGAACGGGCCGTTCGTCACGCTCGATTGCGCGCGGACCCCGGTCGATCGTCTGGTGGCGGATCTGTCGGAGTCCGATGGGGCTCTAGCAGCAGCCGACGGCGGCACGTTGTTCCTCGACGAGGTCGGACATCTTCCCGACCCCGCTCAGCTGGCGCTGATGCGCTTTCTCGACACCGGTGAAATCGCCGGCTTCGACGGCGGCCACCGCCTGTCGGTCCGCGTCATCGCCTCGTCGCGTCGCCCGCTTGACGACCTCAGCGGTCCCGCCGGTTTGCGGCAGGACCTCTACTTCCGGCTCAACGTGCTGACGCTGGCGGTACCGCCGCTGAGAGAGCGGATCGAGGACATCCCGCTGCTCGTCGACACCATGGTGCGGCAGATCAATCGCGACAACGGCTCGCGCTATACCCGCTTCACCGCAGCCGCCGTGCAATGCCTGTCAGGCCGAGCCTGGCCGGGCAACGTTGCCGAACTTCGTTCGGCGCTCGACAATCTGATGACCCTCTACCCCGGCGATCTCGTCACCGCCGACATGGTGGTGCCGGTCATCGTCGCACCGGCGGCCATTGCCGCGACGCCCAGAAAGAAGCTGCCGGCCGAGGTCAAGCCGCTCTGGGTGGAAGAGGCAAGGGTCATCGAGGAGGCGATCGCGGCGTTCGACGGCAACATCGCCAAAGCCGCGGCCGCTCTTGAAATCAGCCCCTCGACCATCTACCGAAAGCGTCGCGACATCGAAGAAGCGATGTCTGCCCGCAGTGCCTGAGTAGTTCTGCGAAGAAGCCGCCGTGACCTTGGAAAATGGTAGCGGATCAGTAAGATAGAAATGGGCCACAACTGCCTCGGTCCTGGCCGCACGGCCTCGCCTTGGAGGTCTCGGAAGAAGTCCGGCATTTGTGTATGGGTAAGAGCGTTCGCTTGAGCCGCCGTGTCTCGACGGGACCGGCTCTCGCTCGCCGGTGAATGCTCTGGGGGAAGGACAAGCGGTCATGCACGGGTTGCGTTTTCTTGCTGCTTTTTCCGCCTGCGTGATGGCGGCGTCGACGGCGATGGCAGGGCCGATTCTCGATGAGGCCAAGGCCGCCGAGGCGCTGCTCGCCGAAGGCAAACCCGTCGAGGCCCTGGCCTCGCTGGAAGCGGCCTTCAATGCCGCGTGGGATGCGGCGCCGCTCGGCTTTTCGGAAGCGACCTTCGTCACCGGCAAACCGGCTGGCTTCGGCATCTATTCCACCCGTCCCAATGCGGTTTTCCATCCCGACGAGCAGATGCTCGTCTATGCGGAGCCGTTTGGCTATGCCTTCGGCAAGGAAGGCGACCTGTTCAGGATCGACTTCTCCGCCGATTTCGAGCTTCGCACTCCGCGCGGCCAGATCCTGCACGCCCAGGAAGGCTTTGCTTCGCTCGACATGGTGT
This sequence comes from Pleomorphomonas sp. T1.2MG-36, assembly GCF_950100655.1. Lineage (NCBI taxonomy): Bacteria > Pseudomonadati > Pseudomonadota > Alphaproteobacteria > Hyphomicrobiales > Pleomorphomonadaceae > Pleomorphomonas > Pleomorphomonas sp. T1.2MG-36. The sequence continues at coordinate 180,857 of NZ_CATNLY010000023.1, forward strand.
CGCGGCGGCGGAACAAGGAATTTCAGGTCTATATCGTGTATAACTTCAAGGGCCTGAAGCCCGGCGACTATGTGCTGGTGACCAAGCTCAGCGACCGCAACTCCGACAAGAAGGGCGAGTTCGAGCTGCCATTCACCATCGCCGAGACACCGGCCAACTGATCCTCGATGACGAAAGAGCCTCTCATCCGAAGCGCCGTCGATGCCGATGGCGACAGCATTGCGCGCCTGATCGCCAGCGTTTTCGACGAGTACGAAGGCTGCCCGTTCGTATTTGCCGATTTTCCCGAACTCGCGGCACCGGCAAGCCACTATGAAAAGCGAGGCGGCCGGCTGCTCGTCGCCGAGCATGACGGCATCGTCGTTGGCTCATTCGCCGTTTCCTCCCCCGATGGCGATGGCGTCTTCGAGATCAACAAGGTGTATCTTGCCCGGGATCAGCGTGGCTCGGGTCTCGCTCAACGGCTTTACGCCATGGCCCTCGACGAGGTGGCCCGGCGCGGCGGGCGGGCGCTGAAGCTCTGGAGCGACACCCGCTTTCTCTCCGGTCATCGATTTTACGAGAAACTCGGCTTCGTCCGACAGCCCGTCGTCCGGTTCGTACCGGATGCCACCGACTGCTGGGAGTACGCCTACCGGTTGGAGCTGGATCGCTGACGGACATGCATGTGTCCGAGCTCTGCTGCCATCTTTCGCCGGAGAGGTCCTCTAGGCTGGTCTGGTGACCTTGCGGACGGGACGGCTGCGGCGTAAGAGCCGCGTCCTGGCCGCCTTCCGCCCCTCCGGAGATGTCATGCAGTCGTCGATGCGCCTTTACGCAGCAGGCGCCGCCCTCCTCGCCGTCTTCCTGTTCTCGGGGCTGGACGCCTTGGTCAAGGCGACCACCTACGGCACGCCGCTCGCCATGGTCGTGTTCCTGCGCTACGCCGCCGGCCTGATCTTCTCTTCCGGATCGGCGGCCGCGCAAGGGCAACTGCGCCCCGGATGGCCGACCATTCGGCGTGCCTTCGGACGCTCGCTGGCAGGCCTTTCCTGCGCGGCCCTGTTCTTCGGCGCGCTCAAGCTGCTGCCCCTTGCCCAGACGGTCGCCCTCACCTTCACGTCACCCTTTTTCATGGTGCTGATTTCGGCGGCGATGATCGGTGACCCCGTCACCCGCCGCTCGCTGCTGGCGGCCGCCTTCGGCTTTCTGGGCGTCGTCGTCATGCTGGCGGAAAAGCTGAGCGCGGAGGCCGGAAGCCCTCTAGGCTTTGCCATGGCTCTGTCCTCGGCGGTCGCCTATGCACTGTCCATGATCATGTCGCGACGGGATACCGTTCATGACAGCGTGCCGCAGATGATCCTGGTTCAGAACTTCATCAGCGCGGTGGTGGCGCTTCCCTTCGCTGTTTACTGGTACCAGCCGATAGCGGGCGAGACGCTACTGATGTTCCTGGCCATCGGCGCGCTCGGCACGGGCGGAAACTACGCCATCACCTGGGCCTACAAGCACGCGCCTGCGACGCTGCTCGGCCCCTTCGAGTTCACGGCCCTGATCTGGGCCGTCACCTTCGGCATGGTGTTCTTTGGCGAGATTCCGAGCGTCTACACCCTCATTGGCGCCGCGATCATCATCTGCGCCTGCCTCGTGGTGGTCCAGCCGAACGCCACATCCGCCCGGCCCAAGCCGGACGATGCCTGTCCGTAAAACACCAGACCGACCCTTGACAGGCGGCTGGCATGCGCCTATTTCCGGGCGGCTTGGCACTCATGCTGAGTGAGTGCTAACAGCAAATGTTTTTCGCCGTGGTCTGCGAGGCAAAAGCGCGCAAGCCGCAGGCATTTCAAAATTGAGGAGCCGAACATGAAGTTCCGTCCCCTGCACGACCGTGTCGTCGTTCGTCGGCTGGAGTCTGAGGAGCGCACCGCTGGTGGCATCATCATCCCGGACACCGCCAAGGAAAAGCCCCAGCAGGGCGAAGTCGTCGCCGTTGGTCCGGGCGCCCGTAACGAGAAGGGCGAACTCGTCGCTCTCGACGTCAAGGCCGGCGACAAGGTGCTGTTCGGCAAGTGGTCGGGCACCGAGGTGAAGATCGACGGTCAGGACCTCCTGATCATGAAGGAATCCGACGTGATGGGCATCATCGGCTGATCCACTCAGCCTGTCTCGTCCTCCGTTAACCTCTCATTTCAAGGAAAAAATCCATGGCTGCCAAGGAAGTCAAATTCGGTTCCGACGCCCGCGAGAAGATGCTGCGCGGCGTGGACATCCTCGCCGATGCCGTCAAGGTCACGCTGGGTCCCAAGGGCCGCAACGTCGTGATCGAGAAGTCCTTCGGTGCCCCGCGCATCACCAAGGACGGCGTGTCGGTCGCCAAGGAAATCGAGCTTGCCGACAAGTTCGAGAACATGGGCGCCCAGATGGTCCGCGAAGTCGCTTCGAAGACCAACGACAAGGCTGGCGACGGCACCACCACCGCCACCGTTCTGGCCCAGGCCATCGTCCGTGAGGGCGCCAAGGCGGTTGCCGCCGGCATGAACCCGATGGATCTGAAGCGCGGCATCGACATGGCCGTCGCCGAGGCCGTCAAGGACCTGAACGCCCGTTCGAAGAAGATCTCCACCTCGGCCGAAGTCGCCCAGGTCGGCACGATCTCCGCCAACGGCGAGACCGAAATCGGCCAGATGATCGCTGACGCGATGCAGAAGGTCGGCAACGAGGGCGTCATCACCGTCGAGGAAGCCAAGACCGCCGAGACCGAACTCGAAGTCGTCGAAGGCATGCAGTTCGACCGCGGCTACCTCAGCCCCTACTTCGTGACCAACGCCGAGAAGATGGTCGCCGATCTCGACGATCCGTACATTCTCATCCACGAGAAGAAGCTGTCCAACCTGCAGGCCCTGCTGCCGGTGCTCGAGGCTGTCGTCCAGTCCTCGCGTCCGCTGCTGATCGTTGCCGAAGACGTCGAGGGCGAAGCCCTTGCCACGCTCGTCGTCAACAAGCTGCGTGGTGGCCTGAAGATCGCCGCCGTCAAGGCGCCGGGCTTCGGCGATCGCCGCAAGGCCATGCTTGAGGACATCGCCATCCTGACCGGTGGCCAGGTGATCTCGGAAGATCTCGGCATCAAGCTTGAGAACGTCACGCTCGCCATGCTCGGCCATGCCAAGCGCGTGTCGATCTCCAAGGAAAACACCACGATCGTCGACGGCGCTGGCGCCAAGGCCGACATCGAGGCTCGCGTTGCCCAGATCAAGGCGCAGATCGAGGAGACCACCTCGGACTACGACCGCGAGAAGCTGCAGGAGCGACTGGCCAAGCTCGCCGGTGGCGTTGCCGTCATCCGCGTCGGTGGCTCGACCGAAGTCGAAGTCAAGGAGAAGAAGGATCGCGTCGATGACGCGCTCAACGCCACCCGCGCCGCCGTCGAAGCCGGCATCGTCCCGGGCGGTGGTACGGCCCTTCTTCGCGCCAAGGCCGCCGTTGCCAAGCTCAAGTCGAGCAACCTCGACATCGAGCGTGGCATCAAGATCGTTCTCGCCGCCCTTGAGACGCCGATCCGTCAGATCGCCATCAACGCTGGCGTCGAAGGTTCGGTGGTTGTCTCCAAGGTGCTCGAGAAGGGTGAAACCTTCGGCTTCGACGCCCAGAACGAGACCTATGTCGACATGATCCAGGCCGGCATCATCGATCCGACCAAGGTCGTGCGCACTGCCCTGCAGGACGCCGCTTCGGTCGCCGGTCTGCTGGTCACCACCGAGGCCATGGTCGCCGAGCTTCCGAAGAAGGACTCTGCGCCTGCCATGCCCGGCGGCGGCATGGGCGGCATGGACTTCTGATCCAAAGGATCTGAACGTCCGTAAAGGACAAAGCCAAATTGGGCGTCGCGAAAGCGGCGCCCTTTCTTTTTGGAGTTATTGCTCGCCTTACGAAAGCTTCATCCGCGCCGCCGCAATGTTGCCGCGATCGGGCCGTGCTGTCGCATCGACAAAATCCAGAGATTTCATTTCGGTGGCGCCGAATTTGATTGTCACCGCGAAGGGATTCTGCGTCAGTTCGTCGACTATCCGCCGTTCCGGGGACACCACATGAAAGCACTCTTTGCGACGCTCGCGCTGGCCTGGCGCCTCGCCGTTCCGTACTTCAAGGAAAAGCGACAGGGCGAGCTGGTCTTCCGATGGTTCAAGATTCGGATGCAGGAGCGCTGGATCGGACTTGGCTTTCTGGGAACGATCCTCGCGCTCAACGTCGCCCAGGTCTATCTCAACGTCTGGTTCAACAGTTGGTACAACACCTTCTATACCGCGATGCAGGACCGGAACGGTACGGCTTTCTCGGCCCAACTGGTGTTATGGTGCGTGATCGTCGCTCCGCTCATCGCTTCGCTCGTCGTCGAGATCTACCTCACCAACTGGCTGCGCATTCGCTGGCGGGACTGGATGACGGACCACTTCGTCAATCGTTGGATGAGCAACGCCAACTATTACCGCCTGTCGCAGGTCGCCAGCGGCACCGACAACCCGGATCAGCGTATTGCCGAGGATATCCGCGATTTCATCAGCTACACGCTGACCATCTTCGTCCAGATCTTCAACACGGTACTGACGCTTTACGCCTTCACCATGGTGTTGTGGTCGATCTCGGCCGAGTTCCCCTATTCGATCGGCGGCTTCGACCTGTCCCTCATTCCGGGTTATCTCGTCTGGGCGGCGGTGATCTACTCGATCATCGGCACCTACTTCACCCATATGACGGGTCGCAAGCTCATCACCCTGCGCTTCCGCCAGCAGCACGTCGAAGCCGACTTCCGCTTTGCCATGATGCGCCTGCGCGAAAACGCCGAAGAGGTGGCCCTGCTGAAGGGCGAGGAGCCCGAGAAGCGAGTCTTCAAGGGGGCATTCGAACGCTTGAAGGTGAACTTCTACGAAATCATGGACGTGACGCGTAATCTCAACATCGTCACAGGGTTCTACGGCAACCTCTCCGTCATCTTTCCGCTTGTGATGTTGGCACCGGCCTATTTTGCGGCCGGTTCCACCATGCAGCTCGGCGTGATGATGCAAGCCTCTCAGGCCTTTGATAAAGTGCAGACCAACTTTTCCGTCTTCGTCTCCCTGTACGACACCATCGCCAACTGGAAGGCGGTCCTCGACCGTCTCACCACGTTCGAGCGGGCGATGTCGGCGGCCGAGGCAAGTGCGGCCAAGCCGGGCGTAGCGTTGAAGCCGACCGGTTGCGACACGATCAGCGCCGATGGAGCTGTCGTCTCCCTGCCCAACGGCTCGCCGCTGGTTCGCCTGGACGATGCCGCTTTCGAAAAGGGCAAGTCGGTGCTGATCTCCGGCCCTTCCGGAGCAGGCAAGACGTCGGTGTTCCGGGCGCTCGCCGGTATCTGGCCGTTTGGCAGCGGCGAGCTCGGCATCCCCGAGAACGCAAAGGTAATGGTGCTGCCCCAAACAGCTTATCTGCCGCTCGGTACGTTGCGAGAAGCGCTGGCCTATCCGAATCCGGCCGAAACGCAGGACGACGCCAAGGTTCGCGACGTGCTCGCCGCCGTTGGTCTGGGCGCATTCGCCGACCGGCTTGACGACCTCTCGGAAGGTCCGAATCTCGCGTCGCGTCTTTCCGGAGGGGAACAGCAACGTGTGGCCATCGCGCGGGCGATCCTCGCCGAGCCCGATTTCCTGCTGCTCGACGAGGCAACCGCCTCGCTGGACGAGATTTCGGAATCGACTCTCTATCACCTGCTTCGGGAGCGCCTTCCGAGAACAGCTATCGTTTCCATCGGTCATCGCACCTCGTTGAAGTCGCTGCACGACGAACTCGTCGAGTTGCGAAAGCCCGAGAACGACGGGCCTTACGTACTCGGAGCAGCGAAACCTATCACCGCCGCCTGATGGCTGAGTGACCACTCCACGACCAGAGAGCAACCGCATGGGGCGCATTGTTTCCTTGACGGGAACAATGCGTCGCTCTTTTCATGGCTATGCCGCCAGCGTCTCCGTAGCTATACGGATAGCAACGGCGTCAGGCGATGCCGCCCTCTCTCGAACGCGGAGTTTCCGACATGGACAGCATCAAGGCCCCGGCTCTGCTCGCCGGACGTATTCTTCTCTCGATCATCTTCATCACCTCCGGCTGGGGCAAGATCACCGGCTATGCCGGGACCGCTGGCTACATGGAAGCCATGGGCGTGCCGTCCATCCTGCTGCCGCTGGTCATCCTGACCGAGCTCGGCGGCGGTCTCGCCATTCTCGTCGGCTTCCAGACGCGTATCGCCGCCTTCCTGCTGGCCGGCTTCTGCGTCGTCTCCGGCTACCTGTTCCACTACAAGGGGATCACCGGAACTGCCGGCCAGGAAATGATGGACATGATGAACTGGCTGGCCTTCATGAAGAACGTCACCATCGCCGGTGGCTTCCTCGCGCTGCTGGGTGCCGGTGCTGGCGCGCTGTCGGTCGACGCCAAGCTCGGCAAGGCCTGACCCCCACAACACAACCCGAAGGGGCAGGCACACGTGCCGAACGGCCGGTTCGCCTTGCCCTTTCGCCGCTTATCGATTACTTGAAAACCCGCGCGCCCCGCTCGCGGGTTTTCGCGCGTTTTGGCCAGTTATGGCCGCTATTTCAGGGCACAGGACTGATGTCGGATTATCTGAAGGCGCGCCTGCCGCGCGGTCTCGTCGATCGTACCCCCGCCGAACTCAAGGCGACCGAGGCCATGATCGAGACCATCCGACATACGTACGAAATCTACGGCTTCGAGCCGGTGGAAACGCCGCTGATCGAGTATACCGACGCGCTCGGCAAGTTCCTGCCCGATCAGGACCGGCCGAACGAAGGCGTGTTTTCGTTCCAGGACGACGACGAACAGTGGCTGTCGCTGCGTTACGATCTCACCGCGCCGCTCGCCCGCTTCTATGCCGAGAACCATGAGAAGCTGCCCAAGCCCTATCGCAGCTATCGCAACGGTTGGGTGTTTCGCAACGAGAAGCCCGGCCCCGGCCGCTTCCGCCAGTTCATGCAGTTCGACGCCGACACGGTTGGTGCGCCGTCGGTCGCCGCCGACGCCGAAATCTGCATGATGATGGCCGACACGATGGAAGCCCTTGGCCTCAAGGGGCAGTTCATCGTCCGCGTCAACAATCGCAAGGTGCTTGATGGCGTGATGGAAGTGATCGGCCTTGCCGGAGACGACAAGGCGGGGACCCGCCTCACCGTGCTGCGCGCCATCGACAAGCTCGACAAGATCGGCCCGTCCGGCGTGCGCGACCTTCTGGGCGCCGGCCGCTGGGAGAACCCCGAGGAGAAATCTGGCGACTTCACCAAGGGAGCCGGTCTTTCGCCCGAGGCGGCCGATGTCGTGCTGGCCTTTGTGGCCAGTGGCGCCGACAGCGCGGCGGATACCGTCGCCAATCTCGGCAAGCTTGTCGCCGGCAGCCCGCGCGGCAGCGAGGGCGTCGAGGAGCTGAAGCTGATCGCCAGCCTAGTCGACGCCGCCGGCTACGCCGACAAGGTGAAAATCGACCCGTCGGTGGTGCGCGGCCTCGAGTACTACACCGGCCCGGTGTTCGAGGCGGAACTCACCTTCGAGGTGACCGGCGACGACGGTCGCCCGGTGCGTTTCGGCTCGGTGGGCGGCGGCGGCCGTTACGACGGCCTCGTCGGCCGCTTCCTGAAGGAACCGGTGCCGGCCACCGGCTTCTCTATCGGCGTTTCTCGCCTGATGGCGGCGCTTCGGACGCTCGGCAAGGTCGGCGTCGACAAGGTCAACGGTCCCGTCTGCGTCCTGGTGATGGACAAGACGACCGAGGCGCTCGCCGGCTATCAGAAGATGGTGGCCGAGTTGCGCGCCGCCGGCATCGCCGCCGAGATGTATCTCGGCGCCTCCGGCATGAAGGCGCAGATGAAATATGCCGACCGGCGCAACGCTCCCTGCGTCATCATCGAAGGCTCCAACGAGCGCGACGCCGGCATCGTTCAGATCAAGGATCTGGCGCTCGGCAAGGAACTGTCGGCGGGCATCACCGACAATGCCGAGTGGCGCGCCTCGCGTCCGGCCCAGAAGGAAGTCGCTCGTGCCGACCTGATTGCCGAAGTCAGATCGATCGTCGAGGCGGCGGGGGGCTCGGCATGACCGACGCCGTCCAGATCGCGCTCGACAGCTTCAAGGCGGGCGGCTTCACCGCCGTCGACGTGCCCGTTCTCCTGCCGATGGAGGACTTCGTCCGCATTTCCGGCGAGGAGTTCCGCCGGCGCATCTTCGTGACCTCGTCGAACAACGGCCACGACTGGTGTCTGCGTCCGGAGTTCACCATTCCCGTGGTGCGCACCATGCTGGCCGCCGAGCCGGCCGGCGGTCGCTTCTGCTATTCCGGTCGCGTCTTCCGGAACGGCCGTCCCGGCGAGGCCGACGAGGTTTGGCAGGTGGGCGGCGAGATTCTCGGCGACCATGACCCTGTGGCAACCGATGCGGCCGCCCTCGCCCACGCCGTGGCGATCACTGCGGCCTGTGGCGCCACCCGCCAGCGGATCATCGTCGGCGACGTGGCCCTGTTCTCGGCCCTGCTTGCCGCCCTCGACATCCCGCCGGCCTGGAGGGCGCGCCTCACAGCCCTGTTCGGGGAGCCCGAGAAGATCGCCGACACGTTGGCGCGTCTTGAACAGCGCCGCTTCGGCTTTCCGGGCTTTGCCGCCCACACCGAGATCATCGAGGCGCTCTCCGCCTTCCCGGCCGAGAAGGTCGGCCAGCTTTTCGCCGATATCCTGTCGATTGCCGGCGTGAAGACGGTCGGTGGGCGGACCACCGGCGAGATTGCCGAGCGGGTGCTCGAGCAGGCGATGCTTGCAGCCTCGGACGGGGTGCCGGCCGAGACCATCGCCGCGATCACCGAATTCATGTCGATGCAGGACGAGAACGGTGGCGATCTGGCGATTGCCGATGGCGTCATTCGTCTGGAGGCCCTGTCGGCCCGGATTGGCGACCGGGTGCCGTTCCGTGCCGCCGTCGATCGCTTCAAGGCGCGCGTCGCGGCTATTGCCGCGCTCGGCGTCGACCTTTCGACGCTGCATTACGCCGCCGGCTTCGGCCGCCGGCTCGGCTATTACGACGGCTTCGTGTTCGACATTCACGACGCCACCCGCATCGAGGTGGGACAAGTCAGCGGCGGCGGCCGCTACGATGGACTGGTGCGTCACTTCAAGGCCGCCGAGGCGGTCAAGGCGGTCGGCTTCGCCGTCTGGCCCGAGCGTTTCCGGAGGGCGTCATGACCGAGCCGCTGATCGTTGCCGTACCGTCCAAGGGGCGACTGCAGGAGCAGACCCTCGCCTTCTTCGAACGCGCGGGTTTGCCGATCCGGCAGGCACGCGGCGCCCGCGACTATTTCGGCACCATCGATGGGCTGAAAGGCGTCGAAGTGCAGTTCCGCTCGGCCTCCGAGATCGCCCGCGAGATCGGCGCCGGCAACGTGCATCTCGCCGTCACGGGAATCGACCTGTTGCACGAAACGCTGGGCGGCGACGACGGCGCCCGCGTGGTGGCCGAGGAAGCGCCCCATCCGGCCCACATCGTGACGCGGCTTGGCTTCGGCCGCGCCGACGTGGTGGTGGCCGTGCCGCAAGCCTGGCTCGACGTGCACAGCATGGCCGACCTTGCCGACGTGGCCGCCCGCTTCCGCCTGAAGCACTACAGGCCGATGCGAGTCGCCACCAAGTATGTCGCCCTGACGCGCCGCTTCCTGACCGCCCACGGCGTCCACGATTATCTGATCGTCGAAAGCCCGGGCGCCACCGAGGGAGCGCCGGCCGCCGGTACGGCCGAGCTGATCGTCGACATCACCTCCACCGGTCAGACGCTGGTCGAAAACGGCCTCAAGATCGTTGATGACGGCGTCATCATGCGCTCCGAGGCGGCTCTCGCCGCTTCGCTCGCCGCCCGCTGGACGGAAGCGGCCCGCACCGCCTGCCGGGGAATGCTCACCCGCATCGCCGCCGACGACCGGGCACGGTCGGTTCGACGCATCGATGCCGTCATGCAACCGTCGTCGGTGCTGCCCGAGGAACTCAGGGCGCGCACCGACCTGACCCTCCTGTCGATGCATGACGAGGGGCTCAGCCTCCTGGCGCCGAAGGCGCGCGCCCAGGCCGAAGCCGAGGCATTGATCGCGCGTGGCGCGACGACCACGATCGTCTCATCGGTGGAGTATGTCTTCGAGGCGAAGAACGCGCTCTACGAAAAGCTTGAAGCCAAGTTGGCCTGACACGCTGCCGGCGCGAGACCTTGTCTCGCGCCACCGACCGCTCATTTCGGCCGGATGAAAGCGGCCCGGTCCTTCTCGACGGCATCGCGGACGTCGCAGCCGGTGAGATGGTCGTTGACCAGCCCCATGGCCTGCATGAAGGCATAGACGGTGGTCGGGCCGACAAAGCTCCAGCCGCGCTTGCGAAGCTCCTTGGAAAGGGCGGTGGATTCCGCCGTTTTCGGCTGGATATCCTTCACGGTGAAGACGGCCGGCTGGCTCGCCGGATCCGGTTCGAAGCGCCAGATGAAGGCGGCCAGCGAGCCGGCCTCGGCCTGAAGGTCGAGGGCGCGCCTGGCGTTGTTGATCGTCGAGACGATCTTGCCCCGATGACGCACGATGCCGGCATCGCCGACCAACCTGTCGACATCCGCGTCGGTGAAGGCGGCAACCGTCGGAATGTCGAAGCCGGCGAAGGCGGCACGGAAGTTCTCGCGCTTCCTCAGGATGGTGATCCAGGCAAGGCCGGACTGAAAGCCCTCGAGGCAGAGCTTTTCGAACAGGCGGGTGTCGTCGGCAACCGGCCTGCCCCACTCCTCGTCGTGATAGCGACGATAAATCGGATCGGGCCCTGCCCAGAAGCAGCGGTTGACGCCGTCTTCGCTCGTGATGATGCCGTCCATGCCACCCGCCCTTCGTTCGATTGTGGAGTCCAGCGAACCCTAGTGGCGGCAATTGCCATGAACTGGCAGCAGCAAAAACGGCGGCCGTCGCCGGCCGCCGCGAAATAATCGCCTCAGGAGACGATCAGGCAAACAGCGCGTCGATGTCGTCCTGCGTGGCGCGATCGGCGGTCGGCAGGGCCGGCCCGTTGAGCAGCGCGGCGTCGCCGACACGGCGAAGCGACTCGTCGGCCTCGATCGAGTTGAAGGCCTCCATGCCGCCCCAGATCTCCATCATGCGGTTGACGCGATCTTCGATGAAACGAAGGACGTTGACCACCTTGGTGATGCGCTGTCCGGTAAGGTCCTGGAAGTTGCATGCCTCATAGATGGCCAGCACGCGCTCCTGGATATCTGCGGCCATCGCCTGCTTGTCGCCCTTGAGATGAGCCACGAGATTATTGGCGTCATCGTCGATCTTTTCGACGGCCGCCAGAATGCTCTCGGTGGCGTGCTCGGTGCCTTTCACTACGGCATCGAGTTCGTCGGTGACGCGGCTCATGTCCTCGCCCTTGAAGCCGGAAACGTGAAGGCTGGCGATTTCCTGCTTGGTGCGGGAAATGGCCTCCTGGATTGTTTCCATCTCGGACTTCAGCTTGTAGGCCTCGGTGAACTGCTTCTGATAATCGGCAATGATGTCCTTGCTGATTTCCTGATGCGGTTTGACCAGCTTTTTGATCTCATTGAGCTCTTGGAGGATAGTGTCGGCGCGGATGTCGCTTGTCGGCCCGGGCACCGCGCCGACGCCAAGCATAGCTTCGATACGATAAGCTTTGCGAGCCAACGCCATATTCCACTCCTCGCATCCGCGGTCGAAATGGCCGCCACCCACAGGCGGCACCGCCGAGTGAGCGAATTTTAGGGTCAGGCGGTTAACAACGTGTATGCCGGAAACAATACCCCGCAAAATTTCCGGCGGAGTTTCAGATAGTTGGGAGGGTAGGCGATACGATTCCTTAACCATGGCGACAATTCGGTCGATTTGAATGGAAAAGGGTCGCACTCCATTCACCATTCCTAGACCGCCCGCCCCTAGCCTCGGTTCCAGCGAATGGCCGGCGGACCGCCGGACACGCGGATGTTTTCCAATCGAGGTTCCAACGATGAGAACTGCCGCCTTGTTCCTCGCCGGGGTTGCTGCCGTCGTGGTCACGACGGGTTCGGCCGTCGCCCAGGCCGGTCGCTATCTCGCGCCACCGCCGGTCGTGCTGTCGCCCAATCTCACCGATCCCTGGGTGATGCAACTCCAGCCGGGCAACGTTCCGATCTACGCGGTGCCCGAGGCACGCACCCCACGTGCCTGGTCGGCACCAACGGGAGCGGAGGCGAAGGCGGCCCGCAAACCGGATCCGCGCAGCTTGCAGCTTGCGCCGGAACTGTTGCCGCAAGAGGTGACCTATGACGGCCCCGGCGTGCCCGGGTCCATCGTCATCGATACCGTCAATCGCTTCCTGTACCTCATCGACAACGGCGGCACGGCGCGCCGCTACGGCATTGGTGTCGGCCGGCCGGGATTTACCTGGGCGGGAGAACACCGGATTACTCGCAAGGCCGAATGGCCGGACTGGCATCCACCGGTCGAAATGCGGCGGCGGCAACCCGGACTGCCGGTCATGATGCCGGGCGGGCCGAAAAATCCCCTCGGCGCCCGCGCCATGTATCTCGGCTCGACGCTCTACCGCATCCACGGCACGGCCGAACCGTGGACCATCGGCCACGCCGTTTCCTCAGGCTGCATCCGCATGCGCAACGAAGACGTCACCGACCTTTACGAGCGGGTGAAGGTCGGAACGCGCGTGATCGTGTTGTAGTCGCCTCACCCTCGGTCTTTTTCGCCCAAGGCTCGGTCACGCGTACCGTTTTGGATGGCGGCGGTCTCGACAATCGAGACCGCTGCCGCCTAGTTTCCGGGAATTGTTGTGATTCGCCTTTGGCGCGCCGCTTCCCGGCGCCAGTCTTTCAGGTCTCTCCATGATGCAACTGTCCGCCGTTCCGGTGCGTCCGCTGATGCTGGCGCTTGCCGCCGGTCTCGTCCTTTCCGCGTGTGTCTCCTCCAAACCGGTGGAGCCACCCAAGCCGCCCGTCGTCGAGAAGCCCGTCAAGCCGCTGTCCTATCTGCCCGACGACACCGCCGATGACGCGCGCGACCTCAATCTTGTCGGCGACCAGTTGCCTCCCGAGCCGTTCCGCCGCGCCGAGATCGATTTTCCGACCGAAGAACCGGCGGGAACGGTCATCATCGACACCTCGGAAAAGCATCTCTATCTCGTGGAGGAGGGCGGCAAGGCGCTTCGCTACGGCGTCGGCGTGGGACGCCAAGGCTTTTCCTGGAAGGGCACCGTGGAGATCGGCAGCCGGCAGAAGTGGCCCCGCTGGTTCCCGCCCAAGGAAATGATCGCCCGCGAGGCAGCGCGCGGCCACAACATTCCCGACATGATGGAAGGCCAGATCGGCAACCCGCTCGGCGCCCGCGCCCTTTACCTCTACGACGGCCCCAAGGATACGCTGTTCCGCATCCACGGCACGTTCGATCCGAAGAGCATCGGGACCAACGCCTCCTCCGGCTGCATCCGCATGGCCAATGCAGACGTGATGGACCTCTACGAGCGGGTCAAGGTCGGCGCGCGCGTTGTGGTCCGCTGAGGCATCCCCTCAAAACTCGGCGATCCGCTTGGTGTAGGCTTCGAGCACGCAGCCTCGCGGGTCGCCGGTGCGGGCACATTTCAACATCTGCGCCCGCCATGTGCGTTGAGAGGCCCTGAGTTCGGGAACCTGGTCGGCGCTGGCGCGGGAGAGCGCCCGCGCGAAATCCCTGGCAAGGCGCAGATCGAGATCGGCGAGCGCGTCGTCGCCGCAGATCATCTTCTCGACTTCGGACCTGGCGCCATCGCAATCGAAGCTGGGTTGCGCCGCCGTGGCCGGCAGCGTCAACATCGCCATCAGGACGATGACAACGATGCCCGAGCCTGCCACCAACCCATTCATGCCGTTTCCTTTCGTAGAACGACGTCTTTCGGCCGAAACCGTCCGTCGCCCAGAAGCGCCGCGCCAGTTGCGCAAGACTAGCGCATGACCACGTTGCCCGTCCATGGCCGCCTTACGGTGGCGGTGCCGCCGTTCGCGTGAAAAGACCCCATAAAGGCGACGTTTTTGGGGGCGAAAGCGGACATTTGGTAGTCGATTTCAGTTTCCGCCTCGTTACTGGCAGAGGCCGGTCTCAATCCCGCCCTTCTGATTGCGAAGATCGATCGTTGCGCGTATCACCTTGGCCGCGAAATAAATAGAATGGAGCCACCATGATCGCGCCGAAACCGCGGGTCGCGCTCTTCGTGACTTGTCTCGTCGACTTCTTCCGCCCGACGGTCGGCTTTTCGGCCGTCAAGCTGCTGGAAGATGCCGGCTGCGACGTGTCCGTACCGGCCGGTCAAACCTGCTGCGGCCAGCCCGCCTACAACTCCGGCGACCGGGCGGGGGCGCGAGCGCTGGCCGAACGGGTGATCGGCCTGTTCGAAAGCTTCGATCACGTGGTGATCCCATCCGGCTCCTGTGCCGGCATGATCAAGACGCACTATCCGGACCTGTTTTCCGGCGAACCCGGCTGGCAGCTCCGCGCCGAGGCGCTTGCTGCCAAGACGCATGAACTCACCTCGTTCCTGGTCGACGTGCTGGGTGTCGCCCCATTGCCCGCCACCTGGGAGGGCACGGCGACTTATCACGACTCCTGTTCGGGCCTCCGGGAACTCGGCCTCAAGGAACAGCCGCGCCGGTTGCTGTCGGCGGTCGATGGTCTCGCCATCAAGGAAATGCGCGATCCGGAAGCCTGCTGTGGTTTCGGCGGCACCTTCTGCGTCAAGTATGACGAGATCTCCAACGCCATCGTCGAGCGCAAGGTCGCCGACGTCAGGGCCACCGGCGCCGACCTGTTGCTGGCGGGCGACCTTGGCTGCCTCCTCAACATCGCCGGCAAGCTGAAGCGCGAGGGCTCCAGGGTCGAGGTCCGCCATGTCGCCGAGGTCCTGGCCGGCATGGCGTCCGGACCCGCCATCGGGGAGACGAGAAAATGAGCGGTGGTCTCTCCCCACGATCCTTTCCGAACAACGCCCGCGCGGCGCTCGCCAATCCGCCCCTGCTCAAGGCCATAGCCCATATCGAGGAGACGCTGGTCAGCGGTCGTCGGCGCGCTGCCGAGGCGCTGCCCGAGTTCGACGCGCTGCGCGATGCGGGGCGCGACATCAAGGCGCACGCGTTGAAACATCTCGACCTCTACCTCGAGGCTTTCGAGAGGAAGGTGGTAGAGGCCGGCGGCTTCGTGCACTGGGCGGCCGATGCCGCCGATGCCAATCGCATCATCCTCGGCATCTGTCAGGAAGTTGGCGCCCGTCGGGTGACCAAGGGCAAGTCGATGATCACCGAGGAGGTCGGCCTCAACGCCTTCCTTCAGGCCAACGGCATCGCGCCCGTGGAGACCGACCTCGGCGAGTACATCATCCAGCTCCGGGGCGAGACGCCAAGCCACATCATCGCTCCGGCCGTCCACGTCAACAAGGAGCAGGTGGCCGCAGATTTCCGCCGGGCGCATGCCGATCTCGACCCAAAGCGCAACCTCGATGAACCGACCTCGCTTCTTGCCGAGGCGCGGGGCGTGCTGCGCGAACGCTTCCTCTCGGCGGACGTCGGCATCACTGGCGCCAACTTCCTGGTCGCGGAGACGGGATCGACGGTGATCGTCACCAACGAAGGCAACGGCGACCTCACGCAGATCCTGCCGAAGACCCATATCGTACTCGCCTCTATCGAGAAGGTGGTGCCGACGCTCGAAGACGTCGCCACCATCATGCGGCTGCTTGCCCGCTCGGCCACCGGGCAGGAGATGAGCGTCTACACCACCTTCTCCACCGGCCCGCGCCGCGCCGGCGATCCCGACGGCCCCGAGGCGTTCCACGTGGTCCTGCTCGACAATGGTCGCTCGGCCATGCTCGGCAGCGAGTTCGAGGACATGCTGCGCTGCATCCGCTGCGGCGCCTGCATCAACCATTGTCCGGTCTATCGCTCGATCGGCGGGCACGCCTACGGCTCGGTCTATCCCGGGCCGATGGGCTCGGTGCTGACGCCGTCGTTGCAGGGCCTCGACGCATCGGCCCATCTTGCCAACGCCTCGACGCTTTGCGGCCGCTGCGAAAGCGTCTGCCCGATGCGCATTCCCCTGCCGAAAATGCTGCGCCACTGGCGGGAGAAGGAGTTCGAACGTCACCTGACACCCAGGAAGGCCCGCTTCGGTCTCGCCATGTGGCGCTTCCTCGCCACACGGCCGAGTCTTTATGGTCTCGCAACTCGCCTTGGCGCCTGGGGGCTGGCGCGCCTCGCCGGCCGGGATGGCTCGCTCCGCCAGGTACCGTTGGCCGGAGGCTGGACACGCTGGCGCGATCTGCCGGCGCCGGAGGGCGGCACCTTCCGCACCGAATGGGCCAAGCGGGGGAGGACGTGATGTCGAACCGTGACGCCATCCTCGGACGCATTCGCCGATCGCTCGGCGTGTCCGGCTCCGACGCCACCCGGCTCGCCGCCGTCCGCCACCGCTTGGCCGAGACGCCGGTGAATGTCGTGCCGGCACGCGGCCAGTTGCCGAGCGCCGAGAGGGTCGAACTGTTCGTTCGCAAGGCAGGCGAGATATTCGCCAGCGTCTCCCGCCTCGGCAGCCGCGACGACATCCCGACCGCCGTCGCCAACGATCTGCGCGAGCGCAATCTGCCGCAGGCGGTCCGGCGCGGTGACGATCCGCGCCTTGCGACTTTGCCCTGGGACCGGGAAGCGCAACTGGCGGTGACGATCGGTCCGAGCGACGGCAGGGATCTTGTCGGCATCAGCCATGCCGACGCCGGCGTCGCCGAAACGGGCACGGTGGTCCTGACATCCGGTCCGGACAATCCGACGACGCTCAACTTCCTGCCCGATCACCATATCGTGGTGGTCGACGCCTCGACGGTGGCCGGCGACTATGAGACGGTGTGGGCCGATCTTCGCCGACGCTTCGGTGCAGGGGCAATGCCGCGCACCGTCAACCTGGTGACCGGTCCGTCGCGGTCGGCCGACATCGAGGAAACATTGCTGCTCGGCGCCCACGGCCCGCGCAGCCTGCACATTCTGGTGGTGGGGTAACCGATGCCGATCCTGACGCTCGTCTTCTACACCGGCGCCCTCGCCGTCGCGGCGGCTTCTCCCGGTCCCGGCATGACGGCCGTGGTGGCACGCGCGCTCGGCGGCGGCTTCCGGGCCGGCATGACATTCATCGTCGGCATCGTCTTCGGCGACCTGTTCTACCTGACGCTCGCCATCTTCGGCCTCGCCTCACTGGCCCAGGAGTTCAACCTCGCCTTCCTGGTGATCCGCTACGTCGGCGCGGCCTATCTGCTCTATCTCGCCTACAAGCTTTGGACCTCGCGCGCCGATCCGGCCGAGGTGGCCGCGAAAGCGCGCTCCGAGAGCGCGTGGCGGACGGTGCTGGGCGGCTTCACGCTGACGCTGGGCAATCCGAAGACCATCGTCTTCTACATGGCTCTCCTGCCGTCGCTGATGCCGATCGAAAGCATAACGCTGACCGGATACTTCGAGCTGATCGGCATCTCGATCGTGACGCTGATGGCCGTCGGCGTGGTCTATGCGGCGGCGGCGGCCGGAGCACGGGAATTCTTCCGCAGTCCGAAAGCGTTGCGGCGGCTTAATCGCGCAGCCAGTACGATGATGGCCGGCGCTGCGGCCGCGGTGGTGGCGCGGTAGGCGGCATCGGCTCTTTCGAGCCTACTCCGCCGCCAGATTCATCACCTGATCGGTGGCGCCGAGGTTGCCGAGCGACGTGACGATGTGCTTGGCGAGCGCGTCGTGGATCGGGCTCTTGGCGTGTTCGGCACGCAGGAGGCCGATCTCGGCCGGTTCAAGCTCGGGGAACCCCTCGCGCAGACCGAGAATACGCATGTTGGCCTTGAGAGCGCTTTCCGGCAGCACCGAGACCGCGAGACCGGCCAGCACCGCACCCGACAGCGCCAGCGCCGCGCTGGAAATATAGGCGACGCGGAAGCGCCGGCCCTCGCGGTCGAGGGCGCGGACGACATTGGCGCGCCAGCAGCAGTCGTCCGGACCAAGGGCGAGCGGCACCGGATCAAGTTCGTGGACGCTGTGATCGCGCGAGCCGACCCAGAACAGCGGCTCGCGCCGGATCACCTCGCCGCGCAGCGAGCCGTAGTAGCCGTGATTGATGATGCCGAGATCGAGACGGCCGTCGCGGATCATGTCGGAGACGGTGACCGAGCGTTGGCATTCGACTGTGATCTCGATCATCGGATTGATGCGAGAGAAGCCGGCCAGCACCGGCGGCAACAGTCGATCGGCGTAGTCGTCGGGAATGCCGAGGCGAACCGAGCCCGTCAGGCCAGGATCTTCGAAGGCGGCGAGCGTCTCGTCGTTGAGGCGGATGAGACGGCGCGCGTATTCGAGCAGCCGCCGACCATCCTCGGTGAGGCGGCTCTGGCGGCCGTCGCGGGAGAAGATCGGCTTGCCGACCCGATCCTCAAGACGTCGCATCTGCATGGAAACGGCAGACTGCGTCTTGTGAACGACGTCAGCGGCTGCCGTGAACGAGCCCACCTCGGCGATGGCGACAAAGGTTCTGAGTTGATCAAGGTCGAGAACGTTCATCTTCAACAATCCTGATGAATAGCCGAACGGCAGCCTATCCAGCGATGACCGTCGGTTTTCGGGTGGCTTCCCATCGCCCCGAGTGGTCTCATGCAGTCAGACCCGTGATATCAAATTTCGTCATGAAAAGCATCAAAAACATGCGTTGGACTGATTGATAGCCCCATGAGATAAATCCACTATCGAAACACCGTAGCGGCATATCCACATCAGAGATGCAAGGCCGCAATGTTCTGCTCGGCGAGCAGAGCAAATACGCAGGAGCCAAGAGAATGACCCTGATCCTTGATCATGCATCCTCGCACCGCGTCTCCTCCCTTCGCCCGATTCACGAGGCGACTCGTCTCGCGGGTGCGCTGTTCCGCCGTATTGGCGCCCTGATTGCAGCGGAAATCGACCGCCGGCAAACCATGCAACTGTTGGAGTTCGATGCACGGGCGCTGAAGGACATGGGCATTTCCCATGCCGATGTCGAAGGCGCGCTGCTCGTCCCCATCGACCGCAAGCCGAGCTACACGCTGGCCTCCCGCCGTGCGGAAGCCCGCCGCGCCGAACGGGAACAAGCTCTGGAAGCCGCTGCTGCGCTTCGTGATTAACACGTACGTGTTTCATAAGAGATACGCATAAGTCCGATAGGAAACATTCATCGGAGTTATGAAGTGGTAAACGAAATCTCAACGGGGCTTCCAAGTGAAGCCCCGTTGGCGCCTCAACTCAAACCTCAACCCCTGACCCAACGCAACGCCGAACCATCCAAAGCCCCTTGATGGAGCCGATCATGTCCACGACCCTCGCGTCCACCACCTTCGCCGCCGCTTTCGTCACGACGTTCACCTCGCTGGTGCGCGCCGCAGCCGAGCGCACGGGGTTCGTCGCGAAGATTATGGTCAATCGCTGGATGGCCAAACAACTCTGCGACTTCACCGATCACGAGCTGGCCGATATCGGTCTCAGCCGATCCGACGTACGCGAAGCCCTCGACGGTCCGCTTCATGCCGATCCGTCGCTCAGGCTCGCCGCGATCGCTCGTGGCAATTCGATGAACATGAACAGTGTTGTCGCGCGCCGCGCAGAGAGCGTGGAGTTCACGCCCTTGGTCAGGGGGAGGGAAGAATGATCGCACCCAGACTGGAAGACTGCGTCAACGATCTTTGCCCCATCACCCGCCGTCCCGTCAGCCCCGATGCTCTGACCTACTATAAGGGCAAGGTGGTCGGCTTTGCCGACCGACAGGCGCGCGACACCTTCCTCGCCGCGATGCTGGCTTTCGAAACGGCCATCCAGCCGCCGCCGGAGGTTCGTTACTCGATGCCGCTCAAGAAGCAGCGCCAGAAAGAGCTGGAAGCGGCCTGAGGTATTTCCGCGAGCGCACCTCCACCCCGGTGCGCCCGTACGGGGTCCGGGCCATCCGCCTCCCTTCCGGACCCTTCCTATCCCGGCCCCCTGCCGGAACAACTGGCGGCGTCGCAAGGCGCCGCCTCTTTTTTTGTCCCGTGGCGGCGTGCTATTGGCTTGCCCATGGCCCATTCCGATTTCCGAACGCCGCGCGTCTTTGTTTCAACGCCGCTCGATGGCATGCCGGTATCCTTCGACCGCGACCAGAGCAATTACCTGCTCAACGTGCTGCGCCTCAAGGAAGGCGATGGCGTGCTGGTGTTCGACGGTCAGAATGGAGAGTGGCGGGGCAGGCTTGGACTTGCCGGGAAGAAGTCCGCCGAACTCCTGGACCTGCGACCAAGCCGACCTCAGCCGGCAGTTCCTGATCTTCTCTATCTCTTCGCGCCGCTCAAGCACGCCAGGCTCGACTACATGGTGCAGAAGGCGGTGGAAATGGGTGTCGGCCGGATACGTCCCGTGCTGACGCAGCATACCCAGGCCAGCCGGGTGAACACCGAGCGGATGCGAGCCAACGTGATCGAGGCGGCCGAGCAATGCGGCGTGCTCCACGTGCCCGCCGTCGAAGACGAGGAAAAGCTCGATCGGTTACTTGGCCGGTTCGAACGCGACGAACCGCTCCGCCGGCTGATCTTCTGTGACGAGGGGGAAGAGACGACCAACCCGCTCGCCACATTGGCGGCGCTGCCTCGCGGGCCGCTTGCCGTACTGATCGGACCGGAGGGCGGCTTTTCGGAAGACGAGCGGCGGACCCTCAGGGCCCTGCCCTTCGTCACCGCGATTCCCCTGGGCCCGCGCATTCTGCGCGCCGACACGGCAGCGGTGGCGGCCCTCGCCGTCGTCCAGACGACGCTCGGCGACTGGTAGATCCGGTTCCTGACACGATCGTGAGCGGATGAGGAGCAAAACGTTTCTCCCCGACCACCTGGCGACAATTGAACAAACCTCACCGTGCGGCTAGGTTGCCGCCCAATCCGAGGGGGCCTCTCATGGCGCGCGACACGTCCGACACTACGCCGATCACTTCCGTCGCCGATCTCGTCGAGAGGATCGCCGGCGGCTGCAAACCCAGGGAACGCTGGCGGATCGGCACCGAGCACGAAAAGGTGGGCTTCCGCAAGTTCAGTCATGCGCCGGTTCCCTATGAGGGGCCGGGCGGAATCCGGCAACTGCTAGAAGGCATGGAAGGGCTCCTCGGCTGGGAGCCGATTGCCGACCGGGGCCAACCGATCGGCCTGCTCGATCCGACTCACGGCGGCGCCATCAGCCTCGAACCGGGCGGTCAGTTCGAGCTCAGCGGCGCGCCGCTCGTCAACTTGCACCAGACGGCGACCGAGCTGCAGGCGCATATGATGCAGGTTCTGGAAATCGCCACGCCGCTCAAAATCGGCTTCCTCGCCCTCGGCGCCAGTCCGATTTGGACGTTGCCCGAAACGCCGGTGATGCCGAAGTCGCGCTATGCCATCATGTCCGACTACATGCCGACGGTCGGCACGCGCGGCCTCGACATGATGTTCCGCACCGCCACGGTACAGGTGAATCTCGATTTCGCCTCCGAAGCCGACATGCGACGGAAGATGCAGGTGTCGATCGCGCTGCAGCCGATCGCCACGGCGCTGTTCGCCAATTCGCCCTATCTCGACGGCCGGGCCACCGGACGCCTGTCCGAGCGTTCCGAGATCTGGCGCGACACCGACAATGCGCGAGCCGGCATGATTCCCTTCGTGTTCGAGACGGGATTCGGCTTCGAACGTTACGTCGAGTGGGCGCTCGACGTGCCGATGTACTTCATCAAGCGCGGCGACACCTACCACCGTGCCACCGACATCACCTTCCGGCAGTTCATGGCCGGTGGCTTCCGCGACCGGTTGCCGGGTGTCGAACCGACCATCGGCGACTGGGACAATCACTTGGGCACGCTGTTCCCGGAAGTGCGGCTCAAGCGTTATCTTGAAATGCGCGGCGCCGATTCAGGCTCTACCGACCACATCCTGGCGCTGCCGGCCTTCTGGGTCGGCCTTCTCTACGATCAGGCGTCGCTCGATGCCGCCTGGGACCTCGTCAAGACCTGGACCGCCGAGGAGCGGCAGCGCCTGCGCGACGACGTGCCGGCGATCGCTCTTAAGGCGGAGATCGGCGGGCGAACGGTACGCGACATCGGCCGCGAGGTGGTGGCGCTGTCGCGGGCAGGCCTCACCCGGCGCGCCCGGCTCAACCGCTGCGGCCAGGACGAGACGAGCTATCTGAAGCCGCTCGACATCATCCTCGATCGCGGCAAGACAGAAGCCGAAGTGCTGCTTGAGAAATTCGGCAACAATCTCGACGGCATCTTCTGCGCACTCGACATGCAACCGATGGGCGACCTCGGCTGCCTCTGACGGCGCTTTCCGGTGACCGGCGGCGTTTGACGCCCCGGCCTCCGGCCTCCATGATCGCCGTTCTTGCGAGTCGTCGCGCGCGGCTCACCTCAGCTTTGCCGGATGATCCTCGGTGACCGACGCCCTTTCCAATGCCGCAGAATTTACAGTTTCCGAGATTTCCTTCGCGCTCAAGCGCAGCGTCGAGGACCAGTTCGGATTCGTGCGCGTACGGGGAGAAATCTCCGGCTATCGAGGACCGCACTCCTCAGGCCATGCCTATTTTGCCCTGAAGGACGAGGGCGCCCGCATCGAGGCCGTGGTCTGGCGCGGCGTGATGGGCAAGCTGCGTTTCAAGCCAGAGGAAGGCATGGAGGTGATCGCCACCGGGCGCCTCACCACCTACCCCAACTCGTCCAAGTACCAGATCGTCATCGATGCGTTGGAACCGGCCGGGGCCGGCGCGCTGATGGCACTGCTCGAAGAGCGCAAGCGCAAGCTGGGCGCCGAAGGACTGTTCGACCCGGGCCGGAAACAGCTTCTGCCCTACCTGCCGCGCGTCGTCGGCGTCGTCACGTCGCCGACCGGCGCCGTCATCCGCGACATCCTGCATCGCCTCGCCGATCGCTTTCCGGTGCATGTGCTGGTCTGGCCGGTGAAGGTGCAGGGTGAGAACTGCGGGCCAGAGGTGGCCGCAGGCATCGCCGGCTTCAATGCACTGCCCGAGAATGGGCCCATTCCGCGACCCGACGTCATCATCGTGGCGCGTGGCGGCGGCAGCCTCGAAGACCTCTGGGGATTCAACGACGAGGTCGTGGTCCGGGCGGCAGCGGCGAGCGAGATTCCCCTGGTTTCCGCGGTCGGCCACGAGACCGACTGGACGTTGATCGACCTCGCCTCGGACGTGCGAGCCCCGACACCGACCGGTGCGGCCGAAATGGTGGTGCCCGTGAGGCGCGAACTGATGGACCGCGTGGACGACCTTGGCCGGCGCCTCACCGGCGCCAGCCTCAGGGCGGTCGACCTCAGGCGAACGCGGCTCGTTGCCGCCGCGCGCGCCCTGCCGCGCGCCGCGGATATCCTCGCCCTGCCCCGCCAGCGCTTCGACAGCGCCGCCAACGCCCTGCCGAAAGCCCTCAGCGCCAACACCACCTGGCACGCCCGGCAGTTCGAGCGGGTCACGGCCCGCCTGACGCCGGCAAGCCTTCTGAGAACCCAGGCGCAACTTGCCGAGCGGCTGTCCGTCCTGTCGGCGCGCGGCGGCCGCGCCATCGGCGAGCTGATCGCCCGACGGCGGGGACGTCTCGAACAGGTGACCTCGGTCTTCGACGCGGTCAACCACATGGCGACGCTGAGGCGAGGCTATGCACTGGTGCGCGACGGCGAGGGAAAGCCGGTATTCCGTGCCGGCGGGCTTGCGGCAGGGGCGGCGGTCGAGATCGAGTTCGCCGACGGCCGGGTGCGCGGTCGGGTGGGCGACGAGCCCTCTCCGGCTGCGGAGGCAAAGCCGACGCCGCGCCGTCCCCGCACGAAGACCGGCCCCGACGATCAGGGCAATCTTTTCTGAGCGAGACGTTCAGACCGACCGCAGACGTCCGTCGCCCGCCTCGCCCATCGGGCGGGCGACGACAACGCGGTTGCGGCCGGCGCGCTTGGCGGCATAGACGGCC
This sequence comes from Pleomorphomonas sp. T1.2MG-36, assembly GCF_950100655.1. Classification (NCBI taxonomy): domain Bacteria; kingdom Pseudomonadati; phylum Pseudomonadota; class Alphaproteobacteria; order Hyphomicrobiales; family Pleomorphomonadaceae; genus Pleomorphomonas; species Pleomorphomonas sp. T1.2MG-36. The sequence goes on from NZ_CATNLY010000023.1 coordinate 204,903, forward strand.
TTGTCGGCCTGCTGCAGCATCTGCTCGAAGGACGCCGCGGTGTCGGGATAGGCGGAGATTCCGGCCGAGAAGGTTATGTCGGCCATTCCCTGGCTGGTCGTCACCGGCAGGGAACGGATCACCGCCCGCCATGCCTCGGCGCGGGCGCGGGCCTCCTCGATGTCGGCGTGAGGCATCAGCACCAGGAACTCCTCGCCCCCCATGCGTACCGCCACTTCGCCGGGACGAAGCGACCGGCTGAGAACGCCCGCCATCGCCACCAGGGCATCATCGCCGGCCTTGTGGCCGAAGGTGTCGTTGAGGCGCTTGAAGTGATCGAGATCGAGCGAGACGGCAACCAACGACCGCCCGACGGCGTCGGCACCATCGATCAACCGGTGGGAAATGCTTTCGAGAATGCGCCGGTTGTTGAGACCGGTGAGGCTGTCGCGGTGCGCCATCTCGTGCAGCTGTTCCTGAAGGCTCAGGTTGGCTTCAAGGCGCTCTTCCATCAGCCGCGTCGACACCTGGAGCCTCTCCTGGGCGCGGAGATAGTCGGTGATGTCGCGCAGCACATAGGCGAAGCTCTCGGAGTGGCGCACACCGCCGACGACGACGGTCCGAACCTCATAGGTGCGATCGCCGCGCTGCCAGCGTCGAACCAGATCGCCATCATCGAACAGGCTGGCTCGACCGGCCGGTCCCAAGGTGACACCGAGGCTGGAGAAGGGATGACCAACGAGTGGCTTGCCATCGAAGATCGCCTGCATCGCGGCGTTGGCCTCGGCGATCAGACCGTTTCCCGATACCACCAGAATGCCGTCGGGATGGGCAGCGACCACCGCGCTGAGAGCGACGGGCGCCAACGACAGGAACTGGTTGCGGCTGACCAGGAAGCTGTAGATCACCGGCACCACGACATAGGCGAGCGGGGTCGGGTCGAAGCCGAAGACGCGCACGCCGGCAAGGTTGTAGGCGATATTGGCCGCCCAGGGGACCATGGCCGAGACGAGGAGGCCGGCGAACTGGGCGCGATGGACCGGCGGGGCGTGAACCGCCGCCCAGAGGGTCCGGACCGTCGTCAGCGCCATGAAGAAGTAGATGGCGATCATCGCCGCGAAGAAGACCGAGCCGTGTTCGTAATACAGTTGGTCCGGATAGGCCGGCGTGGGATCGGGCCTCACGGCCACGTAGATGAGGTGGTGCAGTTCGTTGGTGGTGGCGATGACCAGCATCGCGAGACCGGCGGCGATCGAAAGGCCGGTATAGAGCGAAGCGTTCGGCAGATCGCCACCCCGCACATAGGCGCTCATGAACAGCATCCACGAGATCGGCGTGGTGACGATGCCGTACCAGGCGAGCTCCGAGTAGAACAGCTTGAGTTCCGGCGTATCGGAGCTGACGTCCAGAATGGCGCAGATCGCCCACCAGCAGCCCGATGCCATCAGCATGAGATAGTCGGTGCGCCCCGGAAAGCTGCCGATGCGCAACGTGTGCCAGGTGGTCGCAGCCGTCCCGACTACGACGAGTGCCAAAATGACGGCGGCCGGCTGCAACTGAATGGCTCCGCAGAAATTGATTACAAAAAATGATTCGTCGGCATATATCCTGCGGAGCCTTTCCATTTGGTTTCAATTTTATGCGTTCGCCACCCGTGAGCGTGGCAAAGAGCATGTTCGGGACTGGACAGAGCGGAGCGCAACGGCTTTTGTGTGGCACCGAACCATGCGGGGTTTTCCGGAGCCCCTAGGAATCAGGATGCCGAAATGACCGCCTATCGCACGCTGAACGGCCTGAAGGTAGCCGAAGAGCTCGCTAGCTTCGTCGAACAGGAGGCGCTGCCCGGCACTGGCCTCGAACCCGATCGCTTCTGGGTGGCGCTCGCCGATATCGTCGGCCGCTTCGGCCCCGAGAATCGGCGCCTTCTCGACCGGCGCGATGCGTTGCAGCAACAGATCGATGCCTGGCACACCGCCCACCCGGGCGCCGTGGATCCCGCGGCCTACAAGACGTTCCTCACGGAGATCGGATACATCGTTCCCGAGCCGGCGCCGTTTTCCATCGAGACGACCGGCGTCGATCCGGAAATCGCCGAGGTCGCCGGCCCGCAACTCGTCGTTCCCGTGATGAACGCCCGATATGCCCTCAACGCCGCCAATGCCCGCTGGGGCTCTCTCTACGACGCCTTCTACGGCACCGACGCCCTTGGCACGCCGCCTTCGAAGGGCGGCTTCGACGCAGAACGCGCGAAGGCGGTGGTGGCGCGGGCAAAGGCGGTGCTCGACGGGGCGGCCCCGCTCGAGTCCCGAGGCCACGCCGACGTCGTCGCCTATGTCGTCGTCGACGGCAAGCTCAGGGTCCGCTTTTCCGATGGCAACGAAGAGGAGCTCGCCGACCCCGAGGCGTTCGTCGGCTATCGCGGCGATCCCGAAGAACCGGCCGGCATCATCCTGAAGCGAAACGGCCTTCACATCGACCTACACTTCGACCGTGGGCAACCGACCGGCGCCAGCGATCCGGCCGGCATCGCCGATATCCTCATCGAGAGCGCGCTGACCACCATCATGGACTGCGAGGACTCGGTCGCCGCCGTCGACGCCGAAGACAAGGTGGCCGTCTATCGCAACTGGCTCGGGCTGATGCGCGGCGATCTCGAGGCGAGCTTCGACAAGGCGGGCGTCAGCACGACGCGTCGGCTGGCCGCCGACCGCAGCTTCATCCGGCCCGACGATTCGGACGGCGCGCTCAAGGGGCTCAGCCTGATGCTGGTGCGCAACGTCGGTTCGCTTCTGACGACCGACGCGGTGCTGGACGCCGACGGCAGAGAGACGGCCGAGTGCCTTGTCGACGCTCTGGTCACCTCGGCCATCGCCCTTCACGACATCGGCCCGAACGGCCGGCATGCGAACAGCCGCTCCGGCGCCGTCTACATCGTCAAGCCGAAGATGCACGGCCCCGAGGAGGTTGCCTTCGCCGACCGGCTGTTCTCGGCGGTGGAAACGGCTCTGGGCCTCAAGCCGCTCACCCTGAAGATGGGCATCATGGACGAGGAGCAGCGCACCTCGGTCAATCTTCGCGCGTCGATCGCCGCGGCAAAGTCGCGTGTCTTCTTCATCAACACCGGTTTTCTTGATCGCACCGGCGACGAGATCCACACGTCCATGCTTGCCGGGCCGATGGTCCGCAAGGGCGACATGAAGTCGGCGGCCTGGATCGCCGCCTACGAGGCGGGCAACGTCGATGCCGGTCTGGCCCTCGGCTTTGCCGGCCACGCTCAGATCGGCAAGGGCATGTGGGCGGCGCCGGACCGGATGGCGGCAATGCTCGCCGAGAAGATCGGCCATCCGCGCGCCGGCGCCTCAACCGCCTGGGTGCCGTCGCCGACGGCAGCAACGCTGCATGCCCTTCACTATCTCGATGTCGACGTCGCCGCCCGCCAGGCCGAACTCGCGAAACGCGAGCGGGCCTCCCTCGATGCGCTCCTGACCCTGCCGATCGCCACCGACCGTGCGTGGACGGCCGCCGAGATCGCCGAGGAGCTCGACAACAATGCCCAGGGCCTTCTCGGCTACGTCGTCCGCTGGATCGACCAGGGCGTCGGATGCTCCAAGGTACCCGACATTCATGACGTCGGCCTGATGGAAGACCGGGCGACACTCCGCATCTCCAGCCAGCACATTGCCAACTGGCTGAAGCACGGCGTCGTCAGTCGCGAACAAGTGATGGAAACGCTCGGCCGGATGGCGGCGGTCGTCGACCGACAGAATGCCGGCGATCCGGCCTATCGCCCGATCGGCAACGACTTCGCGGGATCGTTGGCTTTCCAGGCGGCGGTAGAGCTCATACTTACGGGCGACCGCCAGCCGAACGGCTACACGGAGCCCGTGCTCACCGCCTTCCGGCGTAGGCGAAAGGTGGAGATGGCCATCAGGTGAATTGATCGGCGCCCAGACCTATCTAAGGATTATGGCGTCCGACGGATTTTGGCTCTCCAACAAGGCCTTGCCGTCGGCGCCGGGGTCGCAAGACCCTCGTCTTGAAGTCTTTGAGGAGGCGCTGCCATGACCGTCAGGGACATCTTCACCATCATCGACATCTACAATGAAAAGATGAACGCCTCCACGGCGGCGCTTGAACTCGCTTCGCGGCGAAAGGCCCATGTCACCGGCCTGGCGTTGGCGCTCGAACCGATCGCGCCCGGCTTCCTCGCTTCGCCGGTTCCGGCGGAATATCTGGTCGAGGCGATCACCAACGCTGAGACCTCGGCCAAGGAGGCCGCCGCCGCCTTTGCCGCAGAGGCGACGAAATACGGCGTCGACGCCGAGGCCCGTACCGCCACCGTCTATTCGGGCGGGACACCGGCCATTGTCCGGCAGGCGCAGCTTTCGGACCTGATCATCATTGGCCAGGATGACCCCGAGCATGGCGAGCCGATGCGCGCCGCCATCATCGAGACGTTGCTGTTCGAATCCGGCGTGCCGGTCATGATCATTCCGTCGGCCTGGAACAAGCCCATCACCTCCGAGAAGGTCATGATCGCCTGGGACGGTTCGTCGACGGCGGCGCGGGCCGTGCATGCCGCCTTGCCGGCATTGAGGGTGGCCACTTCGATCGAGGTGGTTATGGTGGCCGGCTCCAAGAACTGGTCCGGCGAACCGGGCGCCGACGTCGCCGCCTATCTGGCACGGCACGACCACAAGGTCACCGTCACGACGCTGCCGCGCTCGGCGTCGGAAGTATCGACGGTGCTCAACAACCATGCCGCCGAAAGCGGCGCGACCATGCTGGTCATGGGCGGCTACGGGCATAACCGCTTCCGCCAGTTCGTGCTGGGCGGCGTCACCCGCGACATGCTTGAGAAGATGACCATTCCTACTCTGATGACCCACTGATCGTCCGAACCGGAGCGCCTCTGCCCTGTTGCGCTCCGGTCCCTCCATCGCCGAGCCTTGGCCGACATGAGCCTTCAGAGCCTCGACCCCTTCTTTCGGCCGAAGCGCGTCGTGCTGATCGGCGCGACCGCCCGGCCGAACTCGGTCGGATCGGTGCTTGCCCGCAACCTTGCCGCCTTCGGTCGCGACCGGATCGCCTTCGTCAATCCTTTCGTTTCCGAGATCGACGGTGTCGCGGTTCACCCCTCGGTCGCCGATCTTGCCGTGCCGGCCGACCTCGCGGTCGTCGCCGTCCCGCCGGAGGCGATCGTCGGCGTGATGGAGGAAATTGGCGCCGCCGGCATTCGCCATGCGGTCGTCATCACCACCGGGCTTGGCCACGGGCCGGGCAGCCTTCTCGAGGCCATGACGGCGGTGGCAAGGCACAATGGCATACGGGTTCTCGGCCCCAACAGCGCCGGCCTGCAGATTCCCCCTATCGGCCTCAATGCCAGCTTCGCGCAGCGAGCTGCCGTGCCCGGAGATCTCGCCTTCGTTTCGCAATCGGGAACGCTGACCCACGCCGCGCTCGACTGGGCAGCGCGGCATGGCATCGGCTTTTCGGGCATTGCCGTGCTGGGCGATGCCGTCGACGTCGACTTCGACGAAATGCTCGACCATTTCGCCCTCGACCATCGCACCCGCGCCATTCTTCTTTATCTGGAAAGCATTCGCGACGCTCGCGCCTTCCTGTCGGCGGCGCGCGCCGCCGCGCGCTCGAAGCCGGTGGTGGTGATCAAGGCCGGCCGGCATGCCGCAGGCGCCCGCGCCGCTCGGTCGCATACCGGCGCGCTGGCCGGCGTCGACGCCGTCTATGACTGTGCGTTCCGCCGGGCCGGCCTGCTCAGGGTCGCCGATCTCGACGAGATGTTCGCCGCCGCCGAAACGCTCAGTCTCGTTCCGCGCATCCAGGGCAAGCGCATCGCCGTCATCACCAACGGCGGCGGTGCCGGCGTGCTGGCGGCTGATCGTGTCGTCGATCTTGGAGGGGAGCTCGCCACGCTTGGCGACGATACCCTCGCGAGCCTCGATCTGGCGCTACCGCCCGGCTGGTCGCGCGGCAACCCGGTGGATCTCATCGGCAATGCCGCCGCCGACCGCTACGGCGCGGCAACGCGGGCGGTGCTTGCCGATAGCGGCGTCGATGCGGTGGTGGCGATCAACTGCCCGACACCGCTGGCGCCATCCCGGCTCGCGGCCGAGGCAGTGGTCGAGGCCGTCGCCGATTACCGCCGGGGCCGCTACGACGGCAAGCCATTGATCGCCGCCTGGCTCGGCGAGGACGACGGCTGGAACTCCACCTTCGCGCGGGCTCGTATCCCGGCGCTCGAAACGCCGCACGGCGCCGTCGAGGGGTTGATGCAGCTCGTCCGCCACGCAGAAGCGCAGGCCGCCCTGACGGCAACGCCGGCCGACGTTCTGGCCGGCTTTTCTCCCGACCGGGCCCGCGCGGCGGCCGTGATCGCCACCGCGCTGGCCGACAACCGTCTCTGGCTCAAGGCGAGCGAAGTGGTCGAGCTCCTGACCGCTTACGGCATTCCCATCGTGCCGGTGCTGGCCGCCGCCGACTCCGGCGAGGCCAGGCGCCTTGCCGCGAGGCTGCTTGCCGAACACCGTTCGTTGGTGGTGAAGATCGCTTCGCCCGACATCGTTCACAAGTCCGACGTGGGCGGTGTCGAGCTGGAACTGTCGACCCCCGAGGCGGTGGGAGCGGCGACCGACGAGGTAATCGCCCGTGCGAAGGCGGCTCGGCCGGGTGTTCGCATCGATGGCGTGACGCTCCATCCGATGATCGTTGCGCCCAAGGCGGTGGAACTGATCGCCGGCGTCACCGACGACCCGATCTTCGGACCGGTGATGGTCTTCGGACGCGGCGGCACCGCCGTCGAAGTGATCAACGACCGAGCGCTGGCCTTGCCGCCGCTCGATGCCAACCTCGCCCGCGACCTGATCGCCCGGACGCGCGTCGCCCGCCAGCTTCAGGGCTATCGCGACCGTCGGCCCGTCGATGTCGATCGGCTCGCCATCATCCTGCAGCGGCTCGCTCAACTGGTTGCCGAGCATCCGGCCATCGCCGACATCGACCTCAACCCGCTGATCGCCGAGGCCGACCGGCTGACGGTCGTCGATGCGCGCGTCACGCTCGTCGCCGACTCGCCGGCATCCGGCGGCGCCGTGCATCATCCGCGCCTGTCCATCCGTCCTTATCCGACCGAGTGGGAGGAGTTCATCGCCCTCCCCAACGGCCGGTCGGTGTTCGTACGACCGGTGCGGCCGGAAGACGAGGGCCGCTATCTCGCCTTCTTCTCCAAGATGACGGCCGAGGACATGCGCCTTCGCTTCTTCCAGCGGGTCCACGACCTTGGGCATGCCTTCGTTGCCCGCCTGACGCAGATCGACTATTCGCGTGCCATGGCCTTCGTCGCGCTCGATCCGGAGAACGGCGAGATGCTCGGCGGCGTCAGGCTGCACGGCGACCCCGGCGGTGGCGACGGAGAATATGCCGTATCGGTGCGCTCCGACCTCAAGGGCGTTGGTCTTGGGAGGGCGCTGATGATGCAAATCATCCGCTACGCCCGTCGCGAGCGCTACGGACGCATTCACGGCGAGGTGCTCGCCGAAAACCGGCAGATGCTCCGAATGTGCGAGCGCCTGGGTTTCAGGTTGACGCCCGACCCCGACAGCCCCGAAATCATCAAGGTCGCGCTGGACCTCCGTTCGACTGCGGACGGAACTAAAGTCTAGTTCGGACAACCTCCAATTGTATTCACCTTTTCATATCCATGAACCGTCATGGACGATTTGGTTTTTCCGCTGTTTTCAACCGTCGATGGAACGATATCGGCAACCCCCGGCATAACGGGGATTAATCTGCAGCGCAAACGATTGTGAAGCCGACAATTTTTCGCGTAGTTCGCGTATTTCATCCACGTTTTCTTTACCGGCCCCGCCGCACATTCCGCCGATATGCGCGTGGAGCTTGCGCGCCGTCTCGTGGCGGGCGCCAATCCGGGGGGAGAACATGTCGCTCACGGCCTTCCTGTCGAACCGATCGATTTCAATGAAAATCGGCGGCGGTCTGATTTCTCTCGCGGTATTGGCCGCCATAGTTGGCGGAGCAGGGTTCCTTGGCCTCAGCCGCCTTGGCCTTGCCGTGGACATGACCTCGAAGTCGGCTTCGGTGCTGGCTACGGTCAACGATGCCGGCAATGCCGTCACCACGTTCATCCAGAACCGCGACAACGGCGCGGCTTCCCAGGCCGGCCAGTTGCTGGAGCAGGTCAACGCCAGCCTCGACGAGCTTGGCGGAAAAGCCGACCCTGCCCTTGCTCCGGCCTATGCGGCCGTCGACCAGTTCCGCGCCTCGATCGGCGTGCTGTCGGCATCCTCGGATGCCGTCGCGGCCAGCGCCGCCTCCACCATGGAACTGCTCTCCAACATGCAGAACCGGGCCAGCCAGATCGAAGCCGATGCCGCCACCAAGGCCAAGGACTTCCAGACCAAGGCGAGCGAGTCGGCGTTGGCCACCAACGCGGCGGCCAATCTGGCGGTAACCGCCTACAAGATCGAGATTTCCGCTCTCAAGGCCAACGAACTGCTGGCCAAGTTCGCCGCCAGCGGCGATAGCGCCAATGTCGAGGCGGCCTTGAAGGCCGTGATGTCGGTACGGGCGATCGTCAATCAGATCAGGGCCCTCGGAGCCGACGACGAGATCAAGGCGCAAGCCGGCTCCATCGAACAGGTGGCCAAGGATCTCGTTCCGCTGCTGGATGAAATGCGGAACAGTTCCAATCCGTTCGCCGTCGAGCAGAAGCGCCTCTTCGCCCTCGACGGTCTCGGCAAGCTCAGCAACGGGACCGAGGAAATCATCCGTCTGGCCGGGCAGCAGCGCGACCTCGCCAGCTACAACATGCAGTCTCTGCTCGAGGACGCCGGCAAAGCCCGCACCCTTTCGGATCTTGCGACCATATTCGGCGGGGAAATCGACCAACTGGCGCTGCAGACCACGACCTACCGCTACGATCCGGACGCGATCAGCACCAAGGCGATGCTCAAGGCCGCCGATGCCGCCAAGGAAACCGGCCAGAAGATCGTCGCCGCCGGAGGCGCCGACCCGTCCAAGGACATCGACCGCTTCAAGGACGCCTTCACCAAGCTGGTCGATTCCTCCAAGGCTTTCATTGGCGCGCGGGAAGACTCCCGCAGCCAATCGGCCGCGGCCATTTCCGCCATCAAGGCCGTCGTCGACGATCGCGCCGCCGCCGCCAGCCGCAACCGTGCATCGAGCACCTTCACCATGTCCGGCACGCTCGGCGCGGCGCTGGTGTTCGCGCTCATCGTCGGCATCGTGCTGTCGCGACTGATCACGCGGCCGATCACCAACCTGACCACAGCCATGCGCCGTCTGGCCACCGGTGACACCGACATGGCGCTCGACCTCGCTGGCCGCAAGGACGAGATCGGCGGCATGTTCGGCGCCGTGCGCGTCTTCCGCGACAATGCCATCGAGCGGCGCCGTCTCGCCGAGCAGACCGAGGCCGAGCAGCAGGCGCGCACTCTTCGTCAGGAAACCATCGAGGGGCTGATCAACGACTTCCGCCTGGAGATCGAGCAGCTGGTCGGCGTCGTCGCCGGCAATGCCGACCAGATGGAAGCGACCGCCCGTGCGCTGGCCGCCATTGCCGAGGAAGCTCGCGACCGCGCCGGCACTGCCGCCTCGGCGTCCGAGCTTGCGTCCGATGGCGTCCAGACCGTCGCCGCCGCGGCGGAAGAGCTGTCAGCTTCGATCGGCGAGATTTCGCGCCAGACCGAAACGGCAACCGCCGTCGCCCAGCGCGCGACCGGCGAAGCCAAGAAGACAGATGCCACCATCTCCGGCCTTGCCGACGCGGCGACGCGCATCGGCAACGTCATCACGCTGATCAAGGCGATCGCCGAGCAGACCAACCTTCTGGCCCTCAATGCCACCATCGAGGCGGCGCGAGCCGGCGAGGCGGGCAAGGGGTTTGCGGTTGTCGCCTCGGAGGTGAAGAACCTCGCCGGCCAAACCGCCAAGGCCACCGAGGAGATCGCCTCGCAGATCGCCCAGATCCAGGCTTCGACCGGCGAAGCCGTTTCGGCCATCCGCGCCATCTCCGACATCATGGGCGAGGTCGACAGGACGACCAATGTCATCGCCACGGCGGTCGGCGAGCAGGGTCATGCCACGGCCGAGATCTCGCTCAACGCCCAGAAGGCGGCCGGCGGTACCAAGTCGGTGGCCGACGAGACGCAAGCGCTGACCCGCGTCGTCGGCGAAACGTCGCAATCGGCAAGCCAGGTGCTCGCGGTGTCCAACGACATGAACGATCAGGCCACCCGCCTCCGCACGGTCGTGGAGAGCTTCATCAACCGAGTGATGGCCGCCTGACGGTTTTCGGGGGGAGAGGGAAGCGGGCGGGCTCTTTCGGAGCCCGCCCGTTCCATTTGTGATTTTAATTTGCAAATAATTTCTTTTTATCTGTTTCTTGCATTTTGAAGGTCTGAGGGCCATAGTCACTGAGGATGGAAAGCGACCGAGCATCGGAGGATGTGTCGGCCAGATATGGAGTTGAGGACATGGCTTCCAAGCTGGACCAATTGCGCGAAATGACTGTCGTGGTCGCCGATACCGGTGACATCGACGCCATCAAGAAGTTCAAGCCGGTCGATTGCACGACCAACCCAACGCTGGTGCTGAAGGCCATCGGCCTGCCGGCCTATGAGCCGATCCTGGCCGACGCCGTTGCCTGGGGCAAGAAGCAGGGTGGCACGCAGGAAGCCGCCGTCAAGGCCATCGGCGACCGCCTCGCCGTCGCCGTCGGCACCGAGCTCACCAAGCTGGTCGAGGGCCGCGTGTCCACCGAGGTCGACGCCGACCTGTCGTTCGACACCGCCGCCACCGTCGAGAAGGCGCGCGCCATCATTGCCGCCTACAAGGCCAACGGCGTCGAGCGCGAGCGGATCCTGATCAAGGTTGCCGGCACGTGGGAAGGCATCCGTGCTTCGGAAATCCTGCAGAAGGAAGGCATCGACACCAACATGACGCTGATCTTCGACATCGCCCAGGCCATTGCCTGCGCCGATGCGAAGGCCTTCCTGATCTCGCCGTTCGTCGGCCGCATCCTTGACTGGTACGTCAAGGCGGAAGGCCGCACCTTCACGCCGGACGAGGATCCGGGCGTCGTTTCGGTGCATGGCATCTACGACTACTACAAGGCCCATGGCATTCCGACCGTGGTGATGGGTGCATCCTTCCGCTCGCAGGGTGAAGTCGAAGCCCTGGCCGGCTGCGACCGCCTGACCATTTCCCCGGCTCTGCTCGACTCGCTGGCTGCCGATAACGGCACGCTGAAGCGCGCCCTGTCGCCGAACAAGCCCGGCCCGAAGCCGCCGGTGGTCAAGCTCGACGAGAAGGCCTTCCGCTGGGCCATGAACCAGAACCCGATGGCCACCGAGAAGCTGGCCGAGGGCATTCGCCTGTTCGCCAAGGACCTCGGCGAGCTGCGCAAGATCGTCGCCAAGCGCTTCGTCGCCTGACGACCTTAGGCCGGGGCGTTTTCAAGCCGATGCCCCGGCCCTCTCCCCGGGCCGGCACGTCGACGACGGACGACGTGCCGGACGCCGGTGATCGGCGGTTTCACTTTCCACCCAAGGCGTGCACCATGCCCCGGCCCCGCCGCAGCGAAGACATGATCGTCGAGATCGCCCGCCTCCGCTACGAGCAGCGCCTGCCGCAGACCGAAATCGCACGCCTCCTGGACATCTCCGAGGCGACCGTCAGCAGAGCCCTGAAATCGGCGCTGGACCTCGGCTACATCGAATTCCAGGTAACGCCCAAGGCTTTCCGCGATAGCGCCTCCGAGCAGCGGCTGAAGGCCCACCTCGGCCTCCGCCTCGCGGTCGTCGTCGAAAGCAAGGCCGGCGCCCATGCCGACACGCTGGGCAAAGCGGTCGCCCGCGTCATGGAAGACACCCTGAAGAGCGGCGACGTGCTGGGCGTATCCGATGGCGCCACGGCGGCGGCCATCGCCGCGGCCACGCGCCGGTCGCCGGCGCGCGACCTCAACGTCGTCGCCCTGGTGGGCGGCGTAGGAGCCCCGGAACACTACACCCACTCGTCGGAAGTCTGCCGGCGGTTCGCAGCCGGGCTGGGCGGTCAGGCCTGGCAGCTACCGGTACCGGCCATCGTCGACGATGCCGGGGCGGCGCGCTTGCTGCGCGACACCGGTACCGTGCGCGGCGTCTTCTCCATGATGGATCGCCTCGCCATGGCGGTGGTGGGTATCGGCGCCATTTCGGCGAACGCCACGGTCTTCCGCGAGGGGTTCATCGCTCCCGGCAAGCTGGAAGAAATCCGCGCCCATGGTGCCGTCGGCACGATTTGCGGCCGTTTCTTCGGCAAGGATGGCCGACCCGTCGGCACCGAGTTCGACGACCGCACTCTCTCCATCTCGCTCGAACGCCTCGCCCGCGTGCCGCTCGCCATCGCCGCCGCGTTGTCGCCGCTGAAGGCCGAGGCGATCCGAGCCGCCGTCTCTGGCGGCCTCGTCAATGCCGTCGCCACCGATGTCGAGACGGCCGAGGCGCTGATGGCGCTTCCTCCCTCTCACTGCTGACAGGCATCGGCACCGTTCAGGCCTAATTTCCCAATGAAGACAAGGGAGATTGCCATGACCGTCGCAGATGAAATCATTGCCCTCGAAAAGGCCGCGCTCGACCGCTGGTGTGCCGGGGACCCGGACGCCTTCCTCGAGCTGTCGGCGGACGACGTTACCTACTTCGATCCCTTCCGCGAGACGCGGCTCGATGGAAAAGCGGCGCTGACCGCCCTCTATGACGAACTGCGCGGCAAGATCTTCGCGCCGCGTCACGAGATGATCGAGCCGAAGGTGCAGGTCGCAGGCGAGGCCGCCGTGCTCACCTTCCGCTTCGTGTCTTGGAACGGCAGCGAGGGAAACCGCGTCGCCTGGAACTGTACCGAGGTTTACCGGCGCGAGCCCAAGGGATGGCGCATCATCCAGACGCATTGGTCGTTTACCGGCGCCGGACTTGCGGCCTGACAGGCGGCCGTCTCGGGCCATTCGTAGAACGGCGCCGGCGCTTGCACCCACCGGGACGAGGCCTCTTTCTCCGGCATGACGTCGCCCCTTTGCTCGCGACCCCGCTTACCCGAAAATGCCCTATTGGGTTTTCCGCTTAGGGGTTGTTATGTTCGACGGCAATCGCAACAGCAGGCGGATGAAATCATGGCGGATGTCAGGGCAATCTGCGCGATCGGTCAGCGGGGTCAGATAGGGCTCAACGGCGAATTGCCGTGGGAGGGCAATCCGGACAGGGAGTTCGTCGCCGACGTCGAACGCTTCTACGAAGTGACGCGAGGCCACGTCATGCTGGCCGGTCCGCACACCACTTCCACCCTGCCCGGCTTCATGAAATTCGATCGCACGCTTTGCCCCGTCCGGTCGAGCGATCGGCCGGAGGACGTGCTCGCCCGCTTTCCCGACCGGGTCGTATATGTCGCCGGGGGACCGGCGGTGTGGGAGGCCTATGCGCGGTTCATCCGCCACTGGGACATCAACCGGCTGCCCTACGACGGCCCTGCCGACCGCTGGTTCAAGCCGGAGTGGCTGGTGGCAGGAGGCTGACGCGCCCCCTCAACGACCAAGAAGGCGCGGGAGCAATGCCCCCACGCCTTCTTGTTTCCATAGGTCTGAAAAGCGTTTCTGAAACAGCGTTGCGGTGGCCTTTGTTTCCGCCTCAAAGGCTGTTCAGCCACGCCATGCGCTTGTCGAGATCGGGCGCATCGAACACCAGCTTGCCGGCGACGATCGCCTCGGCTCCCGCCTTGCGCAAGAGCGGCACGGTGTCCTCGCGGATGGCGCCATCGGCGACCAGCACGATGCGGTGATCGCTCGGAACCCCGGCAATGTACTTGCGCGCCTCCTCGAGGCGTTGCGTGGCGGACTGGCTGATGCCCTCGCGCTCGCCGATGCCGGCGCCGAACAAGGTCACGAGTTGCACGCGCGGCAGGTGGCGGATCAGCTTGGCGACCGGAGTGTCGACCTTCAGCACGACGCCGGCCACCAGACCGAGCTCGTTGATGCGGGCGATACCGCTGTCGGTGAGCAGCGTGTTCTCGGCGTGAATGGAGATGGCGTCGGCGCCGGCCGCCGCGAACTGGTTGATCTGGTTGATCAGCGCCGGCTCGCCCACCATGAGATGGACGTGAATGGGCTTGTCGGTGATGGACCGGATGCGAGCAACGATCTCCGGGAACATCAGCAGCGTATCTGCGAACACGCCATCGGAGGCGTCGATGTGGATGACGTTGGCATAGGGATCGATACGAGCCACTTCGTCGGCGATGCGCAGGAGATCCGACGACCACATCGAGAATTCGGTGATCAGGTGGTCGGTCGGGAGGCGGTCGATCCATCCGGCGGCGGGGCGGTTCATCAGGCGATTCTCCGGGGGTCAGAACATGCAGGACGCCCAACGGACGACGGCCCTCGCCGGCCCGCTGGCGCGCCATGATCAAGATTGCGCACAAGCACTTGGATATCACTAGTGCTTTCGTAGCGAAGAGTGCTTTTTTCGCGCGGCCGTCATGCCAGCGCGTGGCTTGTCGCCTGGGAACAAAAAAATGGCGCGGCGAAACCTCGCCGTCAGACCACCGACAAACCTCCGAGGCCTTACTGAACGTCACAGATTCAAACAAAGGACATATCGGAATCAAAAACCCCTCGATTCCGGCCGCTGCCAAAAATCGAGGGGTTTGTAGTCAATCTGAACGGCGAGGCAAAACCTCGCCGCTCCGCGCATGATCCGATGGAAGCTGTCAGGCGACCAGATCGAACAGATAGCTGGTGCTGCTCGACGAGGTCGAGGAACCGTCGGCGCTGTAGGAGGTCTGGCTGCTCTCGGCCAGCGCTTCCTGCAATTCCTTCAACATGTCGGCGATCGACGTACCGGACGAGGAACTGCTGCCAGTGGCTTCGGCGGTGTCACCGTCCTGGGGCGGCGGCCCCGGAGGCGGACCGCCGGCGCCTTGCGCCCCACCGGCACCGTGGGGCCCCTGCGAGAAGGTTTCGTCGAAGACCTTCGCCAGGTCATCGGCCTGGTCGGAGGTAAGCGTGCCGGCGTCGACCTGCTGCTGGATCAGATCGGCGATCTTCTCCTTCATCTCATCGGGCGATGGCGGCTTGCTGGAAGCCGTATCGCTCGACCGATTGCTCGACAGGGTCTCGTCGATGTTCTCAAGCGCGGATGCGAGCGCGGACTGACTGCTGGACTGGATGCTGCCGGTGCTGATGTCGGATTGGAGCGTCGACTGCAACCGTGCGAGCGGCGACTGATAGGCGTTTGTGGAGGAAATCGAGGTCATTTTCACCCTCGGGTTAGAGTCTTACGCAGTACCTCCGAGGAGCCAAGCGCCGCGTTCGTTAACGAGCGGTAACCAATTCATCCGCGCGGTAACGATGCGTTTCGGCAGTCACGAAAGGAAACATCCGGATACAAAATAACTGTCGTGGCCGGACGCCCGAATGCTAAAGCTCGCCCGTTGAATGGAGATGGCCTTTCTTCATGCAAAATCACATCCTGCTGGTTGAAGACGACAACGACATCAATACGCTGGTCTCGCGCTATCTCAAGGCGAACGACTGTCGCGTATCTGTGGCACGCGACGGCCGCGAGATGGATCGCATCCTGACGACCTCGCGCGTCGACATCGTTTTGCTCGACATCATGCTGCCCGGCGAGGACGGGCTCAGCATCTGCCGGCGCCTGCGCAACAGTTCGACCATGCCGATCATCATCCTGTCGGCGCGCGGCGAGGAAATCGATCGGGTGGTCGGTCTTGAGATCGGCGCCGACGACTATGTGGCCAAACCGTTCAGCGCCCGCGAGCTTCTGGCACGCATCCGGGCCATTCTGAGGAGAAGCAGCTTGCCGGCCGCCAAGACGACGCGCTCGGAGGCGCGCCGCCTCGGCTTTGCCGGATGGGTGATCGACACGCGCGAACGCAGCCTGACGACGCCGTCGGGCGCCAAGGCGACGCTGACCGGCGCCGAGTTCGACCTCCTGGTCGCCTTCGCCGAACGCTCCGGCATCACGCTCAGCCGCGACCAACTCCTCGAACTGACCCAGGGGCGGCTCGCCGCTCCCTTCGAGCGGTCCATCGACATTCTGGTCAGCCGCCTGAGACGCAAGCTTTCGCCGGACGACGAGAAGTCCGAGTTCATTCGGACCATCCGGTCGGAAGGCTACCTGTTCACCCCGGAAGTGACCGCCTCATGATCGGCAAGGCTCTGCGCCTGGTGTTCGATTCAGTTGCCGGCCAGGTCATCGTCCTGCTGGTGCTGTCGATCGTCGCGATGCAAGGAGGGCTGACCGCCTACTTCTTCCTGTCCAATCCGCGCTCGGTCTTCAGTACCTCCCCAGGCGAAAAGGCCGGCGAGATCGGCGCCGCCGCCCATATTCTGGACACGGCCAGACCGGACGAACGACCGCGGCTCCTGGAGCTGATGAAGGACAACCTGCCATCGCTCGCCGCCTGCGTCGGCCCCGTGCCGAAGGAGGCGGCCGAGATCAGGTTCGGCCCGCTGCCGGCTCGGCTCGGTAGAGCCGCCATCGCCCGCAAGGTGTTCGATGGCCGCCCCGCTCCCGGGGACGAGTTGATCGGTCCGCTTTTCCTCGAGCTTTCCGACGGTACCTGCTATCGGCTGGAGCTGCCCGAAGCCGAAGCGCTTCGCTTCTTCGGACCGGGTATGACCATGCTTGGCTTCCTGGCGATCACCACGATCGTGCTGGTGAGCTGGGCCATTGTGGTGATCATCGGCCCACTCCGGCGCTTCGAGGGCGCCGTGGAGCGTCTGCGCGACATGCGCTCGGACGTCTCGGTGCCCGAGATCGGGCCGCGCGAACTGCGCGCGGCCATATCGGCCTTCAACCGGATGCGTGCCCGCATCGGAAAGCTGATGGCCGAGAAAACCACCATGCTCGCCGCCGTCAGCCACGATCTTCGAACACCCATCACCCGCCTGAGATTGCGTGCCGAGTTCATCGACGACGAGACGATCCGCGAACCGATGCTGGCCGACCTCGACCACATGGCGGCGCTGGCCCAGGTCGCGCTCGTGCATCTCTCCGGCACCGATAGCCCCGAACCCTTCGACCAGACCGATCTGCCCAGCCTGTTGCAAACCATTGCCGACCAGTTCGCCGACCTCGGGCACACGGTGTCCTATGAGGGACCGAGCCGGCTGACCGCCTGCGTGCGGCGGCGCGACATTCTGCGGGCGGTTACCAATCTCGTCGACAATGCCGTGCGCTACGGCGACCAAGTGGTGGTGTCGTTGAAGAAACTGCCCGGACGCCGCCTGGCGATCTCGGTGGCGGACAACGGCCCCGGCATTCCGGCCGGAGAGCGGGAGCATCTGCTGGAGCCCTTCGTACGCGGCGACAGCGCCCGCGGTTCGGTGCCCAACTCCGGCTTCGGCCTCGGCCTGACCATCGCCCGAGACGTCGCCGAAGCGCACGGCGGGTGCATCCTGCTGGCCGACAACGCGCCGCACGGCCTTCTGGCCACCCTCGAGATCGAGGGGTAGCCCGCTCATATGCGACGGCCGGCGAGTCTCCCCGCCGGCCGCGCGCCTCACTCCGTTCCAGCCTGTTCCGGTCAGCCATCCTTGGCGAGGTTGGCCACCGTCCAGCCGAACATCTCGGTGTGGATGATGTTGACCTTGAACTCGTAGCCGGCTGCCTTGTCGTTGATCGCCTTGGCGGCGTCGGCCGCCTTGGGATCGATCGCCTCGGCGACGATACGGATCCACCCCTTGCCTGCGTCGTCGGCCGCCGGCACCGCCGTGGCGGTCACAGCCAGCCCGTCGGTGGTCTCGTAGCGCAGGCGCGTCGTATTGCCGATCGTGGCAGGCGTCTCCTTGCGGACATCGCTGAAATCGAAACCCTGCAGGAAGGCCGTGACGCGGTTGGCCTTGCCTTCGTCCGGCGCCTTGGCATCCGGCAGCGCCGCCGGCAGCAGCTTGTCGCCTGTCCGCACGAAGTCGACGGTGGCACCGCCGGCGTCGGTCAGCGTCACCTTCGACAGGGTCGCCGGCTTGATGTCGGTCAGGCGGGCATCGAACCAGTCGGCGCGGGCTGTCGGCACGTCGAGGGAGCCGCGCACCAGATAGGACTGCGGGTTGCCGTCGAGGCGCACATACTGGCCGCCCCGGCTGCCACCGACGGTGTAGTCCTTGGTGCCGGCATAAATGGCCGCGAGCGGTTTGCCCTCCTTGTCGAGCAGCGCCACCTTGGTGGACGCCCCCTCGCCGGCGGCGGGATCGGCGAGGCCGAGGTCGACGTAGCGGTCGGGCTTGTCGGTCTTGTCCTCATCGATGGTCAGTGTCGCCAAGGACGAGACGAGCTTGCGCACGGCGTCGATCTTGGCCGGATAGCCGGACACATCGACGAAGCGGTCTCCTTCGCGCGTCAGCCTGGTGGTGTCCTTGCCGACGGTCACGGCGAGGCTTTCCACCGAAGCCGACGTCTTCACGAGGTCCGGCAGAAGCGCCCGGCCACGATCGGCGACGGCGCTGTCGGCGGCGGTCCCGCCGGCGACGACCACGGCCGCGACAACGGCGGCGGCGGTGACGACGGCAAGACCGATGAGCGATTTCGGCGTCATATCAGGTAACTCCTCGCTGGACTCAGGCTTTGCGGACCGGCACCGGCCGACGCGGCCGGCGCAGGGCGAAGACGAGGGCGATAAGCGCCACCGCCGCAGGCACGACGCCGATGATCAGCACCATGATCCAGTTCTTGAGCCGGGCAACGTCGGCGCGGAGGTTGTATTGCACCTCACGCAGTTCGGCGCGGGCCGACAGGAGATCGGACTTGAAGGTCTCGATCGTCTTGGCCTGCTCGGTGGAGACCAACTCGCCATCCTTTGCCTCGCCGGTTGTCGAAGCATCCTTCAACTTCTTCTCGGTATCGGCGATACGCTGCGTCAGTTCCTGCTGCTTGGTGAGGAAGCGTTCCTCGGCGGCGCGCTCCAGCGCGTCGATACGCGTGAACGGACGCCAGGAGACGGTGCGGCTACGAAGATCGGCCAGAGCCACGCCGCCGGCCATCTGCTCGACGGCATTGAGCAGGAAGTCGCCGTTGTTGGCGAAGGCCTGCGCCACCTGCCGGCCGAGCACGTTCTGCTTCTGCAGCCAGTTGCGGTCGGACAGCATGTCGGCGTCGCCGGCCAGGATGACATTGGGGGCCGACGCGCTTTCCTTGATCGGCGCGGCTGCGGCAGCCGAGTCCTTCGGCTTGCCATCAGGGAAGGCCGTGTGAAGCTTGCCTTCGAGACGGGCGGCGACCACCGGACGGCCGCCGGACTTCTCGATCTTGGCGAGAAGCGCGCGCGGATCGCCATAGGGATCGGCCGCTTCGCCAGCGGAAAGAAGGCCCGCGTCGGCGGAGGCGTACATCAGCGGCTTCAGCGTCGCATCCTTGCCGGTGGCGGTGAAGCTGCCGGCGGTGGTCATCACCACAGCGTTGAGCTTGGAGGTGACGGCATCGCCCCGGTCGAAGCCATCGTCGTGGATGGCGAACCAGGGATAGTTCGCGACCTCGGCCTGCCGGCCGCCGATGTTGCGCACGGTGCGGATCGCCCAGTCGGGATCGCCGATCGCCTTCTTGGCATCGAAGCCGACGCCCCAGGCATCGAACATCTTCTGGAAGTCGGAGGCGTTGTTCTCCACCGGCACGCCGGGTTGCGGTCCGGCCTGGGTCTCGGCGAACGGATCGGCGAACACCAGCGTGGCGCCGCCCGACAGCACCCACTGGTCGAGCGTGTAGAGCGTGCGGTCGCTGAGCTTCTGCGGCTGCACCACCAGGACGACGCGGGTGTTGTCCGGCAGCTTGTCGATGTCGCCGCCGACGGTCTCGACGCTGTAGGTTTCCTTCAGCATCGTGAGGATCTGAGCCGGCTCCTGCCCGGTCATCGGGTTTCCGGCCATGCCGAGGCCGTCGAGAAGCGCGACGACCGGCTTCTTCGGCTGCCCCAGTTCGGCCACGAGGCGCGTCAGGTCATATTCAAGGAAGGCCTCGCGATCCGGCGTGAAAACCGGAATGTTGGCCGACCCGTTGGTCGAGTTGGTGGCGGCAAGGCCGAAGTAGATGGGATCGGAGCTGCCATCGAGGCTGATACGGTTGATGCCGAGGCCGACGGCGCGATCCTCCTCCTCCGAGTAGGGCTGGGGATCGATCACCTCAAGGGTGATCTTGCCGTGCGACAGGCTCTCGTAGGTGTCCAGCATGGCGCGGACGCGCGAGGCGTAGGCCGACAGCGCCGGCGCCGCCTCATGCAGGCCCGCCGACATGAACAGGCGCATGTGGATCGGCTCGTCGAGCTTGTCCAGCATGGCCACCGTGCCGTGGGAGAGCGAGTAGAGACCGCCGTCGGTGAGATCGATGCGGCTCGAACGGAACAGCGTCGCCGACAGCGAGTTCACGGCAAAGTAGAGGATGATCGCTAGGACGGCGCCGACGGCGACGAGGCGGGATTTCGGTATCCGGTTGAGTTTCGACATCGTGGAACCTCAGGCCGCTTTCTTGGCATCGACGACCTGGACGTTGATCCAGAGCGCGAGCACGATGGTCGACAGGAATAGGATGACGGCCGGCGCCTCGAGGACACCGCGCGTCAGCCGGTCGAAGTTGGTGATGAACGACAGCGACTGCACCAGATCGACCACGAAGGCCGGTGCCCAGCCGCGCAGGGCCGCCAGCACCAAGTTGGTGCCGGACATCACCAGCAGGAAGGAGATGATGGCGGCAAGAATGAAGGCGATCACCTGGTTCTTGGTCATTGCCGAGATGCAGGCGGAGATCGCTAGGAAGGCACCGGCCATCAGGAAGGAGCCGAGATAGCTCGCCAGGACGATGCCATTGTCGGGCGATCCCAGGTAGAGCGTCACCAGCCAGAAGCTCATGGTGAGCACCAGAGCCACCGCCGTGAAGGCCCAGCCGGCCAGAAACTTGCCGATCACCACCTCATGGGCGCGCACCGGCAGCGTCATCAGGAGTTCGATGACGCCGGAGCGGCGCTCGTCCGCCCAGAGCCGCATGCCGATCGCCGGCATCAGGATGAGGAAAAGCCAGGGGTGCCAGGCGAAGAACGGGCCAAGGTCGGCCTGTCCACGCTCGAAGAAACCGCCGGCGAAAAAGGCGAGGCCGGCCGAAAGGGCGAGGAATACCAGGAGAAAGACGGCGGCGAGCGGCGTCGCGAAATAGGCGCGGAACTCGCGGCCGAACACCAGAGAAATGGTGCGGAAAGAGGTTTTCATCTCGGATCGTCTCCGGAAGGGAAGCGGCGTCAGGCGGCCTTGCTGCCGGTGATGGAGCGGAAGACGGTTTCGAGCGTCGGTCGCTGGCCATCGACGACGGCGGCGTCGAGAAGCGCCGACGGCGTCGCATCGGCGACCACCTTGCCCTCGGCGATGATGACGACGCGGCTGCAGATCGCCTCGACCTCTTCAAGGATATGGGTCGAGATGACGATCGCCTTGCCCGGCGCGATCGCCGCGATCAACTCGCGCATGTCATGCTTCTGGTTGGGGTCGAGACCATCGGTCGGTTCGTCGAGGATCAGCACTTCCGGGTCATGGACCAGCGCCTGGGCGATGCCGACGCGACGCTTGAACCCCTTGGAAAGAGCGTCGATCGGGCGATTCCAGACGGCGGCGAGATTGACCCGTTCGACCATTTCGGCGAGACGCTCGCCGAGCACGGCGCTGGACAGGCCGCGCATGCGTCCGACGAAGGCGAGAAAATCGGCAACCGTCATGTCGCCATAGGCCGGCGCTCCCTCGGGCAGATAGCCGAGATGGCGACGGGCGGCGATGGGGTCGGTGAAGACGTCATGGCCGGCGATCGAGGCGGTGCCGGCGTCCGGCTCCAGAAAGCCGGTCAGCATCTTCATGGTCGTCGACTTGCCGGCACCGTTGGGGCCAAGGAAGCCCACGACCTCGCCACGGCTCACCTCAAGGCTGACGCCGTCTACGGCGCGCAGTCTCGAAAACGTCTTCACCAGGCCGCTGGCCTGAACGAGTTGCATGCCTTTTCCTCCAGCGTTCGAAATCGTCCATCCGGGCGCCCGGCGGCACCGAGCCTTTACGGCCGGAGCTACCACGGGCGGGCAAGCAGGGATATCGGATTCTTGGCGAAATCGTGTTCAAAAACAGACCTTACCGATTGTTCATCAAAGGCCCCTCGACCCATCGGTAGCGTTCCTCATGTGACTTTGCACGAGGCGACAGCTGCCCAACAAAACGCCTTGGCCAATCCTTGAGCGATGATAGACTTGCGGCATGTCTAACTATGCCATCCTGCTCGGCCGTCAGCGTCACGTCTTCGACGATCTCAAGACCCTCATGGCCGCTGCTTCGCCGGAAAAATCCGGCGACCGGCTGGCCGGCATCGCCGCCGACACCAACGAGCGCCGCGTCGCCGCCCGCTACCTCCTGGCCGACGTTCCTCTCCGCACGTTTCTCGAAGAGCCGCTGATCCCCTACGAGATCGACGAAGTCACCCGGCTGATCCTGGATGGTCACGACGACGCCGCGTTTTCACCGGTCGCTCACATGACGGTCGGCCAGTTTCGCGACTGGCTGCTCTCCTACGAATGCACGACCGAAGCGCTTTCCGCCCTTGCTCCTGGCCTGACTCCGGAAATGGTCGCCGCGGCCTCCAAGATCATGCGCAACCACGACCTGATCGTCGCGGCCGCCAAGGCCAGCGTCGTCACCGGTTTCCGGACCACCATCGGCCTCAAGGGGCGCCTGTCCAGCCGCCTGCAGCCGAACCATCCGACCGACGATCCCGAGGGCGTCGCCGGCTCGACGCTCGACGGCCTCACCTACGGCGTGGGCGACGCGGTGATCGGCATCAACCCGGCCGGCGACAACCTCGAAGCCTGCATGCGGCTGATGGAGCTGTTCGACCGGCTTCGCCAGCGCTTCGACATCCCCATGCAGTCCTGCGTGCTGACCCATGTGACGACATCGATCAAGGCCGTCGAGGCCGGTGCGCCGCTCGATCTGGTGTTTCAGTCGATCGCCGGTACCGAGGCCGCCAACCGCGGCTTCGGCGTCGATCTGAAGGTACTTCGGGAAGGACGGGAGGCGGCGCTCAGTCTGAAGCGCGGCACCGTCGGCGACAATGTGATGTATCTGGAAACGGGCCAGGGATCGGCCCTCAGCGCCGACGCCCATCATGGCGTCGACGAACAGACGGTGGAGGCGCGCGCCTACGCCGTTGCCCGCCACCTGAAGCCGCTGATCGTCAACACCGTGGTCGGCTTCATCGGGCCGGAGTATCTCTACGACGCCAAGCAGATCATCCGGGCCGGCCTGGAGGACCACTTCTGCGGCAAGCTGCTCGGCGTGCCGATGGGTGTCGACGTCTGCTACACCAACCATGCCGAAGCCGATCAGGACGATATGGACAACCTGATGTTCCTGCTCGCCTCGGCCGGCGTCAACTTCCTGATCGCCGTGCCCGGCGCCGACGACGTGATGCTGAACTACCAGTCGCTCAGCTACCATGACATCGTCAGCCTCCGGCGCTCCTTCGGCCGGCCGCCGGCGCCCGAATTCGAGGCCTGGCTCTACCGCATGGGCCTTTTCGACAGCGAGGGGCGTCTGGCACCGCAGGCCAGCTCCGTCGCGCGCCGCCTCATCGACTACAAGGCGTCGGCATGAGCAATCCCATCGACCTCGATCCGTTCGCCCGCTTCAGGGCCGTCACCCGCGCCCGCATCGGCCTCGGCCGGGCCGGCGACTCGCTGCCGATCCGCGCCGTGCTCGACTTTCAGCTTGCCCATGCCCGCGCCCGCGACGCCGTGCACGGCCATGTCGACTTCACGGCAATGGCGGAACGGATCGGCGCGAAGCGGGCGGTGATCCGGCTGAGATCGCGCGCTGCCGATCGGCCGATCTATCTCGCACGCCCCGATCTCGGCCGGCGCGTTGAACCGGCGGCTCTTGCCGGCATCGAAGCGGGCGACTGGGACGTCGCCTTCGTCATCGCCGACGGCCTTTCGGCCGCCGCCGTCGAGGCCCATGCCGAAATCGTGTTGTCCGCCTGTCTGCGCCGGCTCGGCGACTTCAAGATCGCTCCGATCGTGCTCGGCGAACAGGCCCGCGTCGCCTTCGGTGACGAAGCCGGTGAGGCGCTTGGCGCCCGCATTGTCGTCGTTTTGATCGGCGAGCGACCCGGCCTGTCGGTCCCCGACAGTCTCGGCGCCTATCTGACGTTCGGGCCGAAGGTCGGCCGGCGCGACAGCGAGCGCAACTGCCTCTCGAACATTCACGCCGACGGGCTGGCGCACGAGGCGGCGGCCGACAAGATTGTCTGGCTGATCCGGGAAGCGCTGAGGCTCGGCCTCACCGGCGTCGACCTCAAGGAGGACATGACCGGCGCGGCACTGCCGTCGGCGGCCCCTTGACCCAAAGCTTCTGAACAATCCGCCTCTTACGCGACCCTTCGCCAATACCTTCTGAACTATTGCCGCACTAGCATCCCCGAACGACCGCGTTGAGTCGGTGGAGGGGAAGGCGATGCGCTTCAGCGCGATTGTGGGAGTTGCGACGCTGATCGGCACGACCAGCACCTCGATGTCTGCCGAAGTGCTGACGATTGCTGCCGTCGACAACGCCGACATGGTCCGCATGCAGGAACTCACCGACGACTTCGCCGCACGCAATCCGGGGATCCACCTCAATTGGGTGCTGCTCGAAGAAAGCGTCCTGCGGCAGAAGATCTCCACGGATATCGAGACGCGCGGCGGCCAGTTCGACATCATCGCCATCGGCAACTACGAAGTCCCGATCTGGGCTCGGCAAGGCTGGCTGCAGCCGCTCGACGCGCTGGGCGACACCTATGACGAGGACGATCTTCTGCCAGCCATCCGCAAGGCGGTCTCCTATCGAGGCAAACTCTACGCTTCGCCGTTCTATGGCGAGAGCGCCATGCTGATGTACCGCACCGACCTGTTCCGGGACGCCGGCCTTGAGATGCCGCCCTCGCCAACCTGGACATTCGTGCGCGACGCGGCGCTGAAACTCACCGACAAGGTCGCCGGACGCTATGGCATGTGCCTGCGCGGCAAGGCAGGCTGGGGCGAGAACATGGCGCTGCTCACGGCGGCCGCCAACTCCTTCGGCGCCCGCTGGTTCGGCTTCGACTGGCGTCCGGAGTTCAACTCGCCGGAGTGGAAGCGGACGCTCGAGTTCTACGTCGATCTGCTTCAGGCGGCGGGACCGCCTGGCTCGGCCTTTTACGGCTACCCCGAGAACCTCGACCTGTTCCGGGCGGGCAAGTGTGCCATGTGGATCGACTCCACCGTCGCCGCATCCACCCTCAGCGATCCCAAGACGTCGAGCGTCGTCGGGCGCGTTGGCTACGCGCCCTTCCCAAGCTACGGCACCCTCGGCAACCACGGCAACTGGCTGTGGACGTGGAACCTCGCCATTCCCACCAGCACAAGCAAGGCAGCCCCAGCCCAGCGCTTCATCGCCTGGGCAACTGACCGGGAGTATGCCGAGCTGGTCGCCGCGCATGAGGGATGGCCCTACGCGCCGCCCGGAACGCGCGTGTCGCTCTACAACAACCCCGGCTACCGGTCTGCGGCGCCGTTTTCCAGCTACACGCTAACCGCCATCAAAACGGCCAACCCCGACCAGCCGACCGTCAAGCCCGCGCCCTACACGGGCAGCCAGTTCGTGGCCATTCCCGAGTTCCAGAGGATTGGTGACGCCGTCGGCCAGATTTTCGCCGCCGCCGTCGTTGGGCAGATGAGCGTGACGCAGGCCCTCGCCTCGGCGAACGAAATGACCTTGAGG
The DNA here is from genome assembly GCF_950100655.1 of Pleomorphomonas sp. T1.2MG-36. Lineage (NCBI taxonomy): Bacteria > Pseudomonadati > Pseudomonadota > Alphaproteobacteria > Hyphomicrobiales > Pleomorphomonadaceae > Pleomorphomonas > Pleomorphomonas sp. T1.2MG-36. Next base: position 230,731 of record NZ_CATNLY010000023.1, read on the forward strand.
GAGATGACGCGAGCCCACTACGTCAAGCTGCCGTGAAATCGCTGGCAATTTGTGCCCGCGCAACGTCCCCCATGGGTGTCCCTTCTACGGTCGCCTCCATTCCGCCGGCTCGGCCGGCAAGAAGGGCTGTAAGCCCCCGAGGATGGAGACGGACAGATGTTTTGCTATCAGTGTGAACAGACCGCCCGCGGAACCGGCTGCGTGACGCGCGGCGTCTGCGGCAAGTCGCCGGAGGCTTCCGACCTGCAGGACGTGCTCGTCCACGCCGCCAAGCGCCTTGCGACCCGCTACGCGAACGTGCCCGCAGCCGAGCGGCCGGCGAACCTCGCCCCGATGCTCGAAGACGCTCTGTTCGTCACCGTAACCAACGTCAACTTCGACACCGCCTCGATCCTCGGCATGATCCGTAACGTGGTCGCCGCCGCCGGTACCCCCGCCGCGGGCGTCGCCGTCGAGGCGCCGGAAGACACCCTGCTCGCCTGGGCTCGCGAATCGATGATCGCCCCCCGCAAGGCAAGCCTTGGTGAAGATATCACCGGCCTGCAGGAGCTGCTGCTCTACGGCCTCAAGGGCATGGCCGCCTACGCCCACCACGCCCGCCAGATGAACCGCGCCGATCCGGTGGTCGACGCTTTCATGGTCGAAGCCCTCGCCAAGCTCGATGCCGGCGTCGCCACCGTCGACGAACTGCTCGCCCTCAACCTCAAGTGCGGCGAGGTCACCATCAACGTTCTGGCGCTGCTCGACGCCGCCCATGGCGACACCTATGGCAAGCCGACGCCGACGCCGGTGCTGATGGGTCACGTTCCCGGCAAGGCGATCCTGGTGTCCGGCCACGACATGGTCGACCTCAAGGCGCTCCTGGAGCAGACCGAGGGCAAGGGCATCAACATCTACACCCATGGCGAAATGCTGCCGGCCCACGGCTATCCCGAACTCAAGAAGTTCAAGCATCTCGTCGGTCACTTCGGCGGCGCCTGGATGCTGCAGCAGCGGGAGTTCCCCAACTTCCCCGGCGCCATCCTGATGACCACCAACTGCCTGATGCAGCCCTTCGAGGATTACGAAGGCCGCCTGTTCACCCGCAACCTCGTCGCTTGGCCGGGCATCGCCCACATCGAGGACCGCGATTTCTCGGCGGTGATCGAAGCGGCGCTGGCCGCCCCCGGCTTCACCGACAGCGTGAAGACTGGCGAGCACATGGTCGGCTTCGGCCATGACGCGGTGCTGGGCGCCGCCGACAAGATCATCGGCGCCGTCAAGTCCGGCGAGATCAAGCACTTCGCGGTCATCGGCGGTTGCGATGGTTCGGAAGGCGAGCGTTCCTACTACACCGACCTCGGCACCACCATTCCGAACGACTGGGTGATCCTGACGCTGGGCTGTGGCAAGTATCGTCTGCTCGGCCACGACTACGGCACCGTTGCCGGCCTGCCGCGTCTCCTCGACATGGGCCAGTGCAACGACAGCTTCTCGGCCGTCAAGGTGGCGCTGGCGCTCGCTGACGCCTTCGGTTGCACGGTCAACGAACTGCCGCTCTCCATCGTTCTGTCGTGGTTCGAGCAGAAGGCGGTCTGCGTGCTGCTCGCCCTGCTGCACCTCAACGTCAAGAACGTCCGCATCGGGCCGCGTCTGCCGGCCTTCCTGACGCCCGCCGTCCTGAAGGTTCTGGTCGACACATTCGGTCTGAAGCCGGTGGGCGAGGTGGAAACCGACCTCAAGGCGATGGCCAACGCCGCCTGATTGGGCGACGCGAGGAGGGAAAAACGGACCGGCCGGGCATCGCTGCCCGGCCGGCGGTTCCACGAAGAGCGCGTTGCGCGTATCAGACGCCGACGGCGATGGCCTGAAGGCCAAACAATACCGTCAGGAATGCCGCGGCAACGGCGATCCGCAGGCAGAACCCAGCAGACGGACACGTAAGAGCCCGACCCACTTCCTTGGCCACGGTGACAATCACGGCCGCCTCCCTGTTGCGTTCGCAGGTCACCCTGAACGATGAGGCCCGGCAAGTTCCTCCCACACCGGACCGCACGTTTGCAAAAATTAGAATCGAATCTACCCAAGAGTCATCCGAAACGTTTTGCCTAAGTATTCGGAGGGATGGGGACCGCCTGTCGCCAGAAGGTTGTTCAGGCTATATCTTTCACAACAGATATAAGTTTTCGGACACGTCATGAGCACAGCCGCCGCCCTTCTGAGAGAGCCCCCCGCCGGGGACGTTTTCGACCGTGCCGCCGTCAAGGCGCTGTTCGACCTGCCGCGCGAGACGCTGTTCGCCCGTGCCGACGCCGTGCGCAAGGACAACATGGGCGACGAGGTGTTCCTGCGCGGCATCGTAGAGTTCTCCAACATCTGCGCCAACGACTGCCTCTATTGCGGCATCCGCAAGTCCAATCGCGACGTGCGGCGCTATCGCATCGATGAGGAGGAAATCCTCGAGGTAGCCCACCGGATGGAAGGCTGGCAGCAGACGACCATCGTGCTGCAATCGGGCGAAGTGGCCGCAGAGAAGGAAGACGAGCGCATCGAGCGCATCATCCGCCGGATCAAGACGGAGACGCGGCTCGCCGTGACCATGAGCGCCGGCAACCGACCGCGCGACACCTATGCTCGCTGGCGCGCGGCAGGCATGGACCGCTATCTTCTGCGCTTCGAGACGTCCAACCCCGAGCTCTTCGCCTATCTGCATCCGGACTGCGACCTCGACGAGCGCATCCGCTGCCTCAAGGATCTGCGCAGCCTGGGTGTCCAGGTCGGCTCCGGCTTCATGATCGGCGTTCCGGGCGAGACGCTCGACATCCTGGCCGACAACATCCTGCTCTGCCGTGAACTCGACCTCGACATGATCGGCATCGGGCCGTTCATCGCCCATCCGGATACGCCGCTCGCCGGCCTACAGAACGCCTATGCCGACGACCACGACATGTTTTTCGCCGCCGTGTCGGCGCTCCGCATCGTCAATCCGAAGGCGCACATCCCGGCGACCACGGCCTTCGATGCCATCTTCCCGCACGCCGGCCGCGACCTTGTCCTGCAGCGCGGCGCCAACGTGTTCATGCCCAACGCGACGCCCGGCCGCTTCCGCAAGAACTATATGCTCTATCCGGACAAGCCTTGCGTCGACGAAGACGATCATCAGTGCTCCGGCTGTGCCGCGGCCCGCGTCTGGTCGATCGGCCGGGTGATCGGTCAGGGGCCGGGGCACTCGATCAAGGTCAGGTGAAGCTGCCGATCGTCGCCGGCAAGCCGTCGCGGGACGCGCGATCAATCGGCGACGCAGCGCCCTCGTCGGCGACGGAATGACGGGGCAGCCCCCGCTGGTTGCCCAGCGTCTCCGCCCTCGGGCGCCACTCGCTCCAGGGCGCGGCGCGTCGACCGAACGGCCTTCCCCTGATCTTTGGCGCCTTGCAGCTCGGGAACCTTTCCTGTCGGTCGGCCGTTGATGGCCTATCAACCAATAGGAGTCCGAGATGAAAAACATCCTCTCAGCTTCCCTTCTGGTCGGCGGCCTTGTGATTGCTCCGGCCGCCTTTGCCCAGGAAGGTACCCTCTCCGGCGCAGCTGGTGGCGCAGCCACCGGCGCTATCGTCGGTGGACCGGTGGGTGCCGTCGTGGGCGGCGTGGCCGGCGCCGCGGTCGGCACGATTCTCGATCCGCCGCCGCCGGAGGTGCGCACCATCGTCATCGAACAGACCACGCCATCGATCGTCTACGAACAGCCGATCGTGGTGGGGCAGGCCTTGCCGACGACTGTCGTGCTTCATCCGGTCCCTGGCTACGAGACCTACTATTACACCGTGATCAACAACGAGCGGGTCATCGTCGACCCGCAGTCGCGCGTGGTGTTGCAGGTCCTCAACTGACGCCGGAATCTCGGTCTGGAAGGCGGGGTTCGGCCCCGCCTTTTCATTGGGAGGCGCTGGCCCGCTCGAAAGCGATGCGCGCCGAGGGGAAAGGCCCGAGCGAGCGGTGAAGAACGCCCTGCACGCGGCTGATGGCAACGCCGTAGTTGGTGATCGGCACGCCCTGCCGCTCGGCCTGCCGGATGCGAAGTAGCACCTGCTTGCGGTTGACCGTACAGGCGCCACACTGAACGACCAGCGCGTAGGGGCTGAGATCCTCGGGGAAAGCCCGGCCGGCCATCGTCTCGAACTCGATGTCGCCGCCGGCGTATTGTCGGAACCAACGAGGTATTTTTACCCGGCCGATATCGTCGGCCATGGAGTGGTGGGTGCAGGCCTCGGCGATCAGCACCCGATCCCCCGGCTTCAAATGGTCGATGCGCGCCGCGCCTTCGGCAAGACGGACGAGATCGCCCTTGAAGCGGGCCATCAGGATCGAGAAGGTGGTGAGCGGCACGTCGTCGGGCGTATCGGCCGCCGCCTTCAACACGATCTGGCTGTCGCAGACCACGAGGTCGGGCTTCTTGCCGAGCATCTTCAACGTTGACGCCAGTTCGCGCTCCTTGACCACGGTACAGCTCGCATCGGCGTCCAGAATGTCGCGGATGGCCATCACCTGCGGCAGGATCAGCCGGCCCTTCGGCGCCGACAGATCGATGGGTACCACCAGCACCACATGCCCGCCGGCCGGCACCAGATCGGCCAGGAGATGCGGCACCTCGAAGGAACTCTCCGGAGCGGCCTGAAGAATCACCTCGCGGACACGCGCGGCATCGGCTTTCGATGCGGTCGAGATGATCGCGAAGGGCACGTCGCGCGCCTTGACCGCCGCCAGCGCCTCTGCCGGCGGCGCACCGAGATCGGCCTTGGTGAAGACGACGCAATAGGGAGTCTCGCGGTCGGCGAGCGCATCCATCAGCCTGATCTCGTCGTCGCCGATCGCTCCATCGGTGACGATGATGCCGAGATCGGTGTGGTCGAGCGCCTTGAGCGTCTTCTCGACGCGCATCTCGCCGAGGTTGCCGACGTCATCGATACCGGCGGTGTCGACAAACAGGACAGGACCGATCGGCAACAGCTCCATCGCCTTCTCGACCGGATCGGTGGTGGTGCCCGCGACGTCGGAGACGATCGACACTTCCTGCCCGATCAACAGGTTGACCAGGGACGACTTGCCGACGTTGCGCCGGCCGTAGACGCCGATATGCAGACGAAGACCCTTGGGCGTGGCGAGCATGGTCTGGTCCTATCTATTTCGTACCGAGGGCGGTCATGGCGTTGGCGGAGAGCAGGCGCTCGAGATCGGCGGGTTCGATCAGCTTGCGTTCGAGGACGATCTCGATCACCGACCGGCCGCTGTCGCGAGCGGCAACGGCAACCTCGGTGGCGGTCTCATATCCCAGGCGCGGCAGAAGGGCGGTGACGACGGCACGGCTTTCGGCCACCTGCCGCCGACAGGCCGCCTCATCGACGGAAAGCCCCTCGACGCAACGCGTGCGGAACATGATCGAGGCCGCCTCCAGAAGACTCAAACTGTCGAGCAATGCGTCGGCCAGGAGCGGCAGGAAGGCGTTGAGCTCAAGCTGGCCGTTCTGGGCGGCAAGCGTCACCACCTGGTCGTTGCCCATCACCCGCATGGCCGCCTGGCCGACCGCTTCGGGAATCACCGGGTTGACCTTGCCGGGCATGATCGACGAGCCCGCCTGCACCGCAGGAAGCAGGATCTCGCCGAAGCCGGCCTGCGGCCCCGACGACAGCAGGCGGAGGTCGGAGGAAATCTTGAACAGATTGACGGCATTGGCCTTCAGAATGCCCGACACCTCGACGAAGGCATCGGCGTTCTGGGTAGCGTCGACAAGGTTCTCCGCCCGGGCAAGACCGAGGCCGGTCACCTCGCGCAGCACTTCGGTGACCATGAAGACGTAATCGCGCGGCGCGGCAATGGCGGTGCCAATGGCCGTGCCGCCGAGGTTGACGACGCGCAGCCGCTCCTCGCACTTGAAGACGCGCCAGCGATCGCGCGATAGCGCTTCGGCCCAGGCCGAGAATACGGCGCCATAGGCGATCGGGCAGGCATCCTGCAGCTCGGTGCGGGCGATCTTGACCACACCGGACCAGGTCCGCTCCTTGTCCTGGAAGGCGACCTGGAGATCGGCGATGGCCTTTTCCAGTCCGTGCAGCAGGCGAATGGCGGCGATCTTCAGCGCCGTCGGGAAGGTGTCGTTGGTCGACTGATTGAGGTTGACGTGATCGTTGGGATGGACGCGGAGGTGCTGACCGCGCCGGCCGCCGAGCAGTTCCTCGGCCCGATTGGCGATCACCTCGTTGACGTTCATGTTGAGCGAGGTACCGGCGCCACCTTGCAGCGCGTCGACGACGATCTCGGAAAGGAGCGTGCCATCCTCGATTTCGCGGGCGGCGCGCACGATCGCCTCCGCCACATCGTCGGCAAGGAAGCCGAGGCGATGGTTGGTTTTCGCCGCCGCGATCTTCACGGCAGCATAGGCCTTGATGAGGTCGGGATGACACGGCCGGCCGGCCAGCGGAAAGTTCTCGCGCGCCCGCGCCGTGTGGATGCCCGTGAGGGCATCCGCCGCAATGTCACGCTCGCCGATCAGGTCGGCCTCGCGTCGCGTCGCCATCGCCTGCCTCCAGGCCACGTCCCCCTCAGCGGTAGACGTCGCGCTTGCCCTCGCGCACCTTGCGCATCATCGTCTCCGAATAGCGGGCGATCTTCGGCTCCATGGTCGCCACCTCGGTCGCCACGGCCTTTTCGCCGGCGGCGCAGGTATCTTCGGAGCCGTAGTCGAGCATGTATTCCATGAAGGACGACAGGGCGTTCGGTCCGCACATTTCGCGGATGAGGCCGGGCTTGGCAAGGTCCATGAAGTCGGCGCCGGTGCGTCCCATGCGATAGCAGGCGGTGCAGAAGGATGGCACGCAGCCGCTGGCGGCGATGTCGCGCACCACTTCATCGAGCGGGCGATGATCGCCGCGGGTGAACTGGGCGGCGTGCTCCTCGACCGGCGTCGCGTAGCCGCCGGGGTTGGTGCGGCTGCCGCCGGAGATCTGCGACACGCCGAGGCGGAAGGCCTCGCGACGCATTTCCGGGCTTTCGCGCGTCGACAGGATGATGCCGGTGTAGGGCACGGCGAGGCGCAGGATGGCGATGATCTTCTTGAAATCGGTATCCGAGACGGCATGCGGCGGCGCCATCGACACGTCCGAGCCGAAAGCGGGCTCCATGCGCGGCACCGAGATGGTGTGCGGGCCGACGCCGAAAGCATCCTCCAGATGGGCGATGTGCTGCATGGTCGCCAGCACCTCGAAGCGCCAATCGTGCAGGCCGAACAGCGGACCGATGCCGACGTCGTCGATGCCGGCGGCCATGGCGCGGTCCATCACCGACACGCGCCAGTCGAAATCGGCCTTGGCGCCCGACGGATGCATCGGCTCGTAGACCTTGCGATTATAGGTCTCCTGGAACAGCTGGTAGGTGCCGATGCCGGTTTCCTTGAGCCGACGGAACTCGTCGGTCTCCAGCGGAGCCACGTTGACGTTGATGCGGCGGATTTCGCCACGGCCACGCTTCACCGAGTAGATGCGCTCGATGGCGTCGATGAGATACTGGAAGCCGGTCTTGGGGAAGGCTTCGCCACCGATCAGCAGCACGCGCTTGTGGCCCTGGTCGATCAGCGCCGCCGTCTCCGCCTCGATTTCCTCCATGGTCAGGATCTTGCGATCGAGATCCTTGTTGGAGCGGCGGAAGGCGCAGTAGACGCACTCGTTGAGGCAGATGTTGGAGAAGTAGAGCGGCGCGAACAGCACGATGCGCGGGCCGTAGATCTCCGTCTTCACCTTCTCGGCCGTGTGGAACAGCTCGGCCGTCAGATCGGGGTCGGTGACGGCGCAAAGAACGGCAACGTCGTCCTCCGAAAGACCGCCCAGCATCGCCGCCTTTTCGAGGATCTCGCGCACGCGCTGCTTGTCGGCACCGGCGGCAGTAGCGGCGATCTCCGCCTCGATGCGATTCTCATCGAGCCAGGTGATCCGTTCGGTCTTCGTCATCATTGCAGCCTTTCACCGGCCCGTCCGCCGGAGCTTTTCGCAGGCGACACTGCCCGATATCGACCGGGGACGAATTGCGGGAGATCAATCCTAACTCGGTTAAACTGGAATAGTGGGGTAATAAAAGCCGGGGCAGCCCGGTTTGGTAGCGTTTACCTCGCTCGTTGGCGGCGTTTGTGTGGCGTTTCCTGACAGCACAAAAGCGGATAGGCTCGGACCAAACCAGCGAGGATTGTGGAATGAGGGAAAAGGACAACGAGACCTTGTCCAGCGACACGGCCGGTCGGGAAGCCGGCGCCCGCCGTCGCGGTCGCCTCAGGAATGTTTCCCGCTCGCTGCCGGTCGCCCTTCTCAGAACACGGGAAGCGGTGATGCGGCAATTTCGCCCGGTGCTGAGATCGGTGGATCTCACCGAGCAGCAATGGCGCGTGCTGCGAGCACTCGACTCGGTACCGGAGATCGACGCCACCGGCCTCGCCATGGCGACGTTCCTGCTTCCCCCCTCGTTGTCGCGCATCCTGCGCGACCTCGAGAAAAGGCATCTCATCAACCGCCGCCCCGACCCTGCCGACCTCCGGGCATGGCTGATCTCGTTGACGCCCGAGGGCAAGAAGGTCATTGACGCGGTGGGCACCTGGGCCGAAACGGTCTATGCCTCAATGACGGACCGGATCGGCCAGGAACGGCTCGACACGCTGATGCGCCTCCTCAGGGACATCGAGCAGGATCTCAACGCGCCGCTGACCGATGACGACGCGGCCGAGCCGCGCGGGGAATGAGTGGAGGAGACATGTTGAAGACGGGGTTTGGCGGCGGTGCGTGGGTGAACGAGCCCTCCCGCTGGAACATCGACGGCGACCAGTTGACCCTGGCCACCGAGAACGAGACGGATTTCTGGCGCGAGACCTATTACGGCTTCGTGCATGACAACGGCCATGCCTATCTGCTGCCGGCCGATGACGGCTTCACCGCCCTTTTGCGCATTCGCGCCGACTATACCGCCAACTTCGACCAAGCCGGCCTGATGCTGTACCTCGACGAGAAGCATTGGCTGAAGTGCGGCGTCGAACTGACGGATGGCGACCGCTTCCTGTCGGTGGTTGTCACCAACGGCCGCTCCGACTGGTCGGTTTGCCAACCCTTCCGCGAGCTTGACGACTTCCGCCTGCGCTTGACGGTCAAGGACGGTTCGGTGCTGGTCCACGCGTCCCGCGACGGCAAGACATGGTCGATGCTGCGGGTTGCCTCCTTCGCAACGGCGCCGCGCTACCGGGTCGGCCCCATGGCCTGCTCGCCATCGCGCGCTGGACTGGAAGTCGCCTTCTCGGACTTTTCCATCGGACCGGCCTCGACCGAGCCTCTCCACGCCGACATGTGAGGCGCAGGAGCTTGCCCATGACCGATGCACCCGCGATCCGCCTGACCGGCATCGACAAACTGTTCTCGACGGAAGCTGGCGGCACGGTAACGGCGCTCACCGGCGTCGACCTCGACGTGGCGGCCGGAGAGTTCGTCGCGCTGATCGGCCCATCGGGTTGCGGCAAGAGCACCATCCTGCGGCTGGTCGCCGGTCTCGACCGGCCGAGCAGCGGAACGGTGACCGTCCATGGCGGCGAACCGGGTGCTCTCAGCCGTGCCCACAAGCTGGGCTTCGCCTTCCAGGACGCGGCCCTGCTGCCCTGGCTCGACGTTCGCGACAACATCGCCATGCCCTTCCGTCTCGCCGGCACCGAGACGAACATGGATCGCGTGGCCATGCTCACCGATCTCGTGGGGCTCGCCGGTTTCGAGCGGGCGCGACCGGACGAACTCTCCGGCGGCATGCGCCAGCGCGTCGCCATCGCGAGAGCGCTGGTGCTTGAGCCGGAGGTCCTTCTGCTCGACGAGCCGTTCGGCGCGCTCGATGCGGTGACGCGGCGGCAAATGAACCTCGAACTGCAACGCATCTGGAGCGCCACGCAAACGACGACTCTTCTGGTGACTCATGCCGTCGACGAAGCCCTGTTCCTCGCCGACCGCGTGCTGGTGATGAGCCCGCGCCCCGGCCGGGTCATCGAAACGGTGGACGTGCCCTTCGGCCGGCCGCGCGCGCCATCGCTGCTGCGCGAGGCCGCCTTCCACGCCTTGGAGGACCGCTTGACGGAAGCGCTCATCCCCAACGCCTATAGCGAACCGGCGCGCATCCAGCCTATTGCGTAGCCGCTCCTGAAACGCTAGGTAATCCCTCACGTTTCGGTCGCGGGGCATAGCGCAGTCTGGTAGCGCACCTGCTTTGGGAGCAGGGGGTCGCAAGTTCGAATCTTGCTGCCCCGACCAAACGGCGGCCCTCGATCGCGGTCCCGCGGCCGGCGGCCGGGACGGCGACAGAGGAGAAGGGCCAAGATGACGGCGCGAATCTACAAGCCTGCCAAGACCGCCATGCAGTCCGGACGCGGTCGCACGGAGCGTTGGCTGCTGGAGTTCGAGCCGGAGAAGCCCAAGACCATCGAGCCGCTGATGGGCTACACCTCGTCGCGCGACATGAAGCAGCAGGTGCGCCTCTCCTTCGACACGCGCGAGGAGGCGATTGCCTACGCCGTGCGCGAGGGCCTCGCCTATCAGGTGATGGAGCCCAAGGAGCGGACGCCGAAGAAGCTCTCCTATTCCGACAATTTCAAATATTCCAAGGCCGAAACCTGGACGCATTGAAGCGTTCGGTCCCAGCCGCCCCTGGAGCGGCCGGCCTAACGGCTCCATAGCTCAGCTGGATAGAGCAGCCGCCTTCTAAGCGGCAGGTCGCAGGTTCGAGCCCTGCTGGAGTCGCCAAACACATCGCAAGCGCAAGCCACGAGCGGCGGCCGCCAAGCTGCTCGCAAACTCCGTTTTGCCGGGCATCATCGGCTTTCAGGTGAAGGCGCAGTTCTTTCCAGTTTGGAAACCAAGAAAGCCGCTCTCGTTCGAGGATGGCGCGAGGCGTGGTGATTGCGGATTGACTCCAAACCAATCCCGGTAGTTGTGTCGCGCCAACTTCATAAAGGGAATGGGGTACAATCTTGAAGTGTTATTCGGTTTTGGCCGTCGCCTCCGCGGCGTTGGCACTCTCTGGCTGCGTGACGGTCGAGAAGACCTCATTTGCAAAGCAAGCCGGACAGGAAATCCTCGTCCGCTCTGGACGAGACGCCATTCTGTCCCAAACGGGATCCACTCAGCTCATCGTCGCGCCGGCATCCCGCACCGAGCAGATGCCGAGGCCAACCTATGTGGCGCTGATCAGAAACACCGGGAACAAACCGGTTACGCTACGCTACTCGGATATTTCCGTCGTCCAGACCAACACCGGCAAGCCGCTCAAGGTATGGACCGTAGATGAGTTGCAGTCCGAAGCGCGCGGACAAGCCATTGCGCTGGCGCTGCTCGGTGGCGTGGCCGGTGCGGCAAGCGGATACTATTCGGGCTCGGGAACCATCAACGGTCAACACTATACCTACAGCGGCTACAATGGCGCCGCAGGCTCGGCCATCGCCAATGCCAACGTAAGATCCGCTGCGGCGGAGGGTGAGATCAATGTCGCGGCCCTCGAAAGCAACATGCTGATGGACAACACGATCCTCCCCGGCGAGTCATATGGCGGCGCGTTCGTGTTCGACGCGGCCAAAGTGGCCAAGACGTCCGATCCAAAGCAGTACACGATCACCTTCAAGATCGGGTCCGACGTCCACAAGATCCAGCTGGCGGTCACCAAGGAAAAATCGAAGTAACTTCGGATCTGCACAGCTTTTTCCGCCGCCGGGGCGACCAGTCTTCGGCGGCGCTTTTCGCCGGCCATCAGGCCTTTCGCCTTGTCGACGCCTTCTTTACCGGCGACACGGCAGAATGCGTAGACGCATAAGGACGGCAGGAGCGAAGAGATGAAGCTGGAACATATCGGGCGCAAGTTGTTCCAGATGTCGGGCATTCTCTCACTCGCCGTGATCGTGGTGCTGTCCCTCCTGCCGGGCGCCGAGCGGCCGCATGTCTTCGGGTCGGGCAACGTCGAGCATCTGCTCGCCTACGCCGGCGCGGCCTTCTTTGCCTCCACGCTGCCGCCCTTGCGCGGGTGGCGGATCGTGCTGCTGCTGTCCGCGGCATCGCTTCTGTTCGAAGGCATTCAGATATTCATTCCCGGTCGTGGCCCGGGGCTCGACAACTGGGCCGCCTCGACGCTCGGGGCGATCATCGGGCTTGTTCTCGCCCGCGCTTTCGTGACCGTGGCACGCACCACGCTGGCGATCGTTTCTCGCTGAACCTCAGCTCGCCGCCACAAGCTCCACGCCCGACTGCCGGAGCGTCGCGGCCAGTTTCTCGGGCGGCGGCGCATCGGTGACGAGCGCATCGACATCCCGCCACGGCGCGTAACGCGAGGGAAAGATGGCGTCGAACTTGGAATGGTCGGCCACCACCACGCACTTGGCAGCGCGCGCCACCATCGCCGTATAGACCGCGCCGCATTCGAGCAGGGCCTCCGACGGGCCGTCGACGGCAAGGCCCGACGCTCCGGTGATGGCGTAGTCGGCGTAGAAGTTGCCGAGGAAGGACACCGTGTGCACGCCGACCGTGGCGCCTTCGCTGGAATGATAGTCGCCGGGCAGCATCAGCACCTTGATGGTCGGGTTGAAGGCCAGCACCGTCGCCACGCCGAAAGAATGGGTGATGACGGTGATGTTCTTCATTTCCACGGCGATGCGGCGGGCTACGTGGACCGTGGTGGCGCCGGAGCCGATCATCAGCACATGGCCGTCACCGATGACCTTCAGGGCGGCGCGCGCGATGCGCTGGCGCTCTTCGACAAACAGGCGGTGGCGTTCGGTGACGGACGGCTCGCTGGAGAGCGGGCGGACGGCGCCACCGTAGGTCCTGTTGAGCAGGCCCTGCGTCGTCAACTCGTCGAGGTCGCGCCGGATGGTTTCCGTGGAAACATCGAGCCGACGGGCGAGTTCGGCGACGCGCAGCGACGGACTTGAATCGAGCTCCGCCAGAATCTGCGTCTGCCGCGATGATTTGGTCCGCTTCATTTCACGCGCCATTGTCCCGTTGGCCGATCAGGTCCGATTCGGCCATCCTCTTGATCTCCGAGGTTTTCAGGTCGAGGTGACGACGGTCAAGGCGTCTTATTGGCTGCCTCAATCGCCGGTGGGCTTCCAGCCCTAGCTTCACCCTTCCCGCGCCCGCAGTGCAGCGCGACGCCGGATCAGGAAGCGGATGAGGCCGCCACCCAGAAGAAGCGCGGCCGCCGTCAGCGTGCTCATGGTGCCGAGAGCCGGGACCATCGGCGTATAGCCGGCCACCATCTTGGAATAGAGCCACTTCGGAATCGTCGAGTCGGCACCGGCCGTGTAGAGCGATAGCGGGAAGTTGCCCCAGGACAGCAGGAAGGCGAACAGCGCGCCCGACCAGATGCCCGGCCACAGGATGGGCAACGTGACCGTGCGGAGCGTGAACAGGCGCGAGGCGCCGAGATCGCTGGCCGCCTCCTCCAGGACGGGGTCGAAACTGAACACCTGGATGGCGATCACCAGCGTCACCACCGGCACGATCCAGACGAGATGGGCGACGACGGCCGTCTTCCAGGTGGGACTGATGCCGAGCGCATTGAACCACAGGAGCAGCGCGAGGCCGAGCACCGGCTGAGGAAAGAAGATCGGCAGCAGCAAGAGGCGCTGGAAGGCGCGACGGCCCTTCCAGGGATAGCGAGCGAAGGCCAACGCGCCGAAGAAGGCGAAGAGAACGCTGAGCACCGTGACGATCAGGGCGATCAGCACCGAGTTCTGCACGAGGACGTGGATCTCGAAGGAGTCCCTGGTCCTGCCCCACCACTCGGTTGAAAAGACCCGGATCGGGAAGGCGAAGTAGCGCCCCTTGGAAAGCCCGGCCAGAGCGCCGCAGGCGATCGGCAGGTAGATCGCCAGCACGACGAAGGTCGTCCAGGCACGGATGACGAAATGGGTGCGGGTGCGGCCGACGGTCTGCATGGCTCAGCGCTTTCCGAGGATCTTGTCGAGGTCGAGCCGAGCCATGGCGGAGAGCGCCAGACCGGAGACGATAAGGACGAGGATGAGGGCGAGCGCCGATCCCATCGGCCAGTTCTGGGCGTAGGTGAAGGCCACCTCGATGTCTTGGGTGATGGTGATCACCGACTGGCCGCCGAGGATCTTGGCTTCGGCCACGGCGCCGGCAGCCAGCACGAAAGTCAAGAGCGCACCGATCAGGATACCCGGCATGGCGAGCGGCAGTTCCACCTCGCGCCAGATCATCAGCCTACCCGCCCCTAGGTCGCTCGCGGCATCGACCAGATCGCGCGGGATCATGGCGATGCCGAGCGTCATGGGGAACAGCATGAACGGCAGGTAGACGTAGACCATGCCGAAGAGAGTGATGCCCGGCGTGTAGAGAAGCTCGGGACCGCCGGAGAAGCCGAGCCATTTCAGCGCACCGTCGAGGACGCCGTTCTTTATGAAGAACAGCACCCAACCGTAGAGACGGACGTTTTCGGAAACGAAGAGAGGAAAGACGAACAGCACCGACACTAGGCCGGACCACTTGCCGAACACCTTGTTGAGGCCGAAGGCGATCGGGTAGCAGACGACGAGAAGGATGGCCACGCAGGCGAAGGCGAGCGCCAGCGACCAGACGAAGGACGTCCAGACGGTATTGTTGGGGTCGAAGATCGCCGACAGATTTTCAAGTGTGAAGGACCTGAAGGCGTCGAAACTCTTGGGCGTCGCGAAGGCATAGGCGGCGACGGTGAGAAGTGGAGCGAGAAAGCCGGCGACCAAAAGGAAAAGCACCGGCAAGGAAGCGCGCAAACCGGGCGAGAGCTTCGGCGCGGGCCCAGAGAGTGAGCTTTCGGCCATCTCAGCCTCCCACCACGATGGCATTCCCGGCGTCCCAGCCGATCGTCACCTCGCCATCGCCCTTCCAGGCAGCGGCGCGCGGCACCTCGACAAGGAAGGTGCGGCCGGTGCGGCTTCTCACCTGGTATTGCAGGCGGGAGCCAAGCGAGTACTCGTTGAAGATGGTCCCCGTCAGCGTGTTGTCGACCCCGGCCTCGTCGGTGACGAAGCGCATGTATTCGGGGCGGATGACGACGCTGGCCTCGTCGCCGTCGATGACGAGGTTGGGCGTCACCGCCACCGGCTTGCCGTCGCGGCGCAGCCATCCGTCATCGGCACGGCGGATCGGCACGATGTTCACTTCGCCGAAGAACTCGGCAACGAACCGATCGGCTGGCGTCGAATAGATCTCTTCGGGCGTGCCGATCTGCACCACCTTGCCGGCGCGCATGACGCCGATACGGTCGGACATCACCATCGCCTCTTCGAGCGAGTGGGTGATGTAGACGAAGGTCTTTCCGCTCTCGCGATGCAGGTCCTTCAGCTCCTTTTCCAGGAGCTTCTTCAGCTTGTAGTCGAGGGCGGACAGCGGCTCGTCGAAGAACAGGACATCGGGATCGTAGGCGAAGGCGCGGGCCAGCGCCACGCGCTGCTTCTCGCCGCCCGAGCACAGCATGACGTTCTTGGAATAATAGTCCTCGGGCAGGCGCACCTTGGCCATCAGCTCCAGCGCCCGCCTGCGCCGCTCATCTGGCGCCATCTTGCGGACGCGCAGCGGGAACTCGATGTTGTCGCCCACCGTCATGTGCGGGAAGAGCGCCAGAGACTGGAACACCAGGCAGGTCGGCCGCCGGTTGGACGGCACGTCGTTGATCAGCTCGCCGCGCAAAGTGATGTAACCGTCGCTGGGGCTTTCGAGGCCAGCCAGCATCCTGAGCAGCGTCGTCTTGCCCGATCCCGATGGTCCGACGATGGTGACGAACTCCCCCTCCTCGATGTCGAGACTGATGCCGTCGACTGCCGCGAAACCATCGAACACCTTGCGAACATCGACGAGTTGCAGCACCGGTCGCGGAGACTTCTGGACGGGGGATGAAGCGGGCACTGGAGTGGCGGCGACAGACGACATGAGCGAGCGATCCTGAAAGCAGACCTGAGGAAACCATCCGCCGCGTGCGACGGACGGTCGTGTATCGGGCGGAAGATCAGCCGCGCTGGCGCTTGGCGCCGAGCATGATCTCCAGCGCCTTGTCGTAATCGGGCACGATGTCGTACTCGGCCGAACGCGCCATCTCTTCCTCGAGGCTGTCCCACTGGATGGCGTCGAGCTCTTCCTTGGTGAACAGGTCGAAGCAGGCCTTGTTGCCCATCTGGGCAACCGGGTTGAAGGTACCCTCGGCGAAGGCCACGGTGTGCGCCACCTCCGGGTCCTGAACGTACTGAAGGAACTCGGTCGCCAGCGGCGACAGCTGCGGATTGTTGACGGTCGAGGTGACCTCGATCCAGGAAACGCCGCCCTTGCCGTCGATCGGCCCCTTCAGCGGCGTGACGGCGCGCAGGTTCGGATAGCCGTCGGCACGGGCCGGCGATACCGAATAGGTGCCGCCGGTGAAGTGCAGGTCGATCTCGCCGGAGATCAGCGCCTGGTTCATGGTGGCGATGTCGCCGATCATCTTGGCGCCCTTGAAGATGCGGACGGCCGTTTCCTCGAACAGCTTGAAGTCGGCGTCCGTGTGCTCGACGAAGGGATTGATGCCGGCTGTCAGGAAGATGTCGAAGACATTCCAGTCGTCGGACTCGAGGATGCCGTACTTGCCGGCGAGCGACGGATCGTTGAAGAGGTTCCAGCCCTGCTCCTCGGCGGTGGCCCGGCTGATCTTGTCGGTATTGACGACGAAGGAATACGGCCCGAAGCGTTGGGCCATGCCAAGGAGATCCTTGCCGTCGTCGCTCATCGCCCAGCGATAGGGCGCCTTGAAGGCCGGCAGCATCTTGTCGAAATAGGGCTCGAAGGTCTCGCGCGGCAGCGGCTTGATCAGGCCGGCCGGCGCCATCACCTTGCGCGCCCAGGGGTTGTTGACGTTGATGAGGTCCCAGACGTTGGTCTCGCCGGCCCTGAGGCGGTTGATCATCGTCGGGTCGTTGGTAAGGCTCTCGGCCTTCACCGTGGCGCTCTTGGCCGACCGGAAGGGGTCGAGCACCTGCGCCGAGTTGTAGCCCTCCCAGCACAGAATGTTGAGCTCGCCTTCACGGGCGGCGAAGGCTCGGCTCGCGGAGAGAAGCGGGCCGGCAAAGGCGGCAGCCCCCATCATTTGCAACATGTTGCGCCTGGACATCGGTCCCATCGGAAAACCCTTTCCTGCTGACGGTTGGTCTGTTCCCTTTCGTTATGTTGGAAGTCTGTCGCAAAAATGTGCTGTTTACAACATCAATTTCGTTGGGCATGTTGATCCCAACGAGACGCAGCCTCGCGACCGGCGAAGGACCTACCGGGTTGCAGAGCGAGATCATCACCCGCTGAAATCCTCTGTTTTTCGGGGAATCATCGCGTACCCGCCATGCCGCATCTTTTTTGATCGACGGCTGCCGCAGACATGATCGATGTGCTGGATTTTTGGTCAAACAACAACAGAAGGTGGAACTTGATGTTGCAGTCACTACACGGAAGGACGGTGATCGTCACCGGTGGCAGCCGGGGCATCGGCAAGGGCATCGCCCTTCGTTTCGGCGAGGCCGGCCTCAACGTGCTGGTGGTATCGCGCAGCGAATCCGATGCGTCAGCCGTCGCCAGGACGATCGGACCGAACGCCAGCGGTTTCAGTGCCGACGTGTCGACGCCGGAGGGATGCACGGCGATGGCGAAGGCGGCGCTCGATCGCTACGGCGCCATCAACGTGCTGTGCGCCAACGCCGGAATATTTCCGGCGGCCAAGCTGTCGGACATGACGCCGGCCGACTTCGACCATGTGATCTCCACCAACCTTCGCTCCACATTCCTCAGCGTATCGGCGGTGTTGCCGGCCATGACGGCGGCGGGCAGCGGTCGCATCGTTCTGACGTCTTCCATTACCGGCCCCGTGACCGGCTATCCCGGCTGGTCGCACTATGGCGCCAGCAAGGCTGGTCAACTCGGCTTCATGCGCACTGCGGCGATCGAACTGGCGCCGAAAGGCATCACCGTCAACGCGGTTCTGCCCGGCAACATCTTCACCGAAGGACTTGAGGGAATGGGGCCGGACTACATCGCCAAGATGGAGGCGTCGATCCCACTGAAGCGACTGGGCACGGTGGCCGACATCGCCAACGCTGCCCTGTTCTTTGCCTCCGAGGAGGCCGCCTACATCACCGGGCAGACCATCACCGTCGACGGCGGCCAGATCCTGCCGGAAAGCCTGGGCGCGCTGGAAGCCATGGAGGGGTGAGTTTCCGGGGTGGCGGCGCCAGAAGGCGCCGCTCCTCCGGCTTGCATCCGTTCAACGGTCAGCAAGAATCGACTTCAGCGTTTCCACAAAGAAGTCGGCATTTTCCCTTGAGAAGCAGAGCGGTGGCCGGATCTTCAGCGTGCTGCCCCATAGGCCGGCGGCACCGATCAGGATGCCGCGCTCCTTCATGGCGTTGATGACCGAGGTAGCCAGCCCTTGATCGGGACGACCGTCGGCATCGATGAAATCCAGGCCGATGAAGAGGCCGGCTCCGCGCACCGCGCCGATATCGCGGCGGTTGCCCATCACCTGGGTAAGGCTGGCCTTGAAATAGGCTCCGACATTCCGAGCGTTGTCGACCAGCCCTTCCCTCTCGATGACGCCGAGCACGGCCGCCCCGGCAGCGGCAGCCACCGGATTGCCGCCGAAGGTGTTGAAATATCCGGTCTCCTCGCAGAACAGCGACAGAAGGTCGGGCCGGGTGACGACGCCGGCCATCGGGAAGCCGTTGCCCATAGGCTTGCCCATGGTGACGACGTCGGGAACGATGCCATGTCGCGAGAAGCCCCACAGACCGCCGCCGGTGCGACCGAAGCCAGGCTGCACCTCGTCTGCGATGAAGAGACCGCCGGCCTTGTGCGCCACCTCGTCAGCCGACCTCAGGAAACCGGGCGGATCGGCGAAGATGCCGTCCGAAGAAAAGATGGTGTCGACAATGACGGCCGCGAAACCGATGCCCTTTTCTTCGAGATCGTCGATCGCCGCCTGAAGGTTGCCGGCGAAGAAGGCCGCAACATCGCCGCCCGGCGCCAAAGCCGGATCGGGCTCGGGGATGACGCGGACAAAGTCTGGCACCGGCTTCGACTTCATCGACGATGGCGATATGGCCGTCACGTGATGGGTGTTGCCGTGATAGGCGGCACGCGTGACGACGAACCCGCGCTTGCCCGTCGCCGCCTCGGCGATGCGCATGGCGAGATCGTTGCTCTCGGAGCCGGTGCAGGTCATCGTGAGGTTGGAGAGCGGCGCCGGAAACTTCGACAACAGCTTCTCGGCATAGGCTTCAACTGGCCGAGTCAGGTAGCGGGTATGAATGTTGAGAACGGCGATCTGCGCGGCCACCGCCTCGGCAACGGCGGGATGGGAATGCCCGATTGACGGAACGTTGTTGTAGACGTCGAGGTAGCGCTTGCCGTGGGCGTCGTACATGAAGACTCCTTCCGCCCGCACCATCTCGATCGGCTCCCTGTAGAAGAGAACCGACGAAGCGCCGAAGGTTGCCTGCCGCTTGGCGACCCGCGCCGCCAGTTCCGGCGCCAGCGCCGCCCCCTCCGAAGCCTCGAAGCGGTTGAGGGCGAGAATCTGCTTGGTCGGGCTCATGCCACCCCCTTCAGGAAATCGGAGCCAAGGTAGCGATCGGCGAGCTCGATGGTGCCGGCGGTGTATGCCGTACCCATGGACTGCGCCGTCGGCGTTTCCGAGTGAGAGGCGATCCAGGCGGTGAGCTGCATCCGCCTCAGCATCACCAGCATGGGCAACGCCGCCACCTGCTCGGGATCGAGCGAGGCGAGGCGAGCATAGCCGTCGAGCCAGGCCGCCATCAGTTCGGGTATGAAGGGAGCGGTCTCCATGAAGGAGATCGAAGCGGCAAAATCGTAGGCGAACCAGGAGAAGCCGCAGTCGTCAAAGTCGATGACGCCGAGCCGTTCCCCGTCGACCAAGAGGTTGGCGGCGCGCATGTCGGCATGGATCAGGCCGAACCGATCGGGCGACGTTCCGAAGGCCGCCGTTTCATGCTGAAGCCGGGCCGCCACCCGTTCCAGGATCGCCCGCCCGGCGGCGTCGAGGCCAAGCGCCGCGCGCCAGTCGCCCCAATAGGCGTTCGGGCCGATGATGGTGTCGAATGTCCAGGTCTTGCGGACAAACCCTGGCGGCGGCGACCACGCCCGACTGTGAGCGTGGAGACGGGCGGAGATTTCTCCGAGATGGCAATACCAGCGGGCGAGGTCGTCGGTCTCATCGGGCGCCTTGCCGCGCATGAACTCGAACGCCACGACGTTGCGGCGCGTTTCGCCATCGAAGAAGGTGGCGAGCAGCCGCCCATCCGTTGAGTGAAGCGGTGCCGGCGTGGCGATGACACCCGCTGCCCTGAGCGCCTCGATCCACTGGAGTTCAGAGGCGATCTCCTGGTCGCTGTGGTAGGCCGGACGATGGACGCGCAGGACCAGTTGGCGGCCTCCTTCCGCGTCGTCCACCTTGAAGGTGGCATTCTCGGAAATGGTCAGCAGCGACAGTTCCGCTGTTTCGTCGATATTCCAAGTCGGTAGCGCCGAGCGCAGGCCACCTTCGAGACGGGCGAGAAAGGCATCATGATAAAGCATGCTGGCCGGATCCGTGCAGGACTATATTTGCAGATGCAACAACATTAATGTTGGAATTGCAACATTAAAAACTGGTCACTCCCACAGCGGAAGCCAGTGCAGGCTCCCATTGGCGGAATTTGTCGCCCCGGAGCTTTCGGCGATCAAGTCAGTTCAACCAATTGGCGGACGCCTCGACCGTGTCCCATGGCAGACCGGCCGGCATAGGCTCGATCTGTCGCCCATTGTGCTGGCAGCCATCGACGCTTCGACCCTGACTGCCGCCACCGGCGGGCGACAAGCGAGCCGATGCTGATTGCAACGGACTTCGGCGGATTGGAATCCAATCTTGTCTCTGAGCGCAAGATATTCCAGGCACAAGCCGGATGACGCATCACCACGCCTTGGCTCCTCAAGCAAAAATCCCCGGGGAGCTTATCCCCGGGGACCACGTTCAGGAGGAGATTTGCCGCTTGCGATCAGCGAGCCGCCGTCCAGCCCTTGTAGTCGGCGATGTTCTCGCGCGTCACCAGCTTGGAGGGAAGCAGCGTTACCTGCTGCGCCGGCTTCTTGCCGTTGATCAGGTCGATGCCGATCTGCGTGGCGAGCTGGGCCATGGCATAGGGATCCTGGCTCGACGAGGCGACGACGAGCGACGACGTGTCCTTCAGCTCGGCCTCGATGTCCGGCGCGCCGTCAACAGCGGTGATGAACAGGTTCGTGCGGTTGGCCTGCTTGGCGGCAAGGCTGGCGCCAATGCCCGTCGGGTCGTTGATGGCGAACACGGCGTCGATCTTCTCGAAGCGCGTCAGCATCGACTGCATGACGTTCAGGCCGCCGTCGCGCGAGCCCTTGGCGTCCTGGTCGTCCGAGAGAACCTTGATGCCGGAGTTGGCGCCGAACACCTTCTTGCAGCCGACGACGCGGTCGGTGACGGCCGAGACCTGCGGGCCGTTGACGATGACGACGTCACCCTTTCCTTGAAGCTTGTCGACGATGTACTGGCAGGCGATCTCGCCGGCCTGGACGTTGTCGGTCGTCACGGTGGCGTCGGCGCCGTCGGCGGCGGTATCAACGGCCACGACGGGAATGCCGGCGGCCTGAGCGCGGGCGATGGCGGGCGCCACGGCCTTCGGATCGGCCGGGTTCAGAAGGATCAGGTCGACGCCGGCGGCGATGAAGTTGTCGATCTGGGTGAACTGCTTGTTCATGTCGTAGTCGTAGCCGAGCGCGGTGACTTCGACGTTGGGATTGACTTCCTTGGCCTTGTCCGTCGCGCCGGTCGCGAGAGCCACGAAGAACGGATTGCCCATCGAGCCGAGCGAGATGCCGATCTTGTTGAGGTCTTTGGCCGAGGCGGCGCCGGTCAGAGCGACAACGGCGGCGGCGGCAAGCAGAATGCTGCGAGACTTCATGACTATGTTCCTCCTTGGGATGCCGGCTGAGTCAGGCGGATCTCCTCCCGCCCGACGCGCCCGCTATGTCCGGCCGGCCGCGAGGCGGTCCCGCCGGTGGATTGCAGGGGCGCCGCGACTACCGGACCTGGCCGGCGGAAACGTCACCCCAGATGCGGAGGCGGGGACGGCCCGCCGCCGAATTGCCTGGATTGGGCAAAATGCGTTTCCCAATCCTTCGTTTTCTCGCATCCGCCTGGTCCGAAAAGCCTCCAACTTTTCGGGCAGATGCTCAGGTCCGCGCACCACCTTGCGAACGGACGCGGTCGAGCGCCACGGCGATGATGATGACGAGGCCCTTGATGATGTACTGCCAGATGTCGGAGACGCCGATCAGCACCAGCCCGTTGGACAGCACGGCGATGATCAGCGCGCCGATCAGCGTGCCCCAGATGGAGCCGACACCGCCGGTGAACGAAGTACCGCCGAGGATGACCGCCGCGATGGCGTCGAGTTCGTAGGACTGGCCGAGCTGGGTGCCGTTGGCGGCGAACAGACGCGCCGCGCTCATCACGCCGCCGAGGCCGGCCATCAGGCCCGAGAAGCCGTAGACGAACAGGAATACCGCCCAGACCTTGATGCCGGAGAGGCGGGCGGCGCTCTCGTTGCCGCCGGTGGCGTAGATGTGCACGCCGAGCACCGTCCGGCGCAGGATGATCCAGGTGACGATGACCGACAGGAAGGCGATGATCACCAGCCAGGGGATGCCGAACAGGTAGCCGTTGCCGATGAAGGCGAAGGGCAGATGCGAGTTGAAGACGGTGGTGTCGTTGCCGAGCAATCGGGCGACGCCGCGCACGGCGGTCAGCGAGCCGAGCGTCGAGATGAACGGCGGCAGGCCGATGAAGGCGACCAGCGAACCGTTGATGAGGCCGAACAGCAGGCCGGCGAACAGCGCCAGCGGAATGCCGATCATGCCCATGTCGGGGATCAGCGAGCCCATGACCGCCACCATGGCCGAGGCGGCCAGGATGGAGCCGACGGAGAGGTCGATGCCGCCGGTGAGGATCACCGCCGTCATGCCGCAGGCCAGAACGGTGTTGATCGACGCCTGCTGCGTCACGATCGACAGGTTCTGCGGCGAGATGAAGCGGCCGGACATCAGCTGGAAGGCGATGCCGAGCAGGATCAGGATCGGCAGCATGCCGACCGTGCGAATGATCTGCTGGATGAGGACCTGGCGATTGGCAGCGGCCTTCTCGCGGGTGAGATCGGCGGCCGACGAGGTTTCCTGGGACATGGCGGTTCCCTTGCTTACGTTTCTTGTGACTTCAGGCAGCCGGTGCGCTCGGGTGAGCGAGGCCGGCAGCCAAGGCAATGATGTTTTCCTGGGTGATCGCGATGCCGGTGGTGCCGCCGACCTCGCCGACGATATGACCTTCCCGCATCACCAGCACACGGTCGGCGATGCCGACCACTTCAGGCATCTCCGAGGAGATGACCAGCACGCCGACGCCCGCTTTCACGAGGTCGTCGATGATGCGATAGATTTCCGACTTGGCGCCGATGTCGACGCCACGCGTCGGCTCGTCGAGGATCAGCACGCGCGGCTTGGTTTCCAGAAGGCGCGACAGCAGAACCTTCTGCTGGTTGCCGCCGGACAGTGAACCGACCTCGACGATCGGGCCGGCCACGCGGATCGACAGCGCCTTGATGGCATCGACCGCCCTGAGCTTGGCCTTCTTGAGATCGAGAAGGCCACCCTTGCCGGCGTCACGACCGATCACCTGCAGATTGATGTTCTCCTGCACCGTCATGTCGAGGAACAGGCCCTGCCCTTTGCGGTCCTCGGTGAGATAGACGATGCCGGAATCCACCGCCTGGATCGGCTTGTTGATGTCGAGCGGCTTGCCGTCGAGCGCCACCGTTCCGCTCTTGCGACCGTCGGCGCCGTAGATCAGGCGGGCGAGCTCGGTGCGTCCCGACCCGACCAGTCCGGCAAGGCAGAGAACCTCGCCACGGTGCAGGTCGAGAGAACAACCGCGGACGCGGTGGCCATCGCTCATGTCGCGAACCGACAGGATCACCTCGCCGCGGCTGCCCTTGGCGTCGTGGTCCTTCTTGTAGAACTTGGACAAGTCGCGGCCGACCATCATCTTGACCAGCGCCTCGGCCTTGAGGTCCTCGCGCATCAGCGTGCCGACGTAGCTGCCGTCGCGCAGCACCGAGCAGCGGTCGCCCAGCTCGTAGACCTCCGCCATGCGGTGCGAGATGTAGATGATGGCGAGACCATCGGCGCGCAGCGTGCGAATGAGGTCGAACAGCTTGTCGGTCTCGCGCGATGACAGGGCCGTCGTCGGCTCGTCCATGACCAGAATGCGGGCGTTGGCGTGAATGGCGCGGGCAATCTCCACCATCTGCCGTTCGGCGATCGACAGCGTCGAAACCACCGTCGTCGGGCCGAAGGTGGCGCCGAGGCGGTCGAGCACGCCCTGGCATTCGGCGCGCATGCGGGTCCGGTCGACCTGACCGCCCGACGACAGCTCGCGTCCGAGATAGATGTTCTCGGCCACCGTCAGGTTCGGCGACAGGCTGAGTTCCTGGTAGATGACGGCGATGCCCTTCGTCTTGGCGCTCAGCGGGCCGTCGATGTGGATCACCTCGCCATTGATGCGAAGTTCGCCGCCGGGATCGGCGCGGTAGGCGCCCGACAGGATCTTCATCAGTGTCGATTTGCCGGCACCATTCTCGCCCATCAGGGCGTGTACCTCGCCCGGATAGACGGTCAGCTCGACATTGGCGAGCGCCTTCACGCCGGGAAAGGTCTTGGAGATGCCGCGCATCTCAAGGATGGGTGTCGTCTCAGGCGCGGACGGCATAGTCTCTGAACTCCCTGAACATGGGCGCCGTACCGGTCAGGATCGACGAGCGCGGCGAGAAGTTGAAGAAGAGCGGCAGCGTGGCGGCGCCGAGCGCACCGGCCCGGGCCCGGAACGAGCCCTCGATCACCTGGGCTACGGGGACGCTTTCCGGTGCGGCGGTCGCGAGCGCCTTGGCGAGACGTTCGACGATGATCTCGACGAGGCCGCAGTCGAGATCGCCCTCGAGAATGACCTGGTCGACATCAAGCGCCGCCGTGGTGGAAAGGATGGCCGGGACGAAGGCAGCCACTGCGTCGTCGATCCACTCGTCGAAGGCGGCCGGTCGAGGCGCGCGGCGAAAAAGATCGCCAATCTCGGCCAGAGTATCGACGGCGTGACCGTGCCAGCGCAGGTGCCGCCGGAGCCCGGCCAGCGACGTCCGGGTCAGCAGGACGTCGAAGGAGCGCTCCGGCCGCGGCGCCGAGGGCAGCGCCGACGCCGGCACGGGCATCATGGCAAAGTCGCCGGCGTTGCCCCGACTGCCACGCAGGCAATCGCCATCGAGAACGACACCGCCGCCAACAGCGCCACCGATGAAAAGGTAGATGAAGTCCGATCGCGTCCGCCCATGACCATAGAACAGTTCGGCAATGGCGGCGGCATTGCCGTCGTTCTCAAGAAAAACGGGAATGCCGGTCTGCGCCTCAAGGGCGGCGCCGAAATCGAAGTCGTCCCACAGGCGGAAGGAACTGGCCGGCAACTCCAGCTCGCGCAGCCAGCTTCCCAGATGATAGGGTTGGGCAAGACCAATGCCGGCCAGCCGCTCCCAGCGTTCCGGCCCGATTTCCGTCTCGATCGACTTGATGTCGGCGACAACGGTCGCCAGCATGTCCTTGGGCGGCGGCAACAGCGTGTCATGCGCCCGGCTGGCGAGGATGCGCCCTCCGAAATCGACGCATATCGTCTCGTAGCCGACCCGGTCGATGCGAACGCCGATGGAATAGGCCCCCTCAGGCGCCAGCGCCAGCATGGTGGCCGGCTGACCGCGCAACCCCTCGCGCTTCTTGCCAAGCTCGACCACGAGCCCGGCGGCGGCGAGATAAGCGGTGATGGCGCCGATGGCGTTGTTGGTGAGGCCGGCCTCCCGAGCAAGATCGGTCTTGGACGCCTCGCCGAAACGGCGCAGCGCCTGTAGCACGATCCGCTCATTGTAGAGGCGCACCTGGGCAGAGTTCGACCCCTGCCCGGTCCGCGTCGTGCGGGCCGACATTCACACTCCCCCCGGAGCAGAGCAAAGCAACCGACTTGTCGACTGTTGAAGGTAGCGACGACGGCCTCCCAACCGTCGTCGCCCAGCCGAGGCAAGATCTCCCGTGCTTCCCTCGATTAATTAATTCACGATGAAGAACTTAGGTCCGATAACCCAGACCGTCAATTCAGCCAAAAGCATGAACGACATCCGATTGACTTCGGCATGGAGTCGGCGCATCGCGCGCAAATCTGACGCGCGATAATGTTGAATTGTTTCAATCGGTAAGGCGGTCAGCCGAGCCGTGTGTACGCAACGTTTCGGGCAAGCCAGCAGCCAAGGCCGAGCCCTTCGACCGCACCGCTTGCCGAACGCCGAACACGAACGGTCCAGTCGCCAGGGGCCGGCGCATCCATGCTGCGCGGGGTCGCCAACTTCCAGACATCGCCGGCAAACGGCCTCATCTGGTGCATCGGACCGCGACCGAGAAACCCATCGAAGCGCCCGGCAAAGGCGGGACCCACGGCCTCGATTTCCAGGAACGACTCGGTTTCATCGGACCAGTAGCGGCCGGCGATATCCGCCGAAACGTCGCCGTCGAGGCGGGCAGCCAGCCCGCGAAGATTGTCGCCCGGCCGATCAAGGCGAAGGCTACCTCCTTCCCGAGAAAGGCTCATTCCCGCCGAACGAGCCACGCCGTCCTCGCCCACCGACAACACCTCGGGGCCACCGCCCAGACTGGCGAGGACTGCGTTCCCGTGGGTCATGACCTCGACCGACAGGCCCGAGGTCGGTTCCAGGTAGGCGCCGGTCCAGCTCTTGTCGGCCGGGACGCCATCTCGCGGCCGGGACGGCCGGCCGAGCGCTGCACGCATCACGAAAAGGGCGGCGGCATGCGCATCGGCCTCATGGTTGAACATCACGACGACCGACAGTCGCTCGGCCGCGGCGTGCAGACGACGAATGCGGAAGCCGCGCAGCGCGCCACCATGTCCGGTTATGGCGACATCGTCGATTCGATCGTGCGCCAACCCCATGCCGTAACGGGCCGGGCGACCGTCGGAGAATGTCGTCGGCGCCGACAAACGCCCGTAAAGACCATCCGCATCGTTTCGGGTACGGTCGATGAAACCCTCCCACGCCAGCATGTCGTCAAGCGTTGCCGCGATGCCGGCATCGCCGGTCCAGAAGATGCGATTCGTCGCCGGGAACCAGCCGACCGCCGCGTTTCCCTCATGTCCAACGGTGCCATTGAGCGGTGTCGCGGTGTCGGCGGCGAGACGGGCATCGCGCATGCCGGCAGGCTCGAAAATGTAGCGTCGGTAGAGTTCGGCGAGCGAGCGGCCGGACTCCTCCTCAAGAAGATCCGACAGGATGCGGAAATTTCCATTGGAATAGGAGTATTGGCTGCCAGGTTCGAAATGTGTGGTCTTCATGCGGGCGAACAGCGGCAGCGCATCCTCCCGGCGAAAGACGCCCTCATGGTGAGCACCATGAAGCACGGTGAGCGCCCAGTAGTCGCGCAGTCCCGAGCGGTTGTCGCAGAGTTCGCGCATCGTCGGCCGTCGGCCCCGCAGATTCGGCAAGAAGCCGGCGAGTCGGTCATCGAGCGCCGATGGGTCGCCAACAAGGTCGAGCAAGACGCCGCAGGTCATCTGCTTGCTGATCGAGCAGATCGGCAGAAGGCGGGACGGCGTCATGGCAAGGCCGGCGTCGGGATCGGCATAACCCCACGCTTCCCGTGCGATGACCTCGCCGTCCTTCATCACGCCGACGGTGCCGCCCGGCCCCTTGAAACGCTCCGGCAGCGAGGCTAGGGCTGCGTCAAGGGCGGCACGATCGATCGACGACATTTTCAACTTTCCTTCGGATGGGGCGCATGGAGCTAAAGCGGCAAGGCGTCGCCGCGCAAGGCCTTTTCCGCCGAAGATCGTTCCGTCAGTGCGACATGGTGGACCGATGCGCCCATCCGGTCATCCGCTTCTCCACCCAGGCCATGATCGAGTACATGACGATACCCTCGACGGCGAGCGCCAGCAGGCCGGCGAAGACCAGGGGAACGTTGAACTGGCTCTGGGCCGAACTCATCAGATTGCCGAGGCCGTAGTTCGAGGCCACCGTCTCCGACACCACGGAGCCGACGAAGGCCAGCGTGATCGCCACCTTCAGAGAGCCAAAGAAATAGGGCATCGAGCGAGGGATGCCGACCTTCAGCATGATGTCGAGCTTCTTGGCGCCGAGCGCCCTGAGCACGTCCTCGGTTTCCGGCTCGATGGTGGCGAGGCCGGTGGCGACGTTGACGACGATCGGGAAGAAGGAAATCAGAAATGCCGTGAGCATGGCCGGGACCGCGCCGATGCCGAACCAGATGACCAGGATCGGCACCACCGCCACCTTTGGCACGGCATTGAAGCCGATCATCAGCGGATAGAGGCCGGCGTAGATCATCTTCGACCAGCCGATGAAAAGGCCGAGGGCAAGACCGCCGACCACGGCCATCAGAAAGCCAAGCGTCGTCGTGTAGAGCGTCTGCAGCGAGTTCTTCCAGATGGGTGACCAATACTGGTAGAAGGCCGCGAAGATGCGCGAGGGCGCCGGCAGTACGGTATAGGACAGATCGAAAATGCGGACCGACGCCTCCCAGATGGCGAACAGCGCAATGGTGTAGAGCCAGGGAGACGCCTTCACCCAGTCGATGCGGGCGACCAGAGGCTTTGCCTGTTCCGGCTTCTGAATGTCCTCGACCACGGCGCTCATGCCACCCTCCTCGCGTTGGCGATCTCGCCGTGCAGTTCGTGAACGACGTCGTTGAACGCCTTGTCGTAGGTGATCTCCAGGTCGCGCGGCCGCGCGAAAGGCACGCGGTGCTCGCGCAACACCCGGCCGGGACGGGCGCTCATCACCAGGATCTTGTCGGCGAGGAACACCGCCTCGCGCAGGTCGTGGGTGACCAGCACGATGGTGACGTCCTGAGCGGCATGCAGGTCGCGAATGACGCACCAAAGCTCTTCGCGGGTAAAGGCGTCGAGAGCGCCGAACGGCTCGTCCAGCATCAGAAGCTGCGGCTCGTGGATCAGCGCCCGGCAGAGGTTGGCGCGCTGCTGCATGCCGCCCGACAGTTGCCAGGGATATTTCGTCCCGAAGCCCTTGAGGCCGACCACCTCCAGAAGATGTTCGGCCTTCTCGACGTACTCAGCCTTGTGGGCACGCAAGCGCTTGCGGTGCTTCTCGACGATCTCCAGCGGCAGCAGGATGTTGTCGAGCGTGGTACGCCACGGCAGCAAGCTGGGGTTCTGGAAGGCCATGCCGACGATGCTCACCGGCTCGGTGACGTGCTGGCCGGCCACGATGACGTTGCCCGCCTGCGGTATATGCAGACCGGTGACGAGGCGCATCAGCGTCGACTTGCCGCAGCCGGACGGGCCGACCACGGCGGCGAACTCACCTTTGTCGACCTTGAAGGTAAGGTCGGCGACGGCCAGCGTTCCGCTGGTTCCGCCATAGCGCATGTCGACGTTCTCGATGGAGACCAAGTGAGTCATTGTCTGGCATTTCCAAGAAAGCAGAACCGGCCGAAGACCTCGGCCGGTTCACCACGCCTGGGGATCAGGGCAGCTTGCGGTCGCCTTCCGGCGGCAGGAAGCTCGCGTCGAACACCTTGTCGGCAGTCACCGCGCCCTTGAGGCCCATCGAGGTCTTCAGCGTCTCGATGGCGGCCGTCAGCCTGGCGGGATCGATGCCGCCCATGCCATGCTCGACGACATAGGGCGTCTTGATGTTCTGGGCGTTGGCCATGGTGAGGCGTTCGAGCTCGATGTCCGGATTCAGCGTCTCGTTGCGCTTCAGCACCGCGTCGACGCCTTCCTGCGGATTGGCCACGGCATCGGCAAAGCCCTTGGCCAGTGCCTTGAGCACACCCTTCACCACCTCGGGGTTTTTGGCGGCGAAGTCGGTGTTGACGGTGACGGTGTTGCCGTAGAGGTTGAGACCATGCTCGGCCATCAGGATGGGAGCGATGTCGTCCGCCGGTACGCCCTGAGCCTTGAGGTTCAGGATGACCGAGAACGAGAAACCGAAGACGGCGTCGACGTCGCCCTTAGCCAGCATCGGTTCACGGACCGGGAAGCCGACCGATTCAAGGGTGATCTTGCTGTCGTCGATGCCGGCCACCGCTTTGAAGGCCTTCCACTGGGCGAAGGCGCCATCCGGCGGCGGGGCGCCGAGTTTCTTGCCTTCGAGCGACTTGGGATCGTCGGTGATGCCGAGCGACTTGCGCCCCACGACGGCAAAGGTCGGACGGTCGTAGACCATGAAGACGCCCTTGATCTTCTGCGAGGGATCTTCGTCGAGCAGCTTGATCAGCGAGTTGATATCGCCGAAGCCCATATCGTAGGTGCCGGTGGCGACGCGCGAGATGGCCTCCACCGAACCGTTGCCGCTGTCGATGGTGACGTCCAGCCCTTCGGCCTTGAAGTAGCCCTTGTCGAGAGCCAGCAGGAAGCCGGCCGCCGGTCCCTCGAACTTCCAATCGAGCGTGAACTTGACGGGCGTATCGGCAAAGGCGGCCGTCGCGGCGACGAGCGAAGCGACCCCCGCGAGACCGGCAACGGCGGCTCTCGCGGCAAGGCGGCGGGCGGATTTCAGCATAACGTTCCCCTTATAGGCTTGTAATGACGCCATTTTGCCGGGGAAGCGAAGACGATTGCAAGCCAAATTGCTCAATGTCTAAGCAACATGCAATCTGCCTATAATTTAAACCATCAAGCGGATGACTTTGCCTTTCATGCAAGCAACCAGCTGTGGATAGCACGGAGGGCCGCTCAGGGAAGCCGTCTATCCGGCACGACCGAATGTTGCCAGCAGCCAGTCATGCGGCAGCGCCGGCATGAAGTTGCCGTCCCGGCCGGTCATGTCGGCATTGGCGACGAGTGCGTTGAGGATGGCCTCCTCAACCGCCTGGACGGTAGCGTCGAAGAAGGGATCGATATCGACATCCGGGATCGAGACCAACGATGCGAGGCGACCGGAACGACCGGCCGCAGCCTCGGCATTGGCCGTCGAGAAGGCGAGGAAGATATCGCCCGACGAGTTGTAGCCGAGGCCGCCGGTCCAAGCGATGCCGAGTGGCACGCGCCGGGCAATCCGCTTCAGTTGGTGCGGCAGGAGCGGCGCGTCGGTGGCGACAATGGCGATGATCGAGCTCTTTTCCGCGCGGGACGTGCGCTCGACCGGACGGGGTTCGGCAAGCTCCGTTCCGGCGCGATGGCCGCGGATCATGAGATTGCGACGCTTGCCGAAGTTGCTCTGAACGAACACGCCAAGCGTGAAGGTCTCGCCGCCCCAACGGACGCGACGCGATGACGTGCCGGACCCCGCCTTGAACTCGAAGGTGGACATGCCCGTACCGCCGCCGACCGACCCCTCCTCGATCGGCCCGGACACGGCGCCGTCAAGAGCGGCAAAGACGTGATCGTCGGTCAGATGATGGCCGTTGATGTCGTTGAGAAAGCCATCGTAGGTCTCGCCGGTCACCGGCAAGCCCCAGGCCGAGGCAAGAGCCTCAGGTCTTCTGGCCGCCACCCACTTCAGCGTCGCATCACGGGCGACACCAAGGGAGTGGGTGTTGGTGATGGTGATCGGCAGACTGAAGGCGCCAACCTCTTCCACAAGATGGATGCCGGTCAGTTCGCCATTGCCGTTGCCCGAAAAGAAGCCAGCAAGACAGGGACATGCAATGTCGGCTTGCGGGCGCGGCAGGATGGCCGTCACACCCGTCCGCACGGGACCATGGCCGACGTCCAGCGGTCCATCCCCGGAAATCAGCGTCGTGTAGCCGACACTGACGCCCGGCACATCGGTAATGGCGTTGTAGAGCCCCGGTTCGCCATCGAGGGGAATGGCGAAGGCACGAGCCCGTGGCCGGCTCGATGGTGTCGAGAGATGAAAATCGGTCACGATGGATACGTCTCCGGAGCGGCACGCAAAATCGGAAACGCAGGATAGGCACAGGGCAAACCGGAAAGGCAAGAGTGGTGGATCGATGCCGGGTCAACGAGGAGGCCACTCTCGCCGGCATCGATCGACCGACCCGACAAGACCAGGAGATGCGGCGGACCTGGCTTTACCGGGTTGTAGTTGGAAAGCAATTGTATTCTTTCCAAAATTTCTAGACTATCAACAATCTTGTTCTAACGTTTTAACGAGTTATTTACAACAATATCCTTGCTCCCCACTGCGCCGAAGTAAGTTAATCATGAACAGGTAACCTTAATTGCTTCCTCGAAGGCCTTTGTGAGACGCACGCGCAGGTAAGCCCCAACTCACCCGAAGGCGACATCGGAACTATGCATGCTATTGATTTCCAACGGACGTATCGGGCCGAGGCGTCGCCGACTCCCATGTCGGGCACAGCGGCGGGCGACGAGGCGAAAGGACGGGATGGCGTGCGGTCAGGCGGCGGCGAGAACGACGCGGTTCCGCCCTTCCGCCTTGGCGCGGTAGAGGGCGTTGTCAGCGCGTTTCAGCAGAGATTCCGGCGTGTCGCCATCATGCAGAATGTAGGCGGCCCCGACGGAAATGGTCACGTCGACGAACTCCGCGCCACCATGGATGGCGAAGGGATCGCGGGCAATCTTGGTGCGCAGCCGCTCGGCGACGATGGAGGCGATGCCGTAGTCGGTTTCCGGCATGACGATCACGAACTCCTCGCCGCCGAAACGGCAAGGCAGATCGAGGGCGCGCAGGTTGCGCCGGATACGGGTGGCAAACTCCCGGAGGATCTCGTCACCGGCGTCGTGGCCGTGGGTGTCGTTGACCCTCTTGAAGTAGTCGATGTCGATGATCAGCACCGACAGATCGCCCTTCTTCTCGGTGGCGCGCTCGACGAGCGCGGCGAGATGCGAATCCAGGTAGCGGCGGTTGTAAAGGCCGGTCAGCGCATCGGTGATGGCAAGTTCCATCGTCTGCAGCACGCTGGCGCGCAGCCGGTCCGTGTAGCGCTTGCGGCGAATTTGAGTGCGGCAGCGGGCAGTCAGCTCCTGGGCGTCCACCGGCCGCATCAGATAGTCGTTGATGCCGAGCTCGAGGCCGCGCGTCAGCCGGTTGCCCTCGTCGGGGTCGGCGATCAGGAGGATCGGCAACAGGCGCGTCCGATCGAGCGATCGCAACTGCGAGCAAAGGCGAAGCGCATCGTAGTCGTCGAGCCCCATCGAGATCATCGCCAAGTCGTAGTCGCCCTCGGCGGCACGGAACACAGCTTCCTGCGGGTTGGTCTCGATATCGACGGCCATTTCGCTCGATAGCGCCTGAGCGATCCGCACATAGGCCGAACGGCGATCCTCGACCAGCAGCACGCGGCCGGGCGCGCGCGCCGTGAGATCGGCATAGGTCATCGCCCGGTCGAAGGCGACGGACCCCTGGTTGGCCCTGAGATCGAGTTCGTCGGTAAGCTGCTTCAGGCGGACAAGGCTTTTGACACGCGTGACGAGCTGGGTGTCGGAAACCGGCTTGGTGAGAAAGTCGTCGGCGCCGGCCTCGAGGCCATGGACGCGGTCGGCGGGTTGGTCAAGCGCAGTGACCATGATCACCGGCAGTTGGGTCGTCTTCGGGTTGGCACGAATGCGGCGACAGACTTCGAAGCCATCCATGCCCGGCATCATGACGTCGAGCAGAACGATGTCATAGGTGGCGTTGTCGAGCATCGCCAGCGCCTCGGCGCCCGAGGTGGCGGTGTGGACATCGAAATATTCGGCAGTGAGGCGAGCCTCCATGAGGCGCACATTGACCAATATATCGTCGACAACAAGAATACGCGCTGTCATCACACACTTCCGTTCCGACCGGCGCTTACTGGTCGCCGATATACGTCCGCACCGTCTCGATGAACTTTGAAACCGAAATCGGCTTGGAAATATAAGCCTCGCAGCCGCCTTGGCGAATGCGTTCCTCGTCGCCCTTCATGGCAAAGGCGGTGACCGCCACCACCGGGATCGAGCGCAACTCGTCATCTTCCTTCAGCCACTTGGTGACCTCCAACCCCGACACTTCCGGGAGCTGGATGTCCATGAGAATGAGGTCCGGCCGGTGGGTGCGCACCAGATCCAGGGCTTCGATCCCATTGCGTGTTTGAATCGTGCGATAACCATGCGCTTCCAGGAGATCGTGGAAGAGCTTCATGTTGAGCTCGTTGTCCTCGACGATGAGAACTGTCTTGGCCATTCGACTCTCTTTCCGCCTCGCGCACCGATTTTACCGGGTGCTTGGCGGGTTTCGCTCCAGCGCACTCGGCTCGTACGCAGGAACGCCTTCCGGTGGGGATAGGTTGCCACACTGATTCCAGTATAACAAATATAGTACGGATTCCTTTAGCAATCCCAAACGGTGGACCAAACATGCCCATTGGCAAAAGGCTTAGCGTCGACGAGGCGGAAGGGTTGGCCATTTCCGCCCTCGCCTACCTTGCAGGAAATCCGGATGCGCTTGGCCGCTTCCTGTCACTTTCGGGCATAGGACCGGCGGATCTTCGGACGGCGGCGCGCGAGCCCGGCTTCCTGGCCGGGGTGCTGGAGTTCTTTCTTGCCGACGAATCGTTGCTGCTATCCTTCGTCGAAGAGGTGCAGATAAGGCCGACCATGATCGCGGTGGCCCGCCATGCCCTGGTCGGCGACAGCGAGTTCTGATCGGCCGGCGGAGAGCGGAGGGCCGGCGGGAGGGAAACATGTCCGAGGCGTCGATTGGCTTCTGCAAGGATTGCCTCGCCCCGGCGCCGGCAGAAGGGCGCCGCTGTCCGGCCTGCGGCGGTCCTCGCCTTCTCCGTCACCCCGAGCTTCACCGCCTCGTCATCGCCCATGTCGATTGCGACGCCTTTTATGCCTCCGTTGAAAAGCGCGATGACCCTTCGCTCGCCAGCAAGCCGCTGATCATCGGCGGCGGCAAGCGCGGCGTCGTGTCGACGGCCTGCTACATTGCCCGCATCAGCGGCGTGCGCTCGGCCATGCCGATGTTCAAGGCCTTGCAGCTTTGCCCCGATGCGGTGGTGATTCGGCCCAACATGGAGAAGTACGCGCGCGTCGGCCGGGAGATTCGGCGGCGGATGCTCGAGCTGACGCCACTCGTCGAGCCGCTGTCCATCGACGAAGCCTTTCTCGACTTGTCGGGCACGGAGAAGCTGCATCGCGCCAGCCCGGCGCTGGTGCTGGCCCGCTTTGCCAGGGAGGTGGAGCGCGAGGTGGGCATCACCGTTTCGGTCGGGCTCGCCGCCAACAAGTTTCTCGCCAAGATCGCTTCCGATCTCGACAAGCCCAGGGGCTTTTCGGTGATCGGGCAGACGGAGGCCGCAGCCTTTCTGGCGCCGCGACCGGTCACGACGATCTGGGGTGTCGGCCGCGCGTTCTCCGAGCGCCTTGCCGCCGACGGCTTCCGGACGGTAGGCGATTTGCAGACGGCCGATCCGGCCCGGCTTGCCAGCCGCTACGGCGCGCTCGGCCTCAGGATCGTCAAGCTGTCGCATGGCGAGGACAACCGGCACGTCGTTCCCAACTCGAAGCGCAAAAGCGTCGGTTCGGAGGTGACGTTCTTCGAAGATCTGGCCGACGTCCGCGACCTCCGGCCGATCCTGCGCGAACAGGCGGAGCGCGTGTCCTTCGGACTCAAGCACGAAGACATCGCCGGCTCCTCGGTCACGCTGAAGCTCAAGACCGCCGACTTCAAGCTGAGGACCAGAACCAGACGCCTTGCCGACCCGACCCAGCTCGCCGACCGCATCTTCGCAGCCGCCGACGCGCTCCTTGCGGAGGAAGCGCATGGCCAGAAGTATCGTCTCCTGGGCGTCGCGGTGGCCGACCTATGCGAAAGCCGCTTCGCCGACCCGGCCGATCTCGTCGACCAGAAGGCAATGCGCAAGGCGGCGGCCGAACGGGCGATGGACGAGGTCAGGCAGAAGTTCGGCAAGCGGGCGCTCGAAACCGGACTGGTCTTCGACAATCATCGCCGTAACAAGGAGTGAACAAACACTCCGCAGGACCTGGCAGCGTTCATTAATCACATCAACCGCTTACTGTTCATTAAGATCGATTTTCATCAACTTGTCGCATTCGTTGAACACAACCCGGGAATGTGGCATCACCTGTGAAAATCATCATAAAGCCATTTCTTGATGCTCAGGCCGTCCGCCCACGATCCCGCGCTGTCCGATCTGCTCCACCGTCTGCGCCATCCCGCGGTGCGCAGCTTTGACGGGCGCCGCGAACCGCGTCAGGCGTGCAACCGCGTCGCCGCCCTCAATCGCGAGGGATTGTCGACGCCGATCGGCTGCGTTATCGAGGATCTCAGCCCTTCCGGCTGCCGCCTGCGTCTGACGGCGCGCGCGCATTTCGCTCCCGACGACCTCGTAAGCTTGTTCATTCCCAGTTGCCGCCGCGTGTTCACGGGCCGGGCCGTCTGGCAGAGAGGCGACGAGATCGGCGTCATGCTCGACGCCAGTCAGGACATCGGCCGGCCGCAGCTTGACAGTTGGACCACGGACGTCGTGATCGCGGTCGGCGGACCGCCCTCCAATTGTCGTGGTGTCAGCCCCGGCTCAGGCGGGCGCGCGTCGTGCGTGGCGTCGTCAAGAGCAGGCTGGTGTCGGACCCGGTAATGCCGGGCAACAGGCGGATGCGACGCAGCACGGTATCGAAGTCCGTGAGCGTCGCGGCACCCAACTCGACCACGAGATCCCAGCGGCCGTTGGTAGTGTGGATTGCCGCCACCTCGGGAAAGCCCCCGAGCTGACGGATGACCTTGTCCAGTACGTGCCCCTCGATCTCGATCATCATGATCGCCCGAACCGGCACCTCGATGGCGTCGTTGCGCAGGATCACCGTGTAGCCGAGGATGTCCCCATCGCGTTCGAGCCGCTCCATGCGGGCGCGCACGGTGGCACGCGATACCCCCAGCTCAACTGCGAGATCGGACACCGAGCGGCGCCCCTCGTGACGCAGGAGAGTGACCAGTTGCTGATCGAGCCGATCCATGGATTTGCCGTTTTGAGCAATGAAACTGCCATTTTGATAAGCCGATCCGGTTAACTTGCCAATCCCCCCTGTTCACTTCGCCAGCCGTCGATGGCCAGATGCCGCGACCCAACAGCGAAGGACGACAGCATGAAGGTGAGGCTTCTGGGCATTCCGGTCGAGGACGGTGCCGGCCGCATGGGGTGCGAGATGGGACCGAGCGCCTATCGCACCGCCGGCATCGTCGAAGCGATCGCCGAACTCGGCCACGAGGTCGAGGATCTCGGCAACGTCGCCCGCGGTCCTCTGCCGGCCGTCAAGCCCCCCTATCCTCACCTTCGTCGCCTGCCCGAGATCGCCGCCTGGATCGGCGCCGTCACCGAAGCCGCCTATGAAGCCAGCGACGGCGCCCTGCCGGTGTTCCTCGGCGGCGACCACGCGCTCGCCGCCGGCACGGTGCCCGGCATCGCCCGGCGAGCGGCGGAAGACGGCCTTCCCCTCTTCGTGCTTTGGCTCGACGCCCACACCGACTTTCACACGCTCGATACGACCCAGAGCGGCAATCTTCACGGCACGCCGGTCGCCTATTTCACGGGCGCGGATGGATTTCACGACTGCTACCCACCGCTCGCCCATCCGGTGCCACCGGGCAACGTGACGATGGTCGGCATCCGCTCGGTCGACCCAGCCGAACGACGGGCGCTCGGAGGCTCCGGCGTGACCGTCCACGATATGCGCGCCCTCGACGAGCATGGCGTCGGCGCGCTGGTATGGCGCTTCCTGGAGCGTGTCGCTGCGGCAAGCGGCCGCCTGCATGTGAGCCTCGACGTCGATTTCCTCGACCCGTCGATCGCCCCCGGCGTCGGCACCACCGCGCCGGGCGGCGCCACGTTCCGCGAGGCGCATCTCATCATGGAGATGCTGCACGACAGCGGTCTCGTTTCCTCGATCGACCTCGTCGAGCTCAATCCGTTCCTCGACGAGCGCGGCCGGACCGCCACGCTGATGGTCGACCTTCTTTCCAGCCTGATGGGCCGCACCGTCATGGATCGCCCGACCCGGAGCTTTGCCGCATGAACGCCATTTCCCCGCTCGCCATCGTTCCCTTCGTCTCGGTCGACAACATGATGCGGCTGGTGCTCAGCGTCGGCGTCGAGCGTTTCCTCGTCGAGCTCTCCAACTACATCG
Organism: Pleomorphomonas sp. T1.2MG-36; assembly: GCF_950100655.1. NCBI lineage: Bacteria > Pseudomonadati > Pseudomonadota > Alphaproteobacteria > Hyphomicrobiales > Pleomorphomonadaceae > Pleomorphomonas > Pleomorphomonas sp. T1.2MG-36. The sequence continues at coordinate 269,017 of NZ_CATNLY010000023.1, forward strand.
AGGAAGACTTTCGGCGCTGGCCGACCTTCGACAAGACGCCGCGCGTCGCCTCCCACTCGGTCGATGGCGTCATCGAACTGATGCCCACGTCGGACGGGACGCTTTACGGCTTCAAATACGTCAACGGCCACCCGAAGAACATGCGTGAGGGCAAGCAGACGGTGACGGCATTTGGCGTGTTGGCCGACGTCGGCTCGGGCTATCCGATGCTGCTCTCGGAGATGACGCTGCTGACGGCGCTCAGGACCGGCGCAACCTCGGCGATGGCAGCGAGGCGCCTGGCCCCGCAGGGAGCCAGCACCATGGCCATCATCGGCAATGGCGCGCAGTCCGAGTTTCAGGCTCTAGCCTTCGGGGCCATACTCGGCATCCGAAATCTGCGCCTTTTCGACATCGATCCGGAGGCCACCGAGAAGTGTCGGCGCAACCTCGCCCCGCTCGGCTTCTCCATCACCCCCTGCCGCACCGGCCAGGAAGCCGTCGAGGGAGCCGATGTCATCACGACCGTGACGGCCGACAAGCAATACGCCACCATCCTGACCGACAACATGGTCGGCTCGGGCGTCCACATCAACGCTGTCGGCGGCGACTGTCCCGGCAAGACGGAGCTTCACCGCGGCATCCTGAAGCGATCGTCGATTTTCGTGGAGTATGCGCCCCAGACGCGCATCGAAGGCGAGATCCAGCAGCTTCCGGCCGATCACCCCGTTACCGAGTTCTGGGAAGTGCTCGCCGGCGTGGCGCCGGGCCGCACGTCGCCCGGCGAGGTGACGCTGTTCGATTCGGTCGGATTCGCCATCGAGGACTTTTCGGCGCTGCGCTACGTGCGCGACAAGCTCGCCGGCACATCCTTCTATCAGGAGCTCGACCTGCTCGCCGACCCGGACGAACCGCGCGACCTGTTCGGAATGCTGGTGCGCGCCAAACCTCTGGCTACTTGAGGTGATCCTGGAGAGCCTGGAAGCGAACGGCCAGTTCGCTCTTGCCGCTCGAGCCGCTTGCAGACTTGACGGGCAGCGAATAGCCGGGAACCTCGATACCCTGTTCGAGCATTTCCTGGACGGTTATCGTCCCGGCATCGACGATTTCGCCGGTGCTCGTGTTGGTGATGTAGTGCCGATAGGTGCTGCTGCCGACCTTCCAATAGGAATGGGTTTTCTTGGCCTCAAGGTCGGCCATGCTTGGCGGCGGGCGGGTTCCCGGATCTGACGAAGCAACGGGAAACGGTTTCACGTAGACCCAGATGGCCAAGAGGATCGAGGCAACCAACACCGCCAGGAAGCCGGCTATGAGAAACGACCTTGCGTCCTGATGGCTTCCGGTGCGGCGCCGACGAGCGGCCGTGCTTCCGGCCTTCCCAGCCTTCTTTCTGGCGGGGCTGCCAATGGACATGTTCTGCGAGGCGACTACTCGTGACGGCATGTTCCGCCTCCCTCAGCGCGCGGCGTTCTTCCTCCAACCATCGAACCAAACTCTGCCAGCCATGGCAGTTCTGCGGGGCCCCAACAACTGGCCTACCCGCATGATGCAACAGATAAGCGCGGAAAACGTTTATTTCCCTTACTGGGCGAGTTCGTCGGTCAAGAAAGAAAAAATAGCGTTAACAAACGGTTAAATCTACATAACCCGTCGTTTCCCCCAACAAGGCCCGGCGGAACGAAGATGGCGAGAGCCGGAACTCCAACTCTTTGTGAAGGCAAAACCTTTCGCGAGACTTGCGGCTCAACGGGTTCGCTCGGCCGATCATCCATACTGGCCTTGCCGAGAGAGAATGAAACCGTCGACGCGACTCAACGGCAACCATGTCTTCTGGAAAGCCTATCGTTTGCCAGGACCGGTGTTTTGACACGGTCGATACACAACAAGAGCAGACTGAAAGTCCAGATTAATGCTGAGATTGGAGAGGACGTAAGAAACTGCAGCCTTAAGTCCCGGTTCACCATTGCCGGTGCAATCATTTCGACAATGGATTTTTACTGAAGATGCGGAAAATGTTTCTCAATCGAGTCAAGTTGTGGAAGGTGATCGGCGCAGCCGTAGCGATATTCATTACGCTGACGGTGTGCTTGCTGCTATCCGTCGTCTACACGACGCTATCGGCCGATGCCGCGCGCCAAGCGCTCGAAAAGCAAACGATTGCCATCCGAACGGGCGCCCTTCTGATGCAGAAGGATATCGCCGATACGACGATCGCATGGTCGGGGGATGCCGTCGATCATATCGAGATGCCCGCCATTCCGCCTTTCCAGAACCACGATCTCATTGACAATCTCACGCGCACCGCAGGCGCCGCCGCCACTGTCTTTGCTTACGATGCCGCCAAGGATGACTTCACGCGCGTGACGACATCGATCAAGAAGACCGATGGAAGCCGCGCTGTGGGGACCGACCTCGGAAAGACCTCGCCGGCCTACGCGGCCATCAAGGCGGGGCGGACCTATACGGGGGAGGCCGCCATCCTCGGGGCACCCTATCTCACCATCTACACGCCGATCAAGAATGGGGCGGGTCAGGTGATCGGCATATTGTTCGCCGGCATTCCGGAAGCCACCGTCGCCGCCACGAAGGATGGGCTGGTCCTGAAGGTGTCGTTGCTCGGCTTGTTGCTGGCGGCACTGATGTCCGTCGCCGCATCCTGGCTGGTGGCGCGTCTTATCCACCCCGTGACCCATCTCTCCGGCCTGATGGAGCGCATCTCCCGCGACGATCTCGCCGATGAGATTCCCTACGCCGCCCACGGCAACGAGGTGGGAACCATCGCCCGCGCCGTCGTCATCCTCAAGAACAGCGCCCTCTCCCGCATCGCACTGGAGAAAGACAAAAGCTCGGAAGCGGCCGAGCGGGCCGCGCGGCAGGAGCGCGTCGAGAGGCTGATCGACGATTTCCGCTCATCCACCCGGACGGCGCTCGGCGCAGTGAACACGACTGTCGAGGACCTGCTCGCGGCGGCCGGTTCGCTGGGCGCCGGCGCGGTACGGACCGTGCAGGACGCGGGCGCCGCCTCCAATGCCTCGTGCGATGCGACCGACAACGTGCAGGCCGTCGCGTCGGCGACCGAGGAGCTTGCGGCATCGATCGGCGAGATTTCCGGCCAGATACAGCGCACCGGCGTCATCGTCGCAGAGGCGGCGCGCGGAACCCGCGACGCCGACACCAAGATCAACCGGCTTGCTGCCGGTGCGACCAAGATCGGTGAGGTGGTCACGCTGATCAAGGCGATCGCCGAACAGACCAATCTTCTGGCTCTCAATGCAACCATCGAGGCCGCACGCGCCGGTGAAGCAGGCAAGGGATTCGCCGTCGTCGCCTCCGAAGTGAAGAACTTGGCCGGGCAGACCGCCAAGGCGACCGAGGAAATCGCGGCACAGGTCGACAACATCCAGGAAGCCACTGCCGACGCCGTGGAGGCCATACAGGCCATCAGCGCCACCATGCAGGAGGTCGACCGCTATACCGGCGCCATTGCCGCTGCGGTCGAGGAGCAGGGAGCCGCCACCGACGACATCAGTCGTTCGGTCAACGCCGCGGCCGCCGGTTCGCAGAGGGTGGCGACCAACGTCGGCGCCGTTCTGACCACCGCTCGCGAGACCGAAACCGCTGCGCAGAAGCTCGATCGGGACTCGCGGGAAGTGGCCGACGAGGCGGATCAGCTGCGCTCGACCATCGATGCATTCCTCGGCGCCGTCGTCGCCGCCTGACGTCCTGGGCCCGCTTCCGCCTGTTCTCCTCAGGCGGAAGCCACGACCGCAAAAAAGTGGCCGGCGGGGGCTTGCATTGCCGGAACGATCCAACTAGGTTCCGCGCCGTCATGTGCAGCTGTAGCTCAGTTGGCTAGAGCGTCGGATTGTGGCTCCGAAGGTCGCTGGTTCAAGCCCAGCCAGCTGTACCATTTCCCCCCTAAAGATGACTGTCCGCCAACGTTGACGGCGACCGAGTCGTTCTTGCGCTCGTCGAGGCGATCGGATGGCTTTATCGCCTGGCGACATTGATGGTGACATCGTGGCCCCCGTTGCCCGTTACCTCCGTACGCTCATAGGACCTGCGGGCCTGATGCCGGAAAACACCCACTGTCTGGAGCCAAAAGCTGGCAAGCGCCTTGCCGTGCGATGGGCGCCCACAAAGCGCCTCATAGTCGCGGAACCATCCACCAAGAAAAGTGTATCCATAGGTGACGGCTCTCGTCGGCTTGCGTGCAGCTTCTAGCCCGAAAGTGGGCGCCAAATCGCGTTTTGGGCCGAATCCGGGCCTCAACTTCAAGGCCTATCACGCGAACGTGCTCACGGGTCGCGGTAAATTTCCCATCAGCACACGGACTTAACACGGGCTCGTGAAAACACTTCACGGAATCCGTCCTGTCCTATTGACCCCATGCACCCTTTTTCCGTGATCAAGCCGGTTCTATATCATATTCATCGAAGCGAGATGAATGACTGGGCTGGATAAGACATCCTCAAGACCTCCCGACGCTATCGAATACATGGAGTATGGAAATGAAAACCTTCGCTATCGCCGCCGTTGCTGTCGCCGCCATCGCCCTCCCGAGCCTTGCCTCGGCTGCCGAGCGCACCTACTTTGAGCCGTCCGACGGCACTTTCGTCGCCGGCACGCTGAACGCTCCCGCCGCCGCTAGCGAAGATGGCTCCCGTTACACCCAGACGATCTCGGTGTACGAGCCGGCCGATGATACCTTCACGACGGTCAAGGTTTCCGGCACGCCGGTTCTCGCCACGCATGACGCCGTCGCCGCCAAGGCCACCTCGGTCATTCGGTACTACGAGCCGGCCGATGACACCTTCGTCGAGGTTCCGGTCGGCAAGTGATCTCAAGTCACCCCTGGTTCTGAGAATGGCGCCGGATCCGTCCGGCGCCATTTTTGCATGCGGCGGCGGCGAAAACGGGCGGCGTTCACGGCGATGGGAGCCTCATCGTCCGCACGATTTTTCCTTTGCCTTGTCTGCGAACTCGGCTATACGAACCGTGTTTCGCGTCTCACGTTGACGCCTACGCACCCGTAGCTCAGCTGGATAGAGTGCTGCCCTCCGAAGGCAGAGGTCACAGGTTCGAATCCTGTCGGGTGCGCCACTCCCCTTTGCCCGGCCCTGAGAAAAGGGTGAGCGTCTGTACCTAAGACATGGGTGACAACCTCGTGCCGAGCGGGTTGTCGATAGTCTGTAGGGTTCTTCGTTCGAGACCGCTGTATCCGAGATCGCAGGTCATGAAGGTGACGAGCCCAGTGCCGTCATCGATCTCCGTTATGCCGAGTTTCAGTCTTGCGAGCGCGATGGAAGATTGATCTTCTTCCGGTAGAGGCTGACGTTGCTTCCGAAATGTATCCCGTTCAGAGCTCGTTCCGGCCTGTTGTGAAGCGCGATCTGCCTGCGCACCTCCATCGGCATCAAGCCTTTCCCGTAATGGTGCCGACACGGATCCGGTAGATGATCGCCTTGTCGGTTTCCGACAGGGCCTTGGACAGGGAGCGGTCTTCTTCTATTTCTGCGAACGGAAGCTCCATGTCGTTCATGAAGATGCGCTCGCAAAATTTCGCTCCTGGCGCGGCGGCGTCGAGGACGCCCTTCCAGCAGGAAGAGTACAAATCGGTTCCGCAATAGGAACCGAAATCAGATAGCGAGAAGCCGTCGATGGCGCCAACGTCGAGTTCGCCAAGATCGGCGAGGCCACCTTCGACGATCCGCAGCCGCGATAGCCTTTCGCGGATCCTCTGGTAGTTTTCCGGCCTGAGATGAACGGGAAGCGCGCCGTCCGCCTGATGAGCACCACGAAAAATCAGTATGGCGAAGTCGCTGTCGCGGAACAGAAAGGAACGAGATGCCCGCATGAAGTCGGATGCCAAACGTCTGGCGACATCCCGAGGCGGGGGAAGAAACGCGCCGCCGGGCTCCCGCACGACCCACCGCCAGATCCAGTCGCGGCCGATCAACTTGATGACGGCGCGCAGTCGGTTATCGCCGAACTTCTGCCCCCACAGACCGGCCTGCTCTTCGACGTCCGGTGCGGCGAGCAGGGCGTCGAGCGCCCTGCCGCGAAAGAGTCTGAGAAACCGAGCGTTCCAGCGCAGTAGCTTTTCCCACTTTCCGGCGTACCAGACACCCGCTTCAACGAGGGCGCGGCGGCGATCCCAATAGCCCCGCACGGCGGGAGAAAGGCAGTGGCGGAGCCGATCATACGCTGTGCCTCGGGTCGCACTTGGCGACACGCCGAGAAACGCCAGGAACTCGTCGCGCTCGAAGCTTTCGATGGCAGCGACCTTCAGCGCCAGCAGGGCGTTCTGCGCCGGATTCACGTCGAGTGCGACGATCTCCTCGGCATCGGACATCAGCAGATCCAGAGGCCTCGTACCCGAGCCGGTCAGGCACAGGATGCGCCCTGCCCCGGCAAGGGCGGCGAGTTCGGTTTCGCCGTCTTCGTTCGACGACGAGAAATTGAGATTCTGAAAGAAATCCATTGAATCTCCTATCGATCCGATTGTGCACGACGTCGGCGCAGACTGACCTGGCTGGCAAGGTCTCGCGCCGGGCCGCTGCGGTCAAGGAGAGCGGCACGAGTGGTTCACCTTGCTCGACCTCAATTTGAACGCCGTTCAAATGAGGATTGAACGACGTTCATGCCAATGCTATACAGAGTTTGAACGACGTTCACAACATAGGATCGTCCCATCATGAAGTCCGGATCGCCAAGCCTACCGGAGAGATGGCCTCCCCCGCCGTCGTCAACGCACCGGCCGCCGAACCCCGATCAAGATCCCGCGGCAACCGCCATGCCGCCGCCCCCCCACCGAGGAGACACATTCCGACGGTCGAATCCCTACCGCTTCCCGCCTCCGGCACGGTCGGATCCGCCGCCGTCGCCCGCGTGGTGCGGCACCGGCCGCTTGAAATCGTCGGTTCGTATCGGAGAATCGGTCTTTCCTGTTCTCCGGCTGACGATACGAGTGCATTGAAGCGACAACCGAGTGCCGGGCGGACAAATCGCGCGATGACCGGTCGTCAACCGATCGACTCGGATACCGGGGTCCCTCGCTTCGGGTGATCCTTTGGAGGACAAAGCCAATGACCGCGATCAGAGGCATGGCGATTCTGGGAACCGGCGCTGTTCTGCCACGCAGCAAGGTGACAGCCGCAGACGTCGATGCCCGCGCGGGCAAGCGGGCCGGATGGACGAAGCAGCGCATCGGCGTGATCGATCGCTATTTCTGCGAGGATGAAAGCCAGATCGACCTGGCAGTCGCTGCCGCGAACCAGGCCTTGGCCGCCGCCGGATGCCTCGCCGAGGAGATCGACGTGGTCGTCGCCGCCGCTGCCGTGCCCTATCAGCCGATCCCGGCGACGGCTCCGCTGATCCAGCGTCGGCTCGGCATCCCAGAGGGGCGATGCGCGGCCTTCGACGTCAATTCCACCTGCCTCAGCTTCGTGACCGCTCTCGACATGCTGGCCTCCCACATCGCCCTCGGACGGTATCGCCGGGGCCTGATCGTGTCGGCCGAAGTCGCCTCGCGCGGTCTGCCGTGGGACGAACGCCCCGAGGTCGCGGCGCTGTTCGGCGACGGCGCCGCCGCCGCCATCGTGGGGACGGGCGCAGGAAACCAGGGGATCGTCGCCGCGCGGCTGGAGACCTATCCTTCGGGTTACGAGGATTGCGAGCTTGCTGCTGGCGGCACGCGGTTCGACTTCAACCGTCAACGGGCGGAGTTTGCCCGTCATTCCTTGTTTCGCATGGACGGCAAGGCGCTGTTCCGCCGAACGCTGGAGCAGTTCGATGGCTTTCTCGATCGCCTGCTCGGCGAATGCGACTGGCACCGCGAGGATGTCAACGTCGTCGTCCCCCATCAGGCGAGCCCTGGAGCGCTGCATCATCTGATAAAGCGATGCGGTTTTCGCCAGGAGCAGATCATCGACATCATTGCCCGGCAGGGTAACCAGATCGCGGCGTCGTTGCCCTCGGCCCTTCATGAGGCTCGTATCGCCGGACATCTGCACTCGGGTGCGAAGGTTCTTCTTCTTGGAACGTCCGCCGGTATTTCCCTCGGCGGCCTTGCCCTGATCGCGTGAGGCGGACATGCGCGCCATCGTTACCGGAGCAACCGGATTTCTCGGATCGAGACTTGCCCTTCGGTTCAAGGCGGAGGGCTGGGAGGTTGCCGGCATCGGCCGCAATCCCGAACGTGGGCGGTGGCTGACCGAACGCGGCATCAGCTTCTTCCCCCTTGACCTGACCACACCCGGCGGCGGCGATGCCCTGCGTGCCTTCGGATCGGCCGATCTGTTCGTTCATGCCGGAGGGCTGTCGTCGGCTTTCGGCCGGCGTCGGGATTTTCTCTCCGCCAACGTCACCGGGACGCGCATGGCATTGGAGTTGGCCCGCCGCGCGAACGTCCGCCGTTTCATCTTCATCTCGTCACCGTCGGTATATGCCCGGTTTTGCGACCAGTTCGACCTTCCGGAAACGGCGCCGCTGCCACAACCGCTAACGCCCTATGCGGACAGCAAGGCAAGGGCCGAGACGATCGTCCTCGGCAACGCGGATCTGTCGCCGATCGTCTTGCGCCCCCGCGCCATGTACGGACCGGGCGACACGGCGCTTCTTCCCCGATTGCTCCGCGCCGCCCAAGGAGGAAGGCTGCCGCTTCTGCGCGGCGGCGAGGCGCTCACCAACCTGACCCATGTCGACGACGCGGTCGACGCGATCCTCGCCGCCGGCAGAGCCGGTCCGGAGGCCGGCGGAGAGATCTTCAACGTGGCCGGCAGCGAGGTCCTGCGGCTGACCGAAGTCGTCGAGCGCGTGGCCGAGCGCGTTGGCCTCGAGATTTCCTGGCGCCGCGTGCCATGGACCGTGGCGCTTGCGCTCGCCCGCCTGTTCGAAGCGCTGGCGCGGCTCACGCCCGGCATGCCCGAGCCCGCGGTGACCGTTCACGGGTTGACCGCTTTCGCCTTCAGCCAGACGCTCGACACGTCGAAGGCGCAGGCCCTCCTGGGGTTCGTCCCGCAAGTGCTGTTCAAGGACGGGCTGGAACGGACACTCGGCGCGGGGGAAAAGAGATGAATCGCCCGATCTTTCCGGTCAGCGCGACGGTCAGGGTCTGGAGGTGGCTGGTGCTTGCCGGTGGCGGCTGGCAGAGGCTCGACCTTGCCGTCCGCTACGGGATCTGGGCGCGCCCAGGAACAGCGCCGATCCTGGTCGATACCGGCTACGGAGGGCGCAGTTGCGTTTCGCCCGAACGATCGTTGCCGCTCAAGCTCTACGGCCGCGTCCTGCGCCCGCGCCTCAGTCCGGATGACCTGATGGCGGCGCGTCTCGCTCGGCTCGGCTTCACGCCCGGCGACGTGCGGCTCGCCATCGTCACCCATTTCCATGCCGATCATATCGACGGACTGAAGGACCTGCCAGCGGCGCATTTCCTGGTTTCGGCCGAGGCATGGCAGGAGGTGTCGCGTCTCGGCCGACTGGGTCGGCTCGGCTCCGGCATCTTCGACGAACTCATGCCGGCGGATTTCCGGTCTCGGATATCCTTCATCGAGGACCTGCCTCGACGAATCTTGCCGTTTGACCTCGGCGAGGGCCACGACGTCCTCGGCGACGGATCGTTGCTCGCGCTGCCGCTCACCGGACATGCGCCCGGCCATTTCGGCCTTCTCTGGCCAGACCTCGATCCGCCACTCCTCTATGGCGTCGACGCCCAATGGCTCTGGCAGGCCATCGCGGAAGACCGCGCGCCCTATCTCGCCACACGCCTCGTCGCCCATGACAGGACGACCTCGCTTGCGACCATGGCCCGCCTCCGCGCCTTCGCCGAGGCGGGCGGCGAGGTGGTTCTCTGCCACGATCCGTCGCCCAACCCCACCCGTTCTCCCAGGGGAAAAGCATGAAGGATCGAGGCTGGCCCATCGCACGACTGGTCCGCGCCTGGTGGCGAACCCGCCGACTGGCGTCCACGCTTCACACGCGCACCGACCTGGAACGCTGGCAGAACCGGCGGATCGCTCGATGGATGGCGGAGGCCCTGCCAGGCATACCCTTCTATTCCCGTTTCGACGTCCGCCAGCTGGAGGATCTCCCCGTCGTCGACAAATCGGTTCTGATGGCAGATTTCGGCGCCTTCAACCGCGCGGGCATCGACGGGGAAACCGGATGGCGCATCTTCGCCGGCGAGGAGCGGGCTCCGGCCGGCTTCCACGTCGGAGCCAGCACCGGCACCAGCGGCAACCGCGGACTTTACGTGATTTCCGACGCCGAGCGCTACGAATGGCTCGGCGTTCTGCTCGCCAAGGCTCTGCCGCGCTACCCTTTCGAAGGCGCCAGAATCGCCCTGGTTCTGCCGCAGGTCTCGGCCCTCTACGGCGCGACCAACCGCGCACCGCGCCTGTCTCTCCGCTTCTTCGATCTCAAGGCGGGCCTCGAAGCGCTCGCCCCGGCAATAGGCGACTGGAAGCCGGACATCCTGATCGCGCCGCCCAAGGTCCTGCGCTGGCTGGCCGAGCGCAGCCCGCCCGCCGGAATCAGGCGCCTGTTTTCCGGTGCCGAGGTGCTGGACACACCCGACCGAGCGATCATCGAGCGGGGCTTTGGGGTGCCTGTTCGCGAGATCTATATGGCCACCGAGGGGCTGCTTGGTGTCGCCTGCGAGCACGGGACCATCCATCTCGTCGAGGACGCCCTGCATTTCGAACTCGAACCCGTCGGCAGCGATGGACTGGTCTCTCCCGTCATCACCGACTTCACTCGCACCACTCAGATCATGGCGCGCTACCGGATGAACGATCTCCTGCGCCTGCGAAAGAGACCATGCCCTTGCGGTTCCCCCTTGCGCGCCCTCGCCGAGATCGTCGGGCGGGCGGACGACATCCTGTCGCTGCCGGCGATCGACGGCGACCGGCTTGTCGACGTCACTCCCGACATCCTGCGCAACGTCATCCTGGATTGCGATGGACGCATCACCGACTTCAGGCTGGTACAGGTCGGGCTCGACCGATTGACCCTTTCACTGCCCGAACCGATCTCGGATCTGGGTCCAGGGGTTTGCGGAGCAGTTGGACGGCTTTTCGCACGACTCGGCATCCAGGCTACGATAGAATTCAACGTCGGCCTCCCGGCCAATGGAATCGCCAAAATCCGGCGCGTCGAACGACGCTGGAGGGCAACTGGCGGAGCATGAAACGTCAAAGGATGCCAGGTCCGCTTGAAAGAGAAACCGTAGGCGGAGACTGTTTCATTCCTGCGGGCAGACGTGCACCAGCGCGACCGTGAGAAGAACGGTTCTGCGGTTGGGACATCGCGTTTCCAAGAGCACCTCGCGCACCACACAATGAACTTCGGAACGTCCGGCGCTGCGCGCTTGCTCGCGACGGCGGCGCCTGCAAGCGGTCGGTTCGAGGACACGATCCTCATCGGTTTCCGTGCGGCGGGATCAAGCCCGAGGCTACGGGCATACGTCAGATTCCGGGCAAGACGCCCAAAGGCTTGCCCTTCCGACGCCGCAGAGACAGGATGAGGGAAAGCCTTGGCTGCTGCGGGCCACCGTGAGCCGGCTCCTCCCCGTATCGACCGAGGCGCGTCTCCATGCTGTTCAGTGCCGATGAGCTCAACGCCTTCATTCTCACCGCGCGCTGCGGCTCGTTCGCGGGGGCGGCCCAACGGCTCAACAAGGTGCCGAATGCCGTAAGCTATACCATTCACAAGCTTGAGGATGCGGTCGGCGTGCCGCTGTTCGAGCGCCAGGGCAAACAGCTCCAGCCGACCGAAGCAGGAATCTATTTTCTGAAGCGCTCGGAGATGGTTCTCGAGGAACTGGTGGCCATGCGCGAGGCCACCCAGCGCATCGGCAAGGGCTTCGAGGCGGAGTTGCGACTTTCGGTCAACAACATCGTCAGTCTCAGGCCGTTGCTCCCGATCCTTGCCGAGAGCGAGCGTCTGTTTCCGCAAACGGAGATACGCCTCACAACGGACGTGCACAACGGCGTCTGGGACTCGCTGGTCAACAAACGCGCCGACATCGCCATCGGCGCTCCAAACGAGGTCGTCAGCGGCGCGGATATCGTTGCCCGCGAACAGGGCGAGGTGACCTGGGTGTTCGCCATCAGCCCCGATCACCCGATCGCGTCCGAGGAGGAGCCGATCGCCACCGAGCGGTTGCGGCCTTATCCGGCGATCTGCATTGCCGACACGTCGATCCGGCTCGAACCGAAGGTGGCCTGGCAACTGCACGGGCAGAAGGCGATGGTGGCGCCGGACTATCAGCACAAGATCCGCATGCATCTGGCAGGTATCGGCATAGGCTTCCTGCCCAGCCAGTTCGCAGCACCGTATCTTGCGACCGGTGAACTTGTCGGCAAGCAGGTGGAAAACCCAAAACCGCCGACGCCGATGTTCATTGCCTGGCACCGGGCCCGCGGCGGCCCCTGCCACGGCTGGTGGCTTGAGAAGCTGGCCGATCCGGCTCTTCGGGCCGCCATGATCGGCAGCCCGCAATAGGACGAGGCCCCGGCAAGGGCCACTCATGCGCAGCGGCGCCTTGGCATAGGTGAGCCGCCGGACCGGACAACGCCGAGCCGACGGCACATCTTCTTCAGGGAATGGTGGTCAGGCTTCTCCGCCTTCCTGGCCGGCAATCGGCGACCAGTCCCACTTTCCGTCCTCGCTTCTCTGGCGGACGGCGAGGACCGCCAGGACAACGGCCGTCAGGCCGTAACCGAGCGTCACCGTCGGGGAGGCGTTGAAGGCCATCTGTCCGCTATGGATCAGTCCGAAGAAGGACAGCACCGTTGCCGCCGCCGCGTAGACGCTGGCCCAGTTGAAGCGGCGATCGATGATGAAGGCGGCGATGGCTCCCATCAGAAGGCCAGCCAGCACGGCGCCGCCTCCAGTGATGGTCATCCCATGATAGAGCACGCCGTTCTGCTCCATGCCCGACACCACTTCGGGCGGCAGCGGACGAGCAACGGCTCCGGCAGCGGAAAGAGCACCATCCACCTGACTCTTGGCCCACTCGGCGATGTTCGGCACCAGGGCGAGGATGATGGCCGGAGCATGGCGCTTGGGCGTCACCTGGAAGGCCTGGGCACCGATGACGAGGCCGATGAACAGCAGGATCGGGACGATGGCGACCAGCGGGATCAGCGACAGCAGCAAGGCGGTCAGGCCGAGGAAGCACATCAGGGCGATGGAGACGCCGGTCGCCAGCGAGTAGCCGATGCGCCCACCCATCGCCTTCCAGCCGGGATGACCGATGTAGACGGCCGGCGGGAAGGGCGAGCCGAGCAGAGCGCCGACAATGGCGCCGAGGCCATCGGCGGTCAGAACGGCCCGGAGGTTGAAGTGATCGCCGCCGGCTGCCGCCGACTCGACGTTGTTGAGGATCTCCGTGAAGTTGAAGATGCCAAGCGGGATGGCCGTGACCAGAAGCGGCCAGACCATGGCCGACGGCACGGAGAACACGTCACCGCTGAAGCTCGGCAGATGGAGCGAGAAGTTGGACGTGGCGGCCATGACGGCGGCCGGTTGCATCAGATCACTCTGACCGAGAGCGACCGCGCCCCAACCGAGAGCGGAGCCGACCAGCACGACCGCGAGACCGCCGGGAATTCCGAACGGCAGGCGGACACCGCCGACCCAGTTGAGCAGGATGATGGCGAAGCAGACAAGGCCGATCCAGGCGCCCTCGAACATCTGGTAGGCCGGTCGCATGGCGATGAAGGCGATGGCGATGCCGGCCAATGTGCCGAGCATGGCGGCGCGCGGCGTATACTTGCGGATGGCCGGGCCGACAAACACGCCGGCAAGCACGATGATGCCGACGATCATCGCCCAGATGAGGCCAAGCTTCCAGGCCAGCATCCAGTCCTTGCTGACGAGATAGGCCGGCAGCATCACGACGAAGACGACGATGAACATATGTGGCACGCTCGGCCCGTAGGGCAGAGCCGTGACGGTGTCACGCCCCTCGCGGCGAGCGAGACGGTAGGCGAGCCAGGCATAGAAAAGATTGCCGAGCGGCAGCGCGATGCCGAGCGCCGGCAGGATGCGGCCGTAAACCGTCTCGGCCGGGATCTGGGCGACGTAGAGGGATAGACCGGACAGCACCAGCACGTTCAGCAGCACGTTGGTGAACAATCCGAAGAAGGCATTCAAGTCGCCGTCGACCCACAGTTTCGGGGTGAAGGCAGTGGACTTCAAGGCAGTCATGACCTGATCTCCCGGTCTCACGAAAGCGTGGCCGCGTATGCACGCCAGCCACCGTATTCGGTAATCTCGCGCTCACCCTCGGTGAGCCATGGCTCGGCCAGCACGCCGAGAACCTCGCGGCCGTCATCGAGCAGAACCTTGCCGACGCAGAGCCCGGCCGGCTCGCGCATCAGGATGCTCGCCAGGCCCTCGGGCGGCACCGCCCAGAGCTCCAGAGCGACGGTACCCGACGGTTCGCGGGTTCGGACCATGCCCGGATGACGGTCGCCGATCGACCACGCCCGGTAGCAGGGGGCGGTATTGGCTTCGGCGACAAAACTGGCACCAGCCGCGATCATGTTGGGATTGAGTTCCAGTCCTCGCATGAGCGTGCCGTTGACAGCGAGCAGCACGGTTTCGTTCGGCATCGGTTGTTCTCCTCTTTATCGTTGGTGCGACCGGTTCGGGTCGTGAGCGGGGGTGGTGGGTGTTGTCGCTGTTCGCATCTCGAAGGGGAGCTCAGCGGACGAAGCGGGTGCCTGCCTCTCCGGCCACGGCACGCCCCATGGCCTCGGGCGTCGTGATGAGGCCGGTGCCGTCGGGACAGCGATCGAGATAGGCGAGCATGGTTTCGATCTTCGGCGCCATGCTGCCGGCACCGAAATGGCCTTCGGCCAGAAAGGCGCGCGCCTCGGCGACGGTCATCCGATCGAGCCAGCGCTCGGACGGGGTGCCGAAATGCACCGCGACGCGCTCGACGCCGGTCGGGATCAGCAGCATCTCCGCGTCCAGACTTGCAGCGAGCAGCGCCGAGGTCCGGTCCTTGTCGATGACGGCGTCGATGGCGTCGAGGCTGCCGTCGGCATTGCGCGCAACGGCAATGCCGCCGCCTCCGCAGGCGATCACCACCACGCCCTCGCGAACGAGGCGCTCGACCAGCGGCGCCTCGACGATCTCGCGCGGCGCCGGAGAGGCGACGACGCGACGCCAACCGCGGCCTGAATCCTCCGCGACGCTCCAACCCAGTTGGGTGGCAAGGCGCTCGGCCATCTCGCGGTCCATGTGGGCGCCGATCGGCTTGTCGGGAGCGGCAAAGGCGGGGTCGCCACGATCCACCACGGTCTGCGTCACCAATGCGACCACCGGACGGTCGAGCCCGCGCCGGCGCATGGCGTTGCCGAGCGCGTTCTGGAACATGAAGCCGATCGCGCCCTGGGTATCGCCAACGGCGTAGGGCAGACCGACGGCCGGCACCTCACCTTCGGCGATCTCCGACCGGCGCAGGATGAAGCCCACCTGCGGCCCGTTGCCATGGGTGACCACCACCGACCAGCCGGCGGCGATCAGGTCGACGACATGATCGGCCGTGGCGATCACCGCCCGATGCTGGTCGCCCAGCCCACTGGTTTCGCGCGAGCGGATGAGGGCGTTGCCGCCGACGGCAACCACGGCGATGCGGCGTTGGGTCATGGCGTTCTCTCCAGATCGGTCGCAAGGGCGGTGAGCGCGTCGATGAACGCGACGAGCGGCGCAGTCGTGATGCCGGCACCGATCTGACCGATACCGGCGCGACGGTGAGCAATGCCGGTGTTGATCACCGGAAGCATGTTGCGGTCGACCACAAGCCGGGCATCGATACCCGCCCCCGAGCCGGCAAAATCGAGAGCCGGCAGGGTGAAGGCCGGATGACGGGTCAGAGTGATCGCCTGCATGGCCCGGCTATGGGCGAGCGCGTCGGCCGGGGAGCCGCCCACGAACTTGACGATGGCCGGCGAGGCGGCCATGGCAAATCCACCGACGCCGGCGGTCTCGGTGATCGCGCTGTCGCCGAGATCGGCAGCCGCGTCCTCGACGCCGTAACCGGGGAAGAACAGTCCTTCGACCGGGTTGGCCGGCGCTTCGAACCAGCGGTCTCCGGTTCCCGAGAGACGAATACCGAAGTTGACGCCGTTGCGCGCCATCACCGTCACCATCGACGATCCCGGCACGCCGGCCGCGGCGTCGAGCATGGCCTTGCAGGCCGCCATCGACAGATTGAGGAAGAAGTGGTCGTTGGCCGCGATGAAGGCGAGTGCGTCCGCCCCGGCCGGGAGGCGGGCGAGAGCCGGCGCAAGACGGCGGATCAGCAACCCCGAGGCAGCCACGTTGCGATTGTGAATCTCGTCGCCCATGTGCAGCGCCTGGGCCATCAGCGGCTTCAGCTCGATCGGCCCGGTTGCATCGAGCGCGGCCGAGAGCGCCGGAGCCAGGCTGTCGCGCATGAAGGTCAGCCGCTCCAGAACCTCCGGTCCGTTGGCGCCGAAGCGCAGCACCTTGCCAAGACCCTCGTTGAGGTTGGAGAAAGCGCGATTGCCGCCGCTGCGATTTTCGACCACGAACACCGGCATGGATGGCGAGATGACGCCGGCCATGGGGCCGACGGCGCCATGATGGTGGCAAGGATCGAGCGCGATGTCGCCCCGCGCGGCCATGGCGACCGCTTCCTCGACCGACGCGGCCCAGCCCTCGAAGACGATGGCGCCGGCGATGGCTCCCTGCACCGGGCCGCACATGTCGGCCCAAGCGATGGGCGGGCCGGCATGCAGCAGGCGACGCCCTTCGGCGAGGCCGGCGATGGCGTCACGGGCCTGCCGAACGGCAACGAGCACCGGCTGCGCATCGAGATAGGCGGCGAGCGCCTTGGCGTTGGCGATATCGACGCGGGGATCGGACATGAGGCGCGCAAGGACGGCACCAACCTCGCTGTCCCCACGTCCGGGCGGTGTCCAGTCGACGTGGTGGACGGCGCATCCGGCGGCGGCGAGGGTTTCGGAAAAGCCCGATAGACCGAGGCCGATCACCTCCAGCGGTTCTGCGAAGAGCTGGTTCATTGTTGTTCTTCCCGAATGCAAGCGACGACATGGGCGGCGAGGTTGGCCGCCTCTGCGTTGGAACTGGCGACAAGGACGCCGGCGGCCTCCAGCGCGGCGACAAGCGGCGCGCGCGGTTGAGGATCGAGTTCCGTGCCGCAGACGTGGGCGATGATGGCGAGCTCGCGCCCTTCGGACCGGGCGGCCGCCCTCGCTCCTTCGACGATACCGAGAAGACCGCGCCCAGGATCGGCATCGGCGCCGTGACCGAGAACGACGTCGAACAGCAGGACGGCGGTCTCCGGATCGGCGGCTTCGGCGAGGAGGCGTGCGTCCCGCAGCGACGGGTCGATCATCGGATGGGGACGCCCTTCGGTGAAGGCGTCGTCGCCCATGTCGACGAGACTGTTGCCGTGACCTCGGGCGAGCTCGACCAGAGGCGTGGCACCGGGAGCCGGCGCGTTCGACTCGCAGGCATTGCCGCTGGCGAGGAGGATCAGTTGCGCCTCATAGCAGAATGTGCCGCCGGCAAAGACGCCGCGTACCCACCGTTGACAGGGAGCAAGGCTCCGGGCTGCGGCAGCGGCCGCCGTCTTGAGGTCTGGGGACAGCGCGGCCGGTGCGGGCGGCGTTTCGCCGGCCAGAAGGGCACCGGCGACCTCGGCCGCATGCCGCAGACTGTGAGCGCGGACCACGCCGTGGTCGGTTGCTCCGGCCGTCTCGCCGAGGAAATGAACGACGACCGGCTTGCCGCAGGTCCGCGCCGCATCCAGGACCTTCCTGGCAACGGCTGGCTCGGGAGGCTTGGAAATCAGCACGATCAGGCTGGTCTCCGGGTCGTCGGCCAGCATGCGGATCGCCTGCCGCATGGTGCGGCCATCGACCCCGGCATGCAGATCCCGACCGCCAGTACCGATCGCCTGGGAGATCCCGGTACCGAGATGGTGGAGCGCGCAGGTCACTTCCTGAAGGCCGGTGCCGGACGCTGCGACCACGCCGACGGGGCCTCGGCGGACGACGTTCGCAAAACCGAGCGGCATTCCGTTGATGATCGCCGTGCCGCAATCGGGGCCCATGAGCAGGCGATCGTTCGCTTCCGCCAACCGCTTGAGGTCGATTTCGTCGGGCTCGGCCACGTTGTCGCTGAACATCATGACGTTGAGCCCGGCAGCCAGAGCCTTCCGGGCCTCTGCCGCGGCATAGCGCCCCGGAACGGAAATCAGCGCCAGGTTGGACCCTGGGTGACGCTCGACCGCCATGCCGATGCTTTTGAGCGGCAAGGGGCGCATGCCGTCACTGCTGCCGTCGTCGCCCTTGGGGCTTAGCGCCGCGTCCGCGGCTGCAAGGGCAGCTTCTGCGACAGCCTCGTCGGCGGCGGTCAGCGCGATGACGAGATCGCCCGGTGAAGGCGCCATATCGAGGGCGAGACCCGCCTCTCGCATGCGCGCCAGATTGGCTTCCGTTGCCATGGCGACGGTCACCTCGCCGATGCCTTGCGTTCGACCGAGCACGGCCGAGATCTGCATCAGGGACACCGAGTCCTTGTAGAGGTTCGGGTAGCGTTTACTGAATAGAGCCATGGTCCGATCCGGTTGATCTGTTGAAGTCCGATCGGGCTGCGGCAAGCAGCCCGGCAATTCCGTCGGCGCCGGAGCTTGCGCCGATCACAAGGGCCGCCTCGACGGCCTTCCAGACCGGCAAGACCGGGCATGGGGCGTCGAGAGCATCGGCAAGCAACGCCATCGGCTCCGAGAAACGCCCCGCCAGCGCCTCGCGCAAATAGTGGCGGCTCACCGGCGTCGTGGTCGCGAGACGGGGCCGAAGCGCCTCGGCGAGGCCGTCGCGCCAAGCGCGCGCTTCCGGTCGGCGAGACAGCCAGGCGAGACAGCCGACCAGCAGGTCGTCGCCCGATGGCGTCAGGCCCTGCCCGAGGCCGACGAGGGTGGTCGCCGCGCGCTTGAGCCCATCGACATTTCCTCCTGTCAGCGCCAAGCCGAGACGCGTCGCAAGGGTTTCCACCTCGGGCGGCAGGCGCTTTTGCGGCCACCGGTCAAGATAGGTCTCAAGGTGGGCGGAAGCCGCCTCGACCCGAGCCCGCCGTCGGTCGTCCGACACCCTTTCGCCGATCGGAGGCGGCTGCCAGACAGAGGCTTCGAGAAATGTTCCGCTCACTCCTCCGCAGCGCCAAAGCCCACCGGACAGATGGAAGGCGGTACCCGGCTGGAACAGTTGATCGAGCGGCACGGAGACGCGCAGCTTCAGGGCGCGTGGAAGATGCGGTAGGTCGGCCGTCGTCAGCACCAGAAGGGTGCCGTCGTCCACTTCCACGTTACAGACCCGTCGGAAAACGGGGCCGATCCGCCCGTCGACCGAAGCCGGCCAGGAGGAGCCGAGCGACAAGCCCGGCAGCAGCATGATGGCGTCACCCGGCGAGAGCGCTGGAAACGGCCGCCGATCGGGCTACCCAACCGACAATTGCGCCCTGCGCTCGGATCATCTCGAGAGCGACACGATGGAACTCGGGGAAGTAGGAAGCGACGGCGTCTTCGACCACCAGCACCTCATAGCCACGGTCGTTGGCCTCACGCGCGGTGGTGTTGACGCAGACCTCCGTGGTCACGCCGCAGAGGATCAGTGACCGGATGCCGTTCGCCTCGAGAATGAGGTGCAGGTCGGTCTCGTAGAAGGCGCCTTTGCCCGGCTTGTCGAGGATCGGCTCACCCTCGATCGGATAGAGCTCGGGAATGAAGTCGTGGCCCTTCTCCCCTCGGACCAAGATGCGACCCATTGGCCCATCGGTGCCGATGAAGGTCTTGCCGCCGCGCGTCCGCTTGGCGGGATGCAGATCGGCGAGATCGGGACGGTGGCCCTCGCGGGTATGGATAACCAGAAGCCCGGACCGGCGCGCAGCGTCAAGCACAGCCTTGCAAGGAGCGATCGCAGAGCGGAGCAACGACACATCGTTCCCAAGCATCTCTCCGAAGCCGCCCGGCTCAATGAAGTCCCTCTGCATATCAATCATGATTAAAGCAGTTGACTTCAGGTCGAATTTGAAAGAAAAAGGTTGGGCGTCGAGGGTTTTCATCGGGGCAAATCCAGGGTGCCGTGTTGAGCGAATACGCTGATTGCCCTGACTATAGTAACGTCGGCAAAATTATCAAAATACAATGTTTTGACGCAGATCCGCAAACAATTTGCGGGTAAGGGCCACCTGCGGCGCGGAGTTCCGGCTCTCCCGTTCTGCGACGCGACCTCTTCCGGCATCGCAGACGCCCCGCGAGCCAAGTGGCAACTCGGTGCGGTCCGGCTTCGGAATGCAGTCTGCGTCCGCTCGGCTGCCGCGAGGCCGGAAAGACGGCGCGTTTCGTCCGATTGAAGATGTTTCGGACTTGAAACGGCCGCTCCCTTGCGGGATCACTGACACACGGGAGCTGCAATGAGCGGGGTTGGACGTGGGGCGGATCAACGAAGGGCCGGGGGATAATGATCGCGACATCCAGGAAACGGACGCCATGCGGGCGCGTGTCGCCTGGTATTATTTTGTCGGCGGCCTCACGCAGCAAGAGATAGCGCGCAAGTTCGAGATCACGCGGACGCGCGTCAACCGTATCGTCGGGCAACTCCGGGCCGAGGGTTCGGTTCGTACCGAGATCAAACTCCCCCTCGTCGGCTGCATCGAGCTCGAAAACAAGCTGGAAAGCCGGTTTGGCCTGCAATCGGCCCGGGTCGTGCCTCACCTGGAAGATGACCACGAGCAACAAAGGGTGCTTGGCGAAACCGCCGGAGAGCTCCTGGACTCGCTGCTCGAAGACGGGTCCAGGCTTGGCGTCGGCTGGGGCCGCACACTCGCCTCCGCCTTGCCGCGCATAACGCCGCGAAGCCAATCCAAGGGCTGGGTGGCGACCCTGATGGGCGGCATGACGCAGGGGCTCGGAACCACGACGTTCGAGCTGGCCACGGCGTTCGCCAAGGTCCTCGGGTCGGAGTGCTTCTATCTGGCCGTCCCCATCTACCTGCCGACGGCCGACAGCCGCCTTCTGCTCGAAGGCCACTACGGCATTGCCGACGTCCTGGCCCGCATCAAGCAGCACATGGACATCGCCTTCGTCTCCTGCGGCGACATGTCCCCGCGTTCCCAGCTCGTGGGTACGCGCGTGGTATCCGAGCACCTCGAGTCGCTTCTGGCGGCGGGCGCCGTTGGCGATCTGCTCGGTCTTTTCATCGACGAGAACGGCCGGCCGGTGAAGCACCCCCTCAACGAGCGGCTCATGGCGCTGGATCTCGAGGACCTGAGGGGCGTCCACCAATCCATTCTTGCATCCGGTGGCGTTCACAAGATGCCGATCATCAGGGCCGTGTTGCGCGCCGGCTATGTCAAGCATCTGGTGACCGACGAGCGCTGCGCAGATCTGTTGTTGCGTTCAGTCTGAGGGAAGCCATGCCGAAGGGAGTGATCGCGGTCGACGTCGGTTCGCGTCAGGTTCGGGCCGGACTTTTCGATCTCGCGGGAACGCTGGTGGCGCATGCCCGACACGACATCGCGCTCGGCCAGCACAGCAATGCCATGGCAACCTACCGGATGGAGGAAATCTGGGCGGCGGTTTGCGCCACCGTGGCCGACTGCGGCGCCCAGGCCCGCACCCACGACCTCACCGTCACCGGGCTCGCCTTCGACGCGACATCGTCCCTGTATGTCGACAATGCCGGATCACCGATCGCCGACGGGCAAGGGAATATCTTCGGATGGATGGATCATAGGGCTCAACAGGAATCGGCCGAGATCAACGCCACGCGGCACCCATACCTTCGGTTCTTCGGCGGAGCGATTTCCCCGGAAATCCACCTGCCTAAAATCGTCTGGTACGAGCGTCACCGCTCCGATGACCGGACCGGCACGGTCTGCTTTCGCGATGTCTGCGACGAGCTTGCCCGTCGCGCCACGGGGGTGGACGCCAGGTCGAGATCGGCGCTCGTCTGCAAATGGCCCTTCGTGCCGTCCGAGGACGCCCCCTGGCAACGGGACCTGCTCGCGGCCCTCGGGCTTGGGGGGCACGGCGGCCCGGATCTTGTCGAGGGGGCGGTGCGCGACCTTGGCGACGTCCATGGCCGACTGACAACCGCGGCGGCGCGTCAGCTCGGCCTGCCCGAGGGCGTGGTGGTCGGAGTTGGGGCGATCGATGCCGAGGCCGGCGTGCTCGGCAACGTCGGGGCCAATCTGGACGCCATCATCGGTCGCACGCTGCTGATGACGGGCGGAACCTCCACGAACTTCATGGCGTTCTCGGCCGATCCGCACTTCATTGCCGGCGTCTGGGGGCCGTTCCGTGATGCCGTCTTTCCCGGCTTATGGATGCATGAAGGTGGACAAAGCTTCTCCGGTGGCGCGCTCGATGCGGTACTGAGGCAGCATCCGGCCAGTCCGGGCGAACCGGCGGCCGACACTCACCGCCAAGCCGCCGCCGACATTCTGGCTCTGCTCGCCGAGGAAGGGCGGCAGTTCGCGGCCCAGAAACATCTGGTCCCCGACTGGCTCGGCAATCGCGCTCCGCTCAATGATAGCCGCGTGCGGACGATCATGAGCGGTCTCGGACAGGAGCTCGACTACCGGTCATTCCTGGAAAGCTACTACGCCACCGCCCGTGGGCTCGCACTGCAGATGCGGCAGGTCGTCGATCATCTCAATGCCCACGGATATGCGATCGACACGATCCATCTGTCCGGCGGGCACAGGCACAACCCCCTGCTCGTCCAGCTTTACGCGGACTGCTTCGATGGCGCACTCCATCTCTGCGAGGCGCCCGAACCGGTGCTGTCAGGGACGGCAATGATTGCCGCAGTGGCGGCCGGTCACTATCCGACCTTGCGCGCCGCCACCGCCAGGATGTCGACAAAAACCAGACTGGTGGAGCGGAATGCAGCCCGCGCCGCCCAGCTCGACGCCGACTACGGCGTGTACCTTCGCCTCTACGAGGTGAGAAACGAGATCTTTCGGGCCAGCCTTCCCATGTGATAGCAGGACGCCGGCAGCAGTCAGATCCGAACACGCTGTTGAACGGATCGTTTCGTCGGCCCAAGCCGCACGACCGGACCGCTCTACTCCAGAACCGGCCTATTCCAGATTGGTGTGATTGGCGCGCATAGCCTCCGGCGAAACGCCGAGATGGTCGCGCAGCTTCAGGATCATCACCTCGAACAGCACAAACTGCGCACCTTCATAGAGCGAGCCCATCGGCAGCACGGAGGCGGCGGCGCCATGGTCGTTGGCCATGGTCTGGGCGGGAAGCGTCAGAACGAGATCGGCCGCCTTGGCGCACCGGCCATCCGGTTGAGCGGTGATGAGCAGCGTCTGGGCGCCCGCCGACTTGGCGACCCCCATCAAGGCCTCCACGGTGGAGAAGAACCCCGGCCCTGCCGAGACGATCAGGAGATCGCCCTTCCCCACCGGCGGCGTGGTCATGTCCCCGACCATCGCGGCGTGACAGCCGAGATGGAACAGGCGCATGCAGAAGCCCTTGATCTGCAAGCCCTCGCGGCCGACGCCATAGAGCGCGATGCGCTTGGCCGAGGCAATCTTCCGGACCGCGAGATCGACTTGCTTGTCGTCCAGGCGTTCGAATACCCGCTCGAGATCGGTAATGGCGTCACGATAGAGAGTGGTCATGTTCCAGTTCCACAGTTTGCCGAAGGGTCAATGGCTTGGAACCCCGAGCCGGAAATCAGGCCCCGGAAGGAGCCGTCGGCGCCTGGAGCAGCCGCTGTTCGGCCTGATTGAACGAGATGCAACCCAAGTGTTCTTTTCATAAGCGTCATCCCGCCGGTCCTCGCTCCGCTCCGGCCGGAGGAGGAGCTGAAGAGGCGCGCTGACGCTTGACCGCAAGGGCCGTCAGATGCCGGACGACGATGCGGCGGAAGAAGAAGTTCAGGGCCATGAACAGCAGGAGCATGACGCCCCAGATCATCTTCTTGGCAAAGGGCGACAGGCTGGCGATGGTGAAGGCGTTCTCGACGCACTGCAGCAGCAACACCGTCGGCAATATGTTCAGCAGTCGGCCACGGCCGCCGTCAGGATCCATGCCAGCCAGTACCGCCACCAGAATGGCTTCCAATTGGAAGGTGTCGCCGAAGCCGACCTTCATGGAGTTGAAGCGAGCCAGCATGATCAGCCCGGCAAGCGATGCCAGGACACCGCAGACGGTGTAGGAGATCAGGATGGTGCCTTCGAGCCTTAGGCCGCCGAACAGAGCAGCCACCTTGTTCTCGCCGTAGAGATACAGGCTCTTGCCGAAGACCGAGCTGTTCACGACGAACGCGATGACGACGAAAATGACGAGCACCAGGCAGAACGACGTGGGAATGACGCCGAAGATGGTGGACGACATGACGTTGACGTAGGCCTCGGGCATGCCCGTGATACCGGCGCCGCCGGTCAGGCCGGTGCCGAGGCCGGCGAACACCATCATCGAGCCGAGGGTGGTCAACAGCGGCGGAATGCCGAAGCGGACGATGACGATGCCGTTCAGCAGCCCGGCTCCGGCACCGACGCCGAGCGCCACCAGACAGGCCAGCGCGATCGCCGCGTCCTGGCCGAGGGCGGCCAGCACCGGCTCGGAGGTCATCAGCCGGGCGGCGAAAATGCCGGCGAGGTTGGCGACGGCGATGATCGACAGATCGATGCCGCCCGACACCATCGACAGCCCCATGGCAAGGGACAGGAGGGCGAACTCCGGCGTCTGCTGGAGAACCGAGACGAGGTTCGTCGGGTTGAAGAACGCCGTTCCCAGGCAAAGGAAGATGAGAGCCAACACGCCGGCGATCATCGCGTAGAGAACGCTCTGGCTGAGGCCCTCCTCGTCCAGACGGGCCGGGAGGAGCCATCGCCAACTGATGCCGAGGGGCGACGTGGTGTGGTATTCGCCATTCATCGCGGCGTTCCCCCTAAATGTTTTCGAAGTTGATCTGGCGAAGATTGCGCTTCTTCGCCCGGTAGTGCGAGATGGACGCGATGAGCACCAGCGCACAGCCGATGAAGAACCGGTTCCACGACGCCGAAAGACCGATGGTGACCAGCGTGTTGTTGAGAAGGGTGACCAGCGTCATGCCGAGCAGCACACCGGAAACCGACCCGGCGCCACCACTGAGCTTGGCGCCACCGATAACCACCGCCGCGAGAACGAGCAACTCGTTGCCAACCAGCGTGACCGGATCGACCAGACGAATGTCGGAGACCATCATCACGCCCATCAGCCCGGCGAGCGCTCCGGCATAGGCGTAGATGACGAGGTTGACCTTCAGCAGATTGACGCCGCAGCGCAGCGCGGCCAGCCGGTTGGAGCCGATCGCGTAGGTGGCGCGACCGATGGCGGTCCGGTTCAGCAGGTACCAGGTGGAGACGACGGCAAGAACCAGCGGTACGACGAACACCGACAGTCCGACGAAGCCCGGCCCATCGGGAAACTCGAACAGAACGTCGGTGCCGAAGTAGCGCAGGGACACCGGCATGCGGCCGGCGGTGATCGGGCCGGCGCCGAGGAAGACCATCAGAACGCCCTGGATGACGCCCTGCATGGCCAGCGTGGTGATCAGCGTCGGCAGGGAGAACAACGAGATGATCAACCCGTTGACGGCTCCAACCAGCGCCCCGAGCGTCATCGCCACCAGTAGGGCAAAGGCGAGGCTGTCGAGGCCGGTCCATTTGGTGATCACGGTCGCGACGTAGGCGGACAGGATGGCGTTGGCCAGGAACGACACGTCGATGCCGCCGGAGACCATGACGACCAGCACGCCGAGCGCGACCACCGTCCAGGCCGCACCGCTGCGGATCAGGTCGAACAGGGAAGCGAGCGACAGGAAGTCGGGCGACCGCAAGGCAACCATGATGACGTAGACGACAATGAGGAAGGCGAGCAGGGACAACCCTCCCTGACGCCCGTCCTCCCGGCCCAGGAGACGGGCCAGCAGCCCGGTTCTGTTCGGCTCGCCCGCCTCGACTGTCTTATCGTTACCGTGCGGCTTCATGTTCACACCTTGTTGGTTCTCTTGTCTTTTCTTGTGCTTCGGCGCCCAGCCCGAGAGGCCTCAGCTTGCCTGGCGAAGGCCGCTGGACAGCATCTCGACGGTCAGCGTCTCGCCGGAGAATTCGGTGGCCAGCGTTCCGGCCTGCATCATGAAAACCCTGTTGCAGCTCATGACGAGCTCTTCGAGGTCGTCGGAGATCATGATGACGCCGCGCCCCTGGCGAGCCAGTTGGCGAACGATGTCGTGGATCTCCATCTTCGAGCCGACGTCGATGCCAACGGTCGGGTTGTCGAGGATCAGGATCTTGGGATCGGTGGCGAGCCACTTCGCCAGCACCACCTTTTGCTGGTTGCCGCCCGAGAGACTCTGAACGGGCTCCTCGCCGGATGGCGTCTTCACCCGGACCTTGCGGATCCAGGTGTCGCCAATGGTGCGCTCGACCGTGCGCGACAGCAGGCCGAACCTCCCCTTGCTGACCTCGAATGTCGAGGATGCGATGTTCGTCATGATGGGCTTGCGGGCGAACAGACCCTGGCTGTGCCGATCCTCCGACACCAGGACGACGCCGTTGCGGATCGCCTCGCGGGGGGATTGGGGGCTGAGCTGGCGTCCGGCCAGGGTTATCTTGCCGGCGTCCGCCGGGTTCAGGCCAAACAGCGTCAGGGCGATCTCGGTACGCCCCGCCCCGGTCAAGCCGGCAAAGCCGACGATTTCGCCCGGCCGCAACGAAAACGACACGTCGTGGTACTGATCGCGGCGGCACAACCCCTCGACGACGAGCAGGGGCTCGCCGGCCCGATGGTACTCCTGCGGCGCCTTCTCACCCTTGAACTCGATGCCGGTCATCAGATAGCTGAGTTTGGTGGTGGTCAGGTCGGCGGGGGCATATTCACCGATTTTCCGACCGTCTCGCAGCACGTAGAAGCGATCGGCGATCTCGAACAACTCATCGAGCTTGTGGCTGATGAAGATGATCGCCATGCCCTTGCTCTTGAGGCGACGAACCATGTTCAGCAGTTGGGCGACATCCCGGCTTGGCAGCGCGGTCGTCGGCTCGTCCATGACCAGAAGGCGGCAATCCTGCGTGAGGGCGCGGGCAATGGCCGCCGTCTGCCGTGCACCGATCGGCAGATCGCCCAGCCGGGCGCGCAAGGGAAGGTCGGCGCCGAGCTCGTACAGCGCTTTCGCAGCGATCCGGTCCACCTCGCTCCAGTCCACCCAGCCGCGACGCCGGGATTGCACGACGTGGAAGGCGATGTTCTCCGCCACGGTCAGGTCGGGGAAGATGGACAGGTCCTGGTAGATGATCTCGATGCCGAGCGCCATGGACTGCGCCGGCGTCAGTCTCTCGAACGCCTGTCCCTGCCAGATGATCCGGCCGCTGTCCGGGGCCTCGCCACCGGCGATGCATTTCATCAATGTCGACTTGCCCGAACCGTTGGCGCCTGCCAGGCACAGGACCTGTCCGGCCTCGATGGTCATATCCACGGCATCGAGAGCCTGGGTGCCGATGTAGCGCTTGCTCAGCCCCTCAAGACGTAGCAGTTCCATTGTCTGGTTCTCTCCAACGAATCCGAACAGGCCAAGCTACGCCCGGAATGCCCGGCCCGCGACCATCATCGGTCCGGCACGGCCCG
The DNA here is from genome assembly GCF_950100655.1 of Pleomorphomonas sp. T1.2MG-36. Classification (NCBI taxonomy): domain Bacteria; kingdom Pseudomonadati; phylum Pseudomonadota; class Alphaproteobacteria; order Hyphomicrobiales; family Pleomorphomonadaceae; genus Pleomorphomonas; species Pleomorphomonas sp. T1.2MG-36. Next base: position 296,690 of record NZ_CATNLY010000023.1, read on the forward strand.
TCCATTCGGAGCGCGCCAGTTGCCGGACACCGGTATGTTTCGTATCGATTTTCCGGAGCCCTGCCGCTGAAAGCCGGATCTTCCGAAACGCCCCCGCATTTTCGGTCCAAGCACCTTCGGACGAGCCTCGCCCCCGGAAGTCGGAGACGAGGCGCGGCGTTCGATGCGAGAACCTTGCTGGCTCGTTTTGTCACGAGGACGCAAGTCGGCGACCAACCGTCTGGTCAGGTTCGAGACCTAGAGCGCATCCGGCGAACCTTGGTTCGCCAACGTGCTCTATCTATTTGTTTTTACGCAACTCCGGACGCAAAACCGGTTCCCACTTTTGCTGGAATTGCTCTAAATCAGAACGCGTATTCCTGATAGTTTTCCTTGGTCAGAACCAGGGTCGCGTTGCCGTAGATGACGCCGTTCTCGATGGTCACCTTCTCGTAGCCGGGCCGCTTGAGGTCGATACCAGCCTCGATCGCTTCGCCCTTGAGCGCCTTGTAGGCGACGTGGGCAGCTGCATAGCCGGCGTCGGCGGGGCGCCAGCACTGGGCTTCGGCCTGGTAGCCTTCCTCGAGGTAGACGCCATTGATGCTCGGCAGGCCAAGTCCGACCACCTTGATATCCTTGCGGCGCAGCTTCTCGACCGCGAGGGCGGCCATCGACGAACCGGAGACGGAGCAGCCGAAGAAGCCCTTCAGGTCGGGATACTTCTTGAGCGTCTCGTTGACCTTGTCGAGCGCGGTCTTCTCGTCGTTGTTGTCCTCGAGCGGTTCGGACAGCACGAACTCGAGCTTGGGGTAGTTCTTCTTGGCGTGTTCGAAGCCCGCCTTGAACCACTGCATGTGGGTTTCCATGGTCAGGGCGCCGACGATGCCGGCATACTTGCCTTCTCCGCCCATGGCCTTGGCGAGGTTCTCGAACATCAGGGCGCCGAAGTCCTCGTTCTTGAACGCTTCCACGTCGTAGTTGGAGACGCCGGCGAGGCTTTGGGCCTCGTGACTGATGACGATGATGCCGGCCTTGCGCGCCTTTTCCAGGATCGGCTTGATCGACTGGGGATCGTTGGGCACGACCAGAATGGCGTCGACGTGCTTGGCGATCAGGCTTTCGACCATCTGGGCCTGCTTGGCCGGATCGCCGGTCTCCGGCGCGATCTGGTAGGCGTTGACGCCGAAGTCGGCGGCGAACTGCTCGACGCCCTTACGCATGTCATCGAACCAGGAGATGCCCTCCTGCTTGGCGCACATGACGATCTCGAACTTCTTGCCGGACTCAGCGCCGAAAGCCGCCCGTCCTGCCGATCCCAGAGCCAGCATGCCGGCTCCTCCAACGAGGACAGCTCTTCTCGTGATCATTCTAGGTCCTCCCTATGCACATATGTGCTTCGAAAAACACATGTGTGTTACGCCTCCGTTCGGGGAGGTGTCAATAGGCTCTCCAAGGGTCCGAAATGATGCGCAACAACCCGTAGTTTCGGGGTGAGACGACACCCATCCGAAGGATGCGGAGGCGTCCATATGGAACCGGGTAAAGACATCGATCGACCGAGAGCGGTACCGCCCGTTGCGCGTCACGTGAGGATGCGGGCCGGGCTGCGGCGTCACCCCAGGGCACGCCCCTTTCCGCAGGCACCGGACAAAATGGTGGCTTCGCCGACCTTGTATTTTCTGCGCATCCGGCTTTCCCTCGTTTCCCGGACGAGACTCAGACCGGCAAACCAAGACAGCGTTGCGACAAGGCGCGGAGATCCCGATGACATCCACTCCTGCCGATCCCGAAGCGCATTTCAAACAGCAGGCCGGGGAGTACGCGGCCTCGCTAGTGCTGCCCGGCATGGTGGTCGGTCTCGGCACGGGGTCGACGGCAATCTTTGCCACTCGCAAGATCGGCGCTCGCCTCAAGGCGGGCGATCTCCGGGACATCGTGGCCGTCGCGACGTCGCGCGCCACCGACGCTGCCGCTCGGGCGCTCGGACTCCCCATGTTGACGGACGACATTCCACGCGAGATCGACATCACCATAGACGGCGCCGATGAGGTGGATCCCGAGGTGAATCTCATCAAGGGCGGTGGCGGCGCCTTGTTGCGCGAGAAGATCGTGGCCCAGTCCAGCCACCGGGTGGTCATCGTCGTGGATGCGGAGAAGCTGTCGCCCCGGCTCGGCACACACTGGCCGCTGCCGGTGGAGACGCTCGCGTTCGGTTGGCGGTCGCAGGTGCGCTTCCTTGAAAACCTTGGCGCGACGGTCGTGCCGCGACCCGGTCAGGGCGATCTCTTCCGCACCGACCAGGGCAACATCATTCTCGACAGCCGCTTCGGCCCGATCGACGATCCGCAGGCCCTGGCCGGCACGCTCGACGCGCGGGCCGGGCTCGTCGGGCACGGCTTGTTCATCGGCATGGCCACCGACCTCGTCGTGGCGGGAGAGGATGGGGTGCGCCACATCGAGCGCAGCCCACGGCAAGCCACACCTTGAGCCGTCATGGGACGGGAGGGCACCGCCCCCTATCGATGCGTACCGCCCTTGTTCCGATAGGTCTTCAGCATGAAGAAGACGACCACGCCCAGCATCCCGATCAGGCCTGAGGCGGTGGACAGCAAGACCGAATGGGTCGCGGAAAAGGCCGCCTTGCCGGCCTCGATCAGCGCCGCGCCGTGCTCTTCTGCAAGCTGACCGGCCACCAGATAGGTATCGCCGATCGAACGCGCAGCCTGGTCGGCAAGCGGTTGCGCCAGCCCCGGCGGCACCTTCATAGTGTGTCCATAGACGCTGGACATGAAGACGCCGAACAGCGTTATTCCGATGCCGGTGCCGAGCTCATAACCGGTTGCTTCGAGCGAGCCGGCCGCCCCGCCCTTGCTGGCCTCGACCGACCCCATGATCGCGATGGACGACGCCGTCAGCCCCGTGCTGAGCGTCAGGCCCAGAACGGCCAGCATCGCGGGGACGACCACGCCGGGGCGGCCGAAATCGCTCCAGGCAAGACAGCCAAGGGCTACGGCAGCGACGACCAGCGACAGGCTCGCGAGAAGGCGCAGGCCGAGCAGGTTCGACATGTAGCCGGCCACCGGTCCGCCGACCGCCGACGCCGCCATGATCGGAATCATGAACATTCCGGCCTGAAGCGGCGTCTTGCCGAGCACGTATTGCAGCTCTTGCGCCAGCGTCAGCTCGACACCGGCAAGCGCGCCCGTCGCCAGAACGGCCATGACGATGCCGGCCAGGATTGCCGGGTGCGAAAATAGTGACAGATCGAGCATCGGATCGCTCGACCGAAGCTGCTGCCTGACAAACAGCATCAGCATGACCAGGCCGAAGGCGAGAACAAGCGCGGCAACGGCAAGCGGCTGCTTGGCGCCGAAGCCGGCCTTGACGGCATAGACGACCGAAATCATGCCCACGATGAGCAGGATCGCCTGGCCGATGGCCCACTTGCCGGGAATGGTCGTCTCGGTGCGCGGCAGCAACAGATAGCACGCCGGCACGATGGCCAGCATGACCGGCACGTTGATGAGAAAGACCGAGCCCCACCAGAAGCGTTCCAGCAAGGCACCGCCGACCAGCGGGCCGACCGCCGCGCCGGCCGCGCCCACCATGCTCCAGAGGCCGAGCGCCATTGCCCGTTCGCCCTCGTCCTCGAACGTCTTGCGAACGATGCCCAGAACGCAGGGCATGATCATGGACCCGCCAAGGGCCAGCAGCATGCGCGCGCCGATCAGCATCGTCGCACTTTGGGCGAAGGCGGCCAGACCGGAGGCAAAACCGAAAACGGCGAGGCCGACGAGCAGAATCCGTCGATTGCCGATCCGATCGGCGAGCGTTCCCATGGGAACCAGCAAGCCCGCCATCAGCAAGGGATAGATATCGATGATCCAGAGCACCTCGGTGCTTGTGGCACCGAGTGCCTGGGTCAGGGTCGGAATCGCGACGTGCAGGATGGTCATGTCGAGCACGACTGGCAGAAAGGCCAGAATGACGGCGATCAGAACGAGCCAACGCTTCGGAAAGACAGGGATAAAGGACATGACAAACCCAAATGACGCATTGCGCGTCCTCATATAAATACATACGTATGGATTTCAATCATATGTCCATCAAACTTGGTTGAAGCACATGGGCAGGAAACCGACGATCACCCGCAATCTCTTGCTCGACATTGCCGAGGATATCGTCCGCAGCGACGGCGCGAAGGGGCTGACGATCGAGGCGTTGGCGCGGTCGGCCGGCGTGTCCAAAGGCGGCGTGCAATACTCCTTCGCATCCAAGGACGACCTGGTTCGTGCGCTGATCGATCGTTGGACCAATCAGTTCGATGAGATGCTGAAGGAGGATGAACCGACCACGGCGGTGGCGTTCGTTCGCCGCTACATCCAGGCGATGCGCGCCTCGCAAGAGGCGATGAATGCCAAAATGGCCGGGCTGATGATCGCCTACATGCGGAACCCCGAAAACCTGCGGGAAGTTCGAGAGTGGTACCACGCCATGTTCGAGCGGCTTGGAGCCGGAACGCCGGACAAACAGGCGGCCCGCGTCGCCTTCCTGGCGGTCGAGGGGCTGTTCCTGTTGCGCATCGTCGGCGTCGATGACGATGACACCTGGATGACCCTGCTGGATGACGTAGAATCCACGCTGGCGCGCCTGGCTGGCTGATCAGACCACCCGTCGCCGGCTTCGCTTGCCGACGACCGGTGTCGAGTGGGATGATCGGGCATCGGTCACGGACGATCAGCCCGGCAGCGCATCCGGCTGATAGAGGGCGGCGAACTCGCCCTTGGGCGGGATCGGCGTGATGATGTCGATCAGGACGCCATTCGGATCGGCCGTAATGAAGTGACGCTGCCCGAAATCCTCATCGCGCAGCGGCAGCAGAACCGGCAGGCCGGCTGCGGCAAGTCGGGCATGCTCCGCATCGACGTCCTCTACCTCGAAGTTGAGGATCATCCCGGAAACGCGCCCCCGACCAACCTCCGGAATCGTTGCATGGTTGCCGTCGAGAATGGCGAGATTGACGGATGGGTCGGTCGCCGACTGGAGATGGACGTACCAGTCGGCCGAGAACATCGGCTGGAATCCGAAATGATCCTGATAGAAGGCGGTCGTCGCCGCAACGCGATCGGTCATCAGGACTGGATAGACGCTGGTCGTGTGCATGGGTTGCCTCCAAGTTGGAACAGACATACAGTCTGTATGTAAATTGAAATAACATACAGGCTGCATGTATGCAAGAGCGGCGTACGAACAGAGAGCGGAGCGAAGGCACCACGGCCACCCTGATCGCCGTTGCACGGCAATTGTTCGTGGATCGAGGCTACGCGGAAACAGGCACGCCCGACCTCGTCGCGGCGGCCGGGATGACACGCGGGGCGCTCTATCATCACTTTGCCGACAAGCGGGCCTTGTTCCGCGCCGTCGTGGTTGCCGAGAGTCGAGCCGTGGCGGACGCTGTCGAGCGCTCGGCTCCAGGAGGCCATGACCCGGTGGCCGATCTCGTGACGGGCGGCGAGGCCTATCTCGACGCCATGGCCGAGCCGGGCCGGTCGCGGTTGCTGCTGATCGAGGCGCCAGCGGTGCTGGGGCCGGCGGATGCGGCGGCGATCGATGCCGAGCACGCCGGACGGACGCTGCGCGAGGGGATCGAGGCGGCGCTTGCCGCCGGGGCAATCCGGCCGCTGCCGATCGCAGCCCTCGTGACGCTGCTCGGCGCCACCTTCGATCGCGCCGCGCTGGCCGTGTCCGAAGGCATGTCCCGGTCCGACTGCGCCGCCGTTCTCGCCGAGGTGCTGAACGGCCTGCGGAGTTGAGAGCCGCGTCCGCGCAGCGAGGAGGACCAAGCCTTAACCGGCGGCTGTGGCGGATCGAATATCGGCCGCCAGTTCGTCGACCCGCGCCGGATCGGCATCCCAGGCGAACATGAAGCGGGCGCCGCCGCCGATGAAGGTGTAAAAACGCCAACCTCTCGTGCGCAGCTCGTTCAGCACGGCCTCGGGAGCGCTCAGGAACACCGAGTTGGCCTCCACGGGAAAGAGAAACTGGATGCCGGGCTCAGCGGCGATGGCCGCCGCCAGGCGCGCCGCGCAGGCATTGCCGTGCTGGGCGTTGCGAAGCCAGGCGCCGCTTTCCAGCATGCCGACCCACGGAGCCGACAGGAACCGCATTTTCGACGCCAGTTGCCCGGCCTGTTTGCAGCGATAGTCGAAGTCTTCTGCCAGAGCCTTGTCGAAGAAGATGACCGCTTCGCCGACCGCCATGCCGTTCTTGGTGCCGCCGAAGCAGAGCACGTCAACGCCCGCTTTCCAGGAGAGATCGGCCGGCGAGCAACCGAGCGCCGCGCAGGCATGGGCGAAGCGAGCGCCGTCCACGTGCAGCTTGAGCCCCAGTTCCCGGCAAGCCGCCGCAATGGCCCGCACCTCTTCGATGCTGTAGACGAGGCCGGTCTCGGTCGGCTGGGTGATGGTCACCACCCTGGGCTTGGGGAAGTGAATGTCGGAACGGCTGGTGGCCATGGCCCTGATGATGGCCGGCGTCAGCTTGGTCGCCGTAGGCGGCGCAACGAGCAGCTTCGATCCGTTGGAGAAGAACTCGGGAGCCCCGCACTCGTCGGTTTCCACGTGCGCCGACGAAGCGCAGATGACGCTGTGGTACGACTGGCAGAGGGCCGAGAGCGCCAGCGAGTTGGCCGCCGTGCCGTTGAACACGAAAAAGACCTCGCAGTCCTTTTCGAACAGGCGCCTGAAGGCGTCGGCGGCGCGTTCGGTCCATTCGTCGTCGCCATAGGCGATGGCCGACCCGCCATTGGCGCGCTCCATCTCGGCCCAGGCCTCGGGGCATATGCCGGCGTAGTTGTCGCTTGCGAACTGCTGGGCGGAACTGGTCACGTCAACGTCCTCTCTTCCCGATGAAGCGGAGCGACGCGCGTGGCTGATGTCCCGTTGGTTGCCGGTCGGCCACATCCCCCTCTTGCGAGGAGCACCACCTTGCCCGGGAGCAGGTTGGTGTCGGGCGTCTCCCCGACTCTTGATGCATCAATGGCAATTAGCACCCTGCCCTGAGCTCGGCAACTGCTTGTCGGTGCCTGAAGACAAACGGATGGCATCTGCACTCGCTTTTCCGTCCGGCGGCTCCCATACGGGACACAGCGTAGGCCGTTGCGCGCGCTGAGCTTCCAGCCTATTCCATGTTCGTGTCGCGACGGCCGGCCTCCTAATTTCTGCGCTTTCCGTGAGGAACAGGGCTTGCGGCATATCATGTCGCCGCTTGCGGAACTGCGCCATTGTGGACCGTGACAGGCATGGTTTGCCGAGGGCATTGCCATCGGCAGACGGAACACGTGGCTCGGCACTGCCAAAGCGCGCAGTCGGCCATCAAGAACGAGCAAGGGGACACAGAACATGGCGCGGTTAGGTTTGGAGCGGAATGTCGTCGATACTCAGGTTCTGGACCGGACCATCGCCCGTCTCGGACAGGAGGGCGTCCTGCTGCCCACGCTGGGACAGCTTGCCAACCCGGCGGCCATTCCCGACGGAATCCGCGCGCGTCTCGCCGGCGTCGACCCCGATGTCGCCGATCCGCTCAACCTCTTCCGTGTCCACTGGTTCAACGACGCGGCCCGCAGCGGGCTGACCGACGTGCCCGTCCACGTCGAGCTCCCGAGCGAGCTTACCGGCGTCAAGGCGCGCATCGTGCTGGCGCTGGGCAACCGCTTCCCGATGATCCGCGCCCACAAGGTGCTCGCCGCCTATGGCTGTCTGGTGCCGCGTCTCGTCACCGGACAGTTCGACCCGAGCCATCACAAGGCAGTCTGGCCGTCCACCGGCAACTACTGCCGCGGCGGCGTCGCCATCTCGCGCATTCTCGGCTGCCATGGCGTGGCCGTGCTGCCCGAGAACATGAGCCGCGAGCGCTTCGACTGGCTCGACAAGTGGGTGGTGGACAGCTCCGACGTCATAAAGACGCCGGGCTCGGAGAGCAACGTCAAGGAAATCTACGACGAGTGCGCCCGCCTCGACAGCGACGCCGACAACATCATCTTCAACCAGTTCTGCGAGTTCGGTAACTATCTCGTCCATCGCACCTGCACCGGCGCGGCGCTGGAGACGCTGTTCAAGGCCCTCACCAAGGATCGTCCGGGCTCGAAGCTGGCGGCCTTCGTGTCGGCGTCCGGGTCGAGCGGTACGCTGGCGGCCGGCGACCACCTCAAAGAGCATCACGGCACCAAGATCGTCGTCGTCGAGGCGACCGAGTGCCCGACGCTCCTGGAGAACGGCTTCGGCGAGCACAACATCCAGGGCATCGGCGACAAGCACGTGCCCTACATCCACAACGTCATGAACACCGACATGGTGGCCGGCGTCAGCGACAGCGACACCGACAGGCTGATCGTGCTGTTCAACACCGAGGTTGGCCGCAACTATCTGATCGAGCGGCGCGGCATCGACCCGAAGCTGGTCGCCGACCTCAGCAATCTCGGCCTGTCGTCGATCTGCAACATGCTCGCGGCGATCAAAACCGCCAAGTATTACGACATGGGGCCGGACGATGTCATCGTCACGCTGGCCACCGACGGCGCCGCCATGTATGGCAGCGAGATCGACAAGGTGGTCAAGCGCGACTTCGGCAACCGCTTCGACGCGGTCGCCGCCGGTGAAACCTGGGGCCGCTCGCTGGCCGCCGCGTCGACCAGCGACCTTCTTGAAATGACCTATGTCGACCGCAAGCGCGTGTTCAACCTCGGCTACTTCACCTGGGTGGAGCAGCAAGGCGTCTCCATCGAGGAGTTCAAGGCCCGCGCGAAGCAGTCCTACTGGGACGGTCTGCTCGATCTCGTGCCCGCCTGGGACGAGATGATCGCCGACGTCAACGCCAAGAGCGGCGTCGCCAAGACGCTGGGCCTCTAGGCCATGGTCGGGTTTCGTTGCCACGGCTGTGGCGCCAAGGTCGACGCCGGCCTTCAGCTGGCGTTTCGCTGCCCGAACGACCGTGTCGGCGGCGATGACATCGACCACGTTCTCGTGGTCGACAGCGAGGCGGTGTCGCCCTCGATCGGCAGCGAAACCGACCCGTTCCTGCGCTACCGCGCCTGGCTGTCGCCCTATCGGCTGGCGCGGGAAGCGGGCCTGCCCGACACGGCCTGGATCGATCTTGTCGGCCAGCTCGACCACGCGCTGACGGCCGTCGACGGACACGGCTTCCGCGTCACGCCGATGGCCGAACGGCCTGCTCTCGCGGAGGCCATAGGCCTTTTGGGACCGCTCTTCGTTAAAGACGAGACCGGCAACGTCTCGGGCTCCCACAAGGCGCGCCACCTGATGGGCGTCATGCTCTATCTGCGCGTTCTGGAAGCAGCCAGGCTGCCGGCCGGCGAGACCCTCAGGTCCAGGCGTCTGGCGATCGCCTCTTGCGGCAACGCAGCGCTCGCCGCCGCCGTCGTGGCGCGGGCCGCCGACTGGCCGCTCGACGTGTTCATCCCCCCCGACGCCGATGCGTCCGTGAGGACGAGGCTCGGGGAGCTCGGCGCCCAGATCACCATCTGCGAGCGACGCCCCGGCGAGACCGGGGATCCCTGCTATCTGCGCTTCCGCGAGGCGGTGGCCGCCGGCGCCATCCCCTTCGGCGTGCAGGGAACCGACAACGGGCTGGCGATCGAGGGCGGCCGCACGCTGGCCTTCGAAATGGCGGAAGAGTTCCATCGGATCGGCACGGTGCCGGATGCGCTGTTCGTCCAGGTGGGCGGTGGCGCTTTGGCCAGCGCGCTGGCGCAGGGCTTGGCGCTCGCCCGCGCGAACGGGCTGCTGTCCTCGCTTCCCAGGCTGATCGCCGTCCAGACGGCTGGATGCGCGCCTCTGGCCCGCGCCTGGGAGCGCCTTGGGGGCATCGACCTCGCGGTGGCGGCGAAGACGCGATCCAGGTTCATGTGGCCATGGGAAACGACCCCGGCCAGCCTGGCGCACGGCATCCTCGACGACGAGACCTATGACTGGTGGGCGATCGCCGAGGGCTTGCGGGCAAGCGGCGGATCGACCGTGGTGGTCGACGAGACGCAGGTCGCGGCGGCGCACAGGGCCGGCCGCATGCACACCGATATCGCGGCTTCGGCGACCGGCACGGCCGGCCTTGCCGGCGTGATCGCGAAACCCGAAGCCGGCAAGCGGATTGCCGTTATCTTTTCGGGCAAAGAGAGATAGACGAAAAACAGAAGACTGCCGCGCCAGTCCCTTGTGGCGCGGCAGTCGATGCAAGCTTGGGCACCCAACCTAGCGTTTGTACTCCGGCAGAACCTGATAGCCGGTGTGAAGAAGATCGTGGGCCTTGTGGCCGCCGATCTCGCCAAGGAACTCGGCGTAGAGCTCCTTGATGTAGGGATTGTGGTGCGAACACCGCCACAGCCCGGCCTGATCCTCCTGATACAGCCCGGCGGCCCGTTTGGTGCGCAGTTCGTTGGTGGCGCCATAGGGCTGTCCGCCACCGCCGACGCAGCCACCGGCGCAAGCCATCACCTCGATGAAGTGATAGGGCAGCTCCTCGCCGGCCTCGCGGGCGGCCCGCACCTTTTCGATCACCTGCTCGACGTTGGCGAGGCCGTGGGCCACCGCGACGCGGATCTCCTTGCCGGCCACGTTGAGCTTGCCTTCTTTGACGCCTTCGAGACCGCGCGTCATCTCGAAGTCGACGCGCGGCGCATCATGCCCGGTGACGTAGTAATGGGCCGTGCGAAGCGCCGCCTCCATGACGCCGCCGGTGGCGCCGAAGATGGTGCCGGCGCCGGTGTAGGCGCCCAGCATGTGATCGGGCTGCTCTTCGGGAATGGTCACGAAGTCGATGCCCGACTGCTTGATCATGCGGGCGAACTCGCGCGTGGTCAGCGACACGTCGACGTCCTGATAGCCCGAGGAACTCATCTCCTTGGAGCGGATGATCTCGGACTTCTTGGCCGTGCAGGGCATGACCGACACCACGAAGATCCTCGCCGGGTCGACACCCATCTTCTCGGCGTAGTAGGTTTTCGAGAGAGCGCCGACCATTTCGTGCGGCGACTTGCAGCTAGAGAAATGGTCGATCATGTCGCCATGGAACTTCTCCATGAAATCGACCCAGCCGGGGCAGCAACTGGTGATCAGCGGCAGCGCACCCGTTCCCTCAAGCAGGCGGTTCTTGAACTCGGAGGCCTCCTCCATGATCGTCAGGTCGGCGCCGAAGTTGGTGTCGAACACCGCCTTGAACCCCATCCGGCGCAGCGAAGCGTAGATCTTGCCGGTCAGGTTGGCGCCGATCGGGAAGCCAAAGGCCTCGCCGACCGCGACACGAACGGCCGGCGCGATCTGCACCACGCAGTAGGTCTCCGGATCCTGCAGCTTGTTCCAGACGACGACCGTCTCGTCGTATTCGACGATGGCGCCTGTCGGGCAATGGGCCGAGCACTGACCGCAACGCACACAGGGCGAGTCGGCCAGCGGAATGTCGCCTGCCGCCGCGATGCGCGTCTTGAAGCCGCGATTGAGGAAGCTCAGCGCCCAGACGTTCTGGTGCTGCTGGCAGACGGTGATGCAGCGGCCGCACAAGATGCACTTGCGCGGATCGAGCACGATGCTCCGGGTTGAGGTGTCGAGCGGCAGGTCGGGCACGATGTTCGGCAGCTCGGAGGCGGCCATGCCGAAGTCGGCCGCGAGGGCCTGCAGTTCGCAGTTCTGATTGCGAAGGCAGGTGAGACACTCGTTGGGATGACGCGACAGCGTCAACTCCAACACGCCGCGCCTCACATCGACGATTTCCGGCGTCTCGGTCAGGATGTCCATTCCCTCGTCGAGGGGGGTACAGCACGAGCGCAGCATCTTGCCGGTGTTCTTCACCTTGACGATGCAAATGCCGCAGGCACCGGTCGCCTCAAGGTCAGGATGCTTGCAGAGCGTCGGAATTTTCACGTGAACCTTGCGGGCCGCATCCAGGATGGTGGTTCCCGGGGCGACCGCGACAGGCACGCCATTAATCGTTGCGTTGATCATATCTGTCATTTCGACCACTTTTCGATCTCGGGACGTCAGGCTTCCGCGGCCGCGGGCTGCTTGAGACGCTCGGTGAATTCCGACGGGAAGTGCTTGAGCGCCGACAGCACCGGGTTCGGCGCGGTCTGTCCGAGCGCACAGAGCGACCCCTTCTGCATGGCCTGGGCGATCTTCCTGATGTTCGAGATATCCTTCTCGGTGCCGTCGCCGGCGACGATCTTGTCGAGCAGATGCAGCATCTGCGTTCCGCCGATGCGGCAGGGCGCGCACTTGCCGCAGGACTCATCGACGCAGAAGTCGAGGTAGAAGCGGGCGAGTTCGACGACGCTGTCGTGATCGTCGATGACGATGAGACCACCCGACCCCATCATCGAGCCGAGCTGCTGCAGGTGCTCGTAGGAGATCGGCGTATCGAACTGGCTCTCCGGGATCATGCCGCCGGAGGGCCCACCGGTCTGCACGGCCTTGACCCTGCGATCGGTGCCGGTGCCGCCGCCGATCGTCTCTACGATGTCGCGAATGGTAGTGCCCATCGGCACCTCGACGAGGCCGTTGTGGGCGATCTTGCCGGTCAGTGCGAAAACCTTGGTGCCCTTCGACTTCTCGGTTCCCTTGGCGGCAAACCACGCCGCCCCCTTGAGCAGGATGCGCGGCACGTTGGCGAGCGTCTCGACGTTGTTGACGCAGGTCGGCTTGTCCCAGAGGCCCTTGACGGAGGGGAACGGCGGGCGCGGACGCGGCGTGCCGCGCTTGCCTTCCACCGAAGCGATGAGAGCGGTCTCCTCGCCGCAGACGAAGGCGCCGGCGCCGAGGCGGACGTCGAAGTCGAAGCTCCAGCCCGAGTTCAGGATGTTGCGACCGACCAGACCGGCCTGACGGGCCTGCCGGATGGCCTTCTCGATGCGATCGACGGCCAGCGGATATTCCGCCCGGATATAGAACACGCCATTGGTGGCGTTCATGGCGCGGGCGGCGATCATCATGCCTTCGAGGACGGCGTGTGGGTCGCCTTCCAGCACCGAGCGGTCCATGAAGGCGCCAGGGTCGCCCTCGTCGCCGTTGCAGATGACGTACTTGACGTCCGACTGCATGCGGCGGGCAAAGTCCCACTTGAGGCCTGTCGGATAGCCGGCGCCACCGCGACCGCGCAGGCCGGAGGCCAGCACTTCCTGGCAGATCTCCTCGGCAGACATGGTCAGGGCCCGTCGAAGGCCCTGGTAGCCGCCATGCACGAGATAATCGGCGAGCTTCTCCGGGTCGGCATGCCCATTGTTGGAGAGGACCACGCGCTCCTGCATGGCGAAGAAGGCGGCGTGCAGATCGACGACGTGCGCACCCAGCGGGCCGACGGGATCATGGACCTCGGCACCATTGGCGACCGGAGCGACGACCTCCTCGATGAGGCACGTTGCGAGAGCGGGCGTCATCTCGCTGAACAGCACATCCTCGTGCCCCTTGCAGGTCATGCGCACCAACGGCCCCTTGCTGCACAGGCCCATGCAGCCCGTGCCGCCAACCTGAACTTTGGCGTCCAGGCCTCTTTCGGAAATATCGGTCTTGATACGCGCGACGATATCCGCCGCACCGGACGACTGACAGCCCGTGCTCGAGCAGCAGACCAGGCGCACGTCCATTGCTTGCTGTTTGGCAAGCTCGGCGGCGGCTTTCACTTCAAGCTCTTCCGGCTTCATAACGGTCCCACTTGTGTCTGGAATTGTTCGATTTCGGCGGCCTACTCGGCGTCGGAAGACTCGGCGGCAACGTGCATCGGCCGATCCTGCGTGACGTGTTCGAGCAACCCGTGGGCGTCGGTTACGTCCTGCTTGCCGTAGACCTTGCCGTTAACGGAGGCGAGAGGCGCAAGGCCGCAGCAACCGAGACAGCGCACGCCCTGAAGGTGATACTCGCCGTCCGGTGTGCTTTCGCCCTCCTTGATGCCGAGTTCGTCCTCGACGCCATGCAGGAGTTTCGGTGAACCCTTGATGTGGCAGGCCGTGCCGGTACAGACGGAAATGATGTATTTGCCGGGGCTTTCCAGCTTGAAGTAATTATAGAAGGTCAACACCTCGTAGATGTTGGCCAGCGGAATGCCCATTTCGCGACCGAGCTTCATGGCCGACTCGCGCGGCACATATCCCAGGCGCCCCTGAAGCTCGTGCAGCGCCATGATGAGGCTGCCCCGCTTCTTCTTCCACTTTTGAGCCAGGACGATTATTTCATCCTCTGGCGCCTCTTCGACCTCCGCCTCAACATCGTCCACTGCGGTTTGTTCGCTCATCGTCTTTGCCCGTATAGCTTTTATTGCGCTTCAATCGATTTAGAAGGCATGCGTGTTATTTTGATTTCGGCCTGTTTCCAACGCTGCATGAGTTTTCCAACCGACTCGGCTTCCGGTCGCGTCCGAATATTTAGATTTTTGCTTTCATATTTTCGGAGCCACCAAGTATTCGATCGCACCAAAGCTTTCACATGAGCGGCTGCTCATCAAGAAGTAGAGTTCCCTATGTGACGATATAAATGTTCGATCCGAAACGTTTTCAGGATTGTGCGTTCTATTTCTGAACCCAACATCGGACTTGGGCGGTCTTTTCAGGGCCACGCCCATCCGGGAAGGCCCTTCCGGTCATCGGTACGGTGCGGGCCGTCCGGCAGGCTGCCCTACGACGCGCAACCATGATGACGATTCAACGGTTGGGAAGCGGTCCCGCAGAAATGCCGCAAACGCCGGGTATCGAGCTCCCCGGAAACGATAAGGTCACACGATGAACCAGCATGCGCGCGACATCGAGCCGGATCTCGGCCCACTCCTCGACATGACCGACGATCTGCCGGATCAGGATGGCTCGGGATACGGCAAGACCGAGCCTAGCCTGGATGGCGAGACTCGGAAAAAGCCCGGACTGACGCTTGGGCCCATGGACCGCATCGGTCCGGTGGCCGCTCCATCCATGGAGCGATCGCCCAAGCGAAATGCCAAGACGGCCCCCTCCTCCACGCCGGGGGTCTGGGGCGGGTTCTGGCGCGCCGTCGTCATCGGCGTCGTCTCCGGAACCATCGGCGGCATGGTCGGCGCCTTTACCCTCGTCTGGCTGACAGGCGAGGGCTGGAGTGTTTTCGCCAAGCTGCTCGTCGACGCGATCGGGCATCTCTGAGCTTGTCGAACAGGTTTCAGGCTCGAAGCCAACCGTCGACGTCGGCCGCCTTCGGCAGCCCTCCGGCGTGCACCACCCTGCCATCGACCACGACGCCGGGCGTCGCCGCGATGCCGTAGCCGGCGATGACGGCGTAGTCGGTGATCTTCTCGACCGTGACGGGCACACCGAGCTTTTCGGCCTCGGCCTTCAAAAGATCGGCAGTGAGCTGGCAGGTTTTGCAGCCGGAACCGAGCACCTTGATATCTTTCATGATTGTCTCCGGATCGCGTTCAGGTGGGCGAAGAACCCTGCTGATGGTCGCGCCCTTCATGCGAACAGCAGGTTGAACAGGTAGCCGACGGCCAGGATGCCGAGACCGACGATGCCGACGAAGACGGCGATCAGCTTCATAGTGAGCACCTTCTTCAGGATGATCATTTCCGGCAGCGACAGGGCGATCACCGCCATCATGAAGGCGAGCACCGTGCCGAGCGCCGCGCCCTTGTCGATGAGCGCCTCGATGATCGGCAGGATGGTGGAAGCGCCGGCATACATGGGGATGCCGATCACCACGGCGGCCGGTACCGACCACCAGGCATCCTTGCCCATGATGGCGACGAGCAGTTCGGTGGGCGCATAGCCGTGGATCAGAGCGCCGACGCCGATGCCGAGCGCCACCCATAGCCAGACCTTGGCGACGATTTCCCGGACCGACGACCAGCCCGCTTCCAGACGGTCGGCGAGCGTGAGGCGGCGATCGGGCAGAACCGCGACGCCCATGCGCACGTCGCGCACCCAGGGCTGCAGCCAGCCTTCAAGATGCAGTTGGCCGAGGATCAGGCCGGAGAGGATGGCGATGGTGAGCCCGAAGGCGAGATAGGTGAGCGCCACCTGCCAGCCGACCAGTGCGAACAACAGGCCGAGGGCTACCTCGTTGACCATCGGTGCGGCGATCAGGAAGGAGAAGGTGACGCCGAGCGGCACGCCGGCCGAGACGAAGCCGAGGAACAGCGGCACCGCCGAACAGGAGCAGAAGGGCGTGGCGACGCCCAGCGTGGCGGCGGCGACGTTGCCTAGCCCCTCGCGCTTGCCGGCCAAGAGGCGGCGGGTATTCTCCACCGAGAAGTAGCTTCTCAAGAAGCCGGTGGCGAAGACGATGGCGACGAGCAGCATCATGACCTTGGGCAGGTCGTAGAGCACGAAGGCCAGAGCGTCGCCGAGGTGGCTTTGCCTGTCGATCGGCAGTTGAGCGACGATCCACTCCGCAAGGGTCTCGAGCCAGGGATAGACAGCAACCCAGACGATGGCGGCGAGCGCCGTGGCAATGAGCCGGCGGGTCGGCGACGCGACGATAGGGACCGGTTCGGCCTTGCCGCAACCGCAGGCGACGCCGGATGTCGCCTCATCGCAGCCGGACGCTGCCGGGCGGGCTTCTTCGGAACAACATGCGCTCATCACGAGCCGTCCTTGAATGTCATATTCGATAATTCGACGAATATCGATATATTGGGGCGCCGGCTATCCGGATGTTGCCTGATATCCATATTTCGTCTAACGTCGATATATGGAAAAACTCCAAGCCCTCGATGCCCTCTCCGCCCTGGCGCAACAGACGCGCCTTGATGTGTTCCAGCTACTGATCCGCCATGAGCCCGAGGGTCTGGCGGCTGGCGACATCGCCGAAAAGCTGGGCGTGCCGCAGAACACGCTCTCCACCCACCTTGCCATCCTGGTGCGTGCCGGCCTTGCGGCATCCGAGCGGCGCAGTCGGCAGATCATCTATCGCGCCCTCGTGCCGACGGTGCGCGACCTCGTGCACTATCTCGTCGATGACTGCTGTGCCGGCCACCCGGAGCTCGGCCGCCGGTTCGACTATGGCGGCGGCACCTGCGCGCCCAGCGCTTGCAAGACCTCCCCAGTTCCTGAAAGCGAGCATAAATGACCTCGGTTGCCAGCCGCCTTTCCTTTCTCGACCGCTATCTCACCCTCTGGATCTTCGCGGCCATGGCCGTGGGCATTGCCATCGGCTACGCCTTTCCCGCCGTCGAGGCGGGGATCAACGCGGGCACGGTGGGCACCACCAACATTCCCATCGCCGTCGGCCTGATCCTGATGATGTATCCGCCGTTCGCCAAGGTACGCTACGAAGACCTGCCGAAGGTGTTCGCCGACGGCAAGGTGCTGGTGCTGTCGCTCGTGCAGAACTGGCTGATCGGGCCGGTGCTGATGTTCGCGCTGGCCATCATCTTCCTGCCCGACAAGCCCGAGTACATGGTCGGCCTGATCCTGATCGGCCTTGCCCGCTGCATCGCCATGGTGGTGGTGTGGAACGAGCTGGCCAAGGGGTCGACCGAGTATGCCGCCGGCCTCGTCGCCTTCAACTCGATCTTCCAGGTGCTGTTCTATTCGGTATTCGCGTGGTTCTTCATCACCGTGCTGCCGCCAGTGTTCGGCCTGACGGGCTCGGAGGTGGACATTTCCATCGGCGAGATCGCCAAGAGCGTGTTCATCTACCTCGGCATTCCAGCCATTGCCGGCGTCATGACGCGGGTGATCATGCTGCGCTTCGTCTCGAAGGACTGGCACCACGGCCATTTCGTGCCGAAGATCGGGCCGATCACCCTCATCGCGCTTCTCTTCACCATCGTGGTCATGTTCTCGCTGAAGGGCGAGCTGATCCTCACCATTCCCGGCGACGTGGTCCGCATCGCCATCCCCTTGCTCATCTACTTCGTGGTGATGTTCGCGCTGAGCTTCGTGCTGTCGCTGAAGGCAGGCACCGATTACAGCCGCTGCACCACGCTGTGCTTCACGGCGGCCAGCAACAACTTCGAACTGGCGATCGCCGTGGCGGTGGCCGTCTACGGCATCAACTCCGGCGCGGCGTTTGCCGCCGTCATCGGGCCGCTGGTCGAAGTGCCGGTGATGATCGGCCTCGTCAACGTGGCACTGTGGACCCGCGGACGCTACTTCCCCAATGAGAAGGTGGCCTGATGGATGTCGTCATCTACCACAATCCCGCCTGCGGTACCTCGCGCAACGCGCTGGCGCTGATCCGCCACGCCGGCATCGAACCGCATGTGATCGACTACCAGAGGTGCCCGCCGAGCCGGGAGTTGCTGGCCGAGATGATTGGGCGCATGGGCATGGCGGTGCGCGACGTGCTGAGGGTAAAGGGCACGCCCTATGAGGAACTGGGGCTCGGCAATCCGGCGCTCACCGACGACCACTTGCTCGACGCCATGGTGGCGCACCCCATCCTGATCAACCGACCGATCGTGGTGAGCCCGCTTGGAGTCAAGCTGTGCCGCCCCTCCGACATGGTGCTGGATCTGTTGCCGGAGAAGCCACTGGCAGACTTCGTCAAGGACGACGGCGAAATCTGCTTGCGCGATCAGGAGATTGCCGACACCGACGCCGGGCTCGCCGCCGCACTTCGTGACGAAGGCCTGCCGACCGGCGATCTCTCCGACCCAGGCCGGCGGTTCCATGCCTATCGCACGTTATCCGGCGAGATCGTCGGCTATGCCGGATACGAACTTTATGGCGAGGCAGCATTCCTTCGCTCGCTGGTGATCCTGCCGGCGTGGCGGGGCAAGGGCGCGGGCAAGGCCATCGTGGCGCGGCTCGCCCGCCGCGCGTTCGACGAGGGAGCACGGACGGCGTGGCTGATGACCACGTCAGCGGCCGCCTTCTTCGAGGCGATCGGCTTCAAGCGCACCGAACGAGCGATGGCGCCGCAAGCCATTCTCGACACGCGGCAGGCCAGGGAGCTGTGCCCGTCGTCGGCCGTCGTTCTTTCAAGGCCGATCAGGCTTTAGGCACTTCGGGGGCGCTCGTCACGCGGCAAGCCGGCGGGCAACCAACTGGTCCACTTCGTCGTCCGTCAGCATGCGATCGACCAGTTGGACGCCCATCACCTGATCGTTGCACCAGACAACCTTGACGTCCAGCGGGCCGAGGACGGGATGATAGATCCGCCCCTCGGTGCCGGCGTTCAAGCCATCGAGCCTTGCGAACCGCATGCCGGACCGCGAGGCGTCATGCAGGCGAAGCGCGCGCCTGGCACCGTTGGCGAAATCCACCGTCACAGTTACGTCCGCCTGTTTGCGCGGGTGCCGGCGCTGGTCCATCAGGTCGTGAACGAGCGCATCGACCTCCCGTTCCAGGCTCTGCACCTGCCCGACGAGCGTGCCGCTCATGTCGGCCAGCTTCGCCGCCGCCTGCTCGGTCTGGGAGGCGAGCGTCGGCAGGCAGTTGAGGCTTTCGACCACGTCATGGTTAGCCGCCGTGGAGCGGTCCAGGCTTTCGTTGATGGCCGAAGTTGCGGCGCTTTGCTGCTCCACCGCACCGGCGATGGTCGAGCTCAACGACGATATCGCCTCGATCGATCCCGTGATCTCGTCGAGCGAAGAGGCGACCTCCTGAGCGGCGGCGCGGATGTCCTCGACCTGACGCGTGATTTCATCGGTGGCGCCCGCCGTCTGATTGGCGAGTTGCTTGACCTCGGCGGCCACCACGGCGAATCCCCTGCCCGCCTCGCCGGCCCGCGCCGCCTCGATGGTAGCGTTGAGGGCGAGAAGGTTGGTCTGCTGGGCGATGGCCGAGATCAACGTCGTAACCTGGCCGATTTTCTCCGACGCCTGGGTGAGCTTGCCACCGAGCGCTCTGGCCGCCTCCGAGTAGGAGCGGGCCGTCGCCGCATCCTTGGCCGAAACGGCGGTCTGCTGGGATATCTCGGACAGGGACGTTGCGAGCTCGGTAACCGCCGACACGACGCCGTTCATGTCCTTGTTGGTGAGGTCGAGGCGCGTCAGCGACGTGTCCAACTCGCTGCGCGTCGTCGACGCATTGGTCGCGACGGCATCGATGACCACACTGACGTTGTTGGCGAGACCGTTGATCGCACCCACCACGGAGTGGACCGACAGACGCAGGCGATCGGCGACGCCGGCAAGAGCCGCCCGCTTGTTTTGCAGGATCTCGCGCTGCCGTTCCTCGGAGTTGGCCTCGTTGAGCTTCTCGATGGTCCGGTCGCGGAAATAGGCGACGGCTCGTGCCAGCTGACCGACTTCATCGGTGCGGTCGGCCTCAACCAGATCGCTCGATATGTCGGCATCGCCGAGTTCCCGGATATGGGCGTCGAGGCTCGATATGCTGCGGACGATAGAGCGGGACAAAAGCGCCGCCGCCGCGATGGCCAAAACGGCTATGCCAAGCGCGAGGCCGAGCATCATGAACATGCGCGCCCAGAAGCCTCCGACGCGCACGCCAAGCAGTTCGTCGAGCTGATCGGTCGACTGCCGCCAGTAGTCATCCGCCGCCACGACGAGCATTCTGTTCGCCGTAGAAAGACCGGCCGTGTCGGCGTTCGCCCGCTTGGCATCGTTGCGGAGATCGGCGGCCACCTTGTTGGCTGTCCGGGCGAAGTCCTCGACCTTGGCGACGAAGGCAGCGGTCGGGCCTTCGAGCGCGGCAGCCACCGAACCGGATGCGTTACTCTTCTTGGAGACCTCGACCGACGCCTTGATCGTGCTCATGTCGGTTTCGATCTGCCCGAGAAGCACGGTGAAGGCTGCACGAGCCTCATCATCGAGCGCTTCGAGCGTCGACTGGTGGCGAGCCAGCATGTCCAGTTCGGCGGCGCGCGTAATCAAGTCCGGCAGCCGTACCACCACCGTGTCCATGACGTAGAAGCTGTCG